>CBINOW010000029.1:0-36702 GCA_966252395.1 uncultured Oleiharenicola sp. | reverse complement strand
CCGCCTTGGCATGCCCCTGCTCACCCCTTTTGTTCCCCTTTCAACCTCGTTCGATCATCTCCAAACACGTGGAGTCACGGCACTCAAGTCCGCCCAGTTGGAGATTGTCTTGGCGCTTGCGCTGCAACTCGTGAAATGACCCGCGAATCCCAACGATTGCTAGACCAGCTTAAGCGTGCCCGCACCGGCCTGAAGAGCCGCGTCCAACCCACAGCAACTCGCCCAACTCAGGAAAAGCCCGCCCCAACCCTTGACGCGCTCTTTGAAAAAGCGGCCTCAGGCGCACTTCCCGCCCCTAAGAGCGTGCTTTTTGTCCGCAGCGACTCCTATGGTGATCTCATTCTCTTCGCCCCTGCGCTTGCCCGGCTGAAGTCCCTCTGGCCAGCGACTAGGATTGGCCTGCTTCTGAAGGAAATCCACCGGGACATCATACCCTTGCTGCCCGCAGGTGTTGACTACCTGACCACGACGGCCAACCCCTACCGCGAGACTGCCGCAGAATTCAAAGAGGTGTCCGCTTTGGGCCATCAGATCGGAGATTTTTCTCCCGAAGTCCTCGTCGCGGTCGGTTACGAAAAATCCTGGTTGCACGCCTTGGCGGCAACGGCCGCCCCAGCCAGCCGCCGACTCAGTCTCGGACCGGCCGTGTTCGATGAACCTACCCGGTCTTTTCTCGACTCGGCCGGCACTCTCATGAAACCCGAGGAACTCTTCCCAGAGGGTGTGGCCGTCGACCGGGACAGTCATGAGCTGGAAAAAAACCGTCGACTGATCGAACATCTGAGCCGGACGCGGATCGAAGCGCTTGCCCCCGATCTCTCCCTGCCTGCATCGGCCGCCACCGAGGCACGCGCGGCGTTGGCCAAAATGGGGCTGAAGCCCGATCGCTACCTGGTATGCAATCCGGCAGGCATCGCCAATGTTGCCGTCAAATCGTGGAGTCCCGAAAACTTCGCCGAGGTTCTAAGTTGGCTGATGGGGCGCAGTTCAATGCGCGTGCTGCTGGTCGCGCATGTGCGGGAGGAAACCGTCATACGAAATGTGCTCGCACGGCTGCCCGCGCAACGGATCGAGCCGGCCGTGTGGCTGGGTGAAACCGGCCAAATGCCGCTGTTGGCCGGCCTGCTGGCCGACGCACGGTTCTATTTGGGCAGTGACACCAGCACCGCCCATCTCGCGGAAGCGGTGCAGACGCCCGTTGTGGGGCTATACGGCGGCGGCACCTGGCCACGCTTCACCCCATCGCTCCCCACTTCAATCGCCTTTGTCCATCCACTTCCCTGTTTTGGCTGCGGTTGGGACTGTCATTTTGTGGATGCACCTTGCCTTAAGCTGGTGCGCCCAGCTGACGTGATTGCCCAGCTGCCCCGATATTTAGAAAAATCAGGTCGGATTCAACCGGCCGGTGACCGCGTCATATTACTCCAACGGCTGCCCGAGGAACAATTGGTCAGCATCCGCCGAAGCAGGGATCTGTTCCAAGAAATCCAGTCGGATCGCTCAAGCCGGCTTGTCCAAATTCTCAGACTGACCGATGAGGTGAAGGCCCGCGAAACTACTCTCACCGACCTTGACCGAAGCAAGATGGAACTGCTGCATCGGCTACGGGCCGCCGAAAAGGATTTGCCGGCCCTCCGCTCAGAAATTGAACAATTGTCCGACAAATTGCGGGCCACAGAGCTCGATTCGGCCAACCGGTTGCAGCAGATCAAGACGCTTACAACCAATGTGCTCACCGCGCGCGAGGAAGCTGCGGGCCTGCGCAAACAGCTGGAAACGCTCGACGGATTGCAGCAAACCGAGAAGAAACTCGCCGAAGATCAGATCCATAAGCTAAATCGGCTGGCGAACGAAGCAAGAGTCGCCGCCGAGGAGGAAGTCAGTAAAAGTGCCGCCCTTGCCCAAGAGCAAATCGTAAGCGCGAGCAAGGTTCACATGCTCGAGCGACAAGTTTTGCTGCTAAAGACCGAATTGGAATCCGAGAAGGAGCAAGCGGGCGCGTTGATGCCCTTGATTGACACCCTTCGTCGGCAGCAGGCCGCCGCTCACGAGCAATTCCATCAAGAGATCATCCTCAAGCAGCAGTCACTTGGGGCTCTGCAAGAAGAACATGACCGCCTGTTGCGATCCCTGCGTGAGCTTGAGGAGAACCAACAGAACTTGACGGCCCAACTCGAGGCCAAGACCCGCGACCTCACCGCCGCCGAGCTTGACCGCAAGGAGCTTCAACAGGCCCATGCCACGGAACAGGTCCAGATGGCCGAGCGTCTGCGCATGGCTGACAACGAGATTCTACAACTGAAGGAAGCCTCCGCCGCGCTCCACGTGGAGCTTGAGGCCAAGACATCAGAGCTACACTCCCGCACGGAGGCCCTGGCCCAGATGGAAACCGAAACGCACCGGTTGCATCGGCAAAGGGAATACATGCAGGCCATCCTCGAGCGCAATGCCAAGCGACAGCATGATGACAATGTGGCCATCGACTCCCTCCACCTCCGGCTGAGCGAGGCAACCAACCTTTTGGAGGCCAATCTGTCTGCTCGCAACGAGCTGTTGGCCGCGCACGAACAATCCCAAAGCGCAATGGCCGAGGAGAAAAGCCGACTTGAGGCCGCATTGGAGGATGTTCGTGCAGCCTTTGCCAAGCAGACTGAACAGCTTCAGGCTGCCGAGCTGCAGCGCGTCGAATTGGAGCGCTCCCTGGCAGATTCGTTCGCCTCAGCCCATCAGGCAGAAGCCGCCCTTGCCGTCTCCCGCGAGCACGTGGAGCAACTGCAAGCCGAACTGGCCGCGGCCCGTTCTAACCACGCCGACTTCCAGGCCAGGGCCGAGGAGACTCTCGACACCCTGCAAGGCGAATTGCGGGACCGCAACGACCAGCTTGCCCGCGAACTTGCTGAGTTTGAGGCCACGCAAAAAGCCTTCCAATCCTTCCGTGCTGAGGCCGCCCAGTTCGCGGATAACCTGAATGCTGAACTGAGCGCCACAAACGTCCTGTTGGAGGAAGAGCGGCGGCAAGCGCAAAGCGTTTCTACACACTTGGGCCAATTGCAGGCGACGTTGCTTGAGCGAGAGTCTACATTGGCCGAATGCCAAGCAACCCTGGCCCGGCGCGACATGTCCATAACCGACCTCGTTGCCGCCCAAGCTCGTCTGGAAAAATCCTTTCACGACGTTCAGACTGAACTGCAGCGGGAGTGCGACCGCCTCAAAGCGGCACTTGCAGAAAAGACCCAGGATGCCCTTTTGCTGCAAACCCGGGTGCACGATTTGGAGATAGCAACGGCCGCGCTCCAAGACTCGCTGGCCTCGACCCGTAAAACGCTCGCCGAGGAGCAAAGCATCGCCTCCGCCCACCGCCGTTCGGCCATGCAACTGACGCGACGTATCCGCCAGTTACAGATCCAACCCATCCCGGTTCAAAACCCTTCACATGTCGCCCTCTGATTGTTTGATCAGCATCATCGTTCCCAGCTACAATCAGCCAGCCTTCGTCGGCCAGTGCTTGGAGAGCATTTTTGCTCAAGCCGAAGCGACGTTTGAGGTCATCCTGATCGATGGCGGCTCGGCGGCGGCTACCCTTGAGCAAATCGCACCCTATCGCACCCGACTGGCCCACTACGTCAGCGAGAAAGACCGGGGCCAGAGCCACGCTATCAACAAAGGCTTGGCGGTGGCCCGTGGCCAGATCGTTACTTGGCTGAACACGGATGATTTTTATCTCCCCGGAGCCCTGGCAGCCCTTACCGCAGCCTACCGGCGCAATCCCCACGCACCCTTCTATCTCGGTATGGGATTCCGAACCAACGAGGACGACACACGACGGATACCTTTCTACCCCGAGCATTTTGCCTACTCTCGGGAAGCACTCGTTTGGGGGTTAAATTTTGTGCTTCAACCGGCAACGGCGATCAACCGGCACGCCTTGCAAGTTGCCGGGGCCAAGATCGATGAGTCGCTGCATTTCGCCATGGATAGCGACCTGTGGCTGACGCTATCCCGGCAAGGCGAACCCGAGATGGTTGGACAAGCGATCGCTTGCAGCCGCGAGTATGCCTCGACCAAAACCTCGGGCGGCGGCTGGAACCGTGTTTTCGAAATCCAGCGTGTGACCCAAAAACATGCAGGGGCGCCTTTAACCCCGGGTGTCCTGGCCGAAATCTGCCGGCAACTGCACGAATGCGCCGGCGATCCGCAAGTCGCCCAGCACTTCCCTCCGCAACTGCAATCGGCCATCGTCGCCCTCTGGGGCCAGGCCGCGGCCGGACTGCGCATGGTCAGTAACCGTGATGACGGCCTGCCGGTCAAATCCTGATCGCCATGAAGATCTACATCAGCGTCCGGCCATTCGTCCCAGGCAAGAGCGGCGGCATCGTAGGTTACCTTGAAAACGTTGTCACTGCACTGGCCGCCATTCCCGGGATAGAGCTGCACACCGGACACAGCCATGCCAACTTGAACGAGATCGGGACAGGCTGGCCTTCGAGCGTCCAGCGCCACTCCCTCCATGGCATCGACCTTTCGGTGGTGGCCACCATTGAGCGGAGCCTGATTGACCGGCTTGAACCCGACTGGGTCGTCTATTTCTACCCATTTTTCTACAATTACTACCCGGCCAATGGAAAAACCCGGGTAGCCACCTGCCTGCCGGACATTCAACATGTTCACCTTGGCACCAACTTTACCCCGGTGGAACGACGTGACCGCGATCTGCAGTTCACTGAGTCCATCGAGCATTCGGCGTTTATTTTCACGCTTTCGGATTTTTGCCGAGACGACATCGCACGTCATTACCCACGCGCAGCGGGCCGGATCCATACCATATATCCCGCCGCGGCCCACGCTTGGGATCACCCCCTGCCTGCCGGAGAAGGGATGCTGGCCCTCCGCGAAAAGCATCATCTGCCAGGACGGTTTGCTCTCTACAATGCCAACCCCTGGCCACACAAAAACCATGACTCCTTGCTCGCAGCCCTGCGGCTGCTGAGCGCCAGGATTCCGGACATCGCCTGCGTGCTCACAGGTGCTGACAATCAGGGAACGCTGCGAGGAAAGATCTCAGCCCTTGGTCTCGACGCCTCAGTCAAGTCGCTGGGCTATGTGAATGAAACCGACCTCAAACAGCTCATGGCTGCGGCAGAACTGCTCGTCTTCCCTTCCTTGTTTGAAGGATTCGGTATTCCCGTGCTGGAGGCCTTTGGTCTGGGGCTGCCAGTCGCTTGCTCGAATGTCTGCAGTCTGCCCGAGGTGGGCGGCGATGCCGCAGAATATTTCGATCCGTCCAACCCGGAGGACATCGCCCGCGCGATCGAACTGCTCTGGCAAAATCCGGAATTACGGGCCGTTTACCAACAGCGCGGTCTCGCCCGCTACCGCGAATTCTCCTACGAAAAATCCGCCGCCCGCCTGGCGGAACTTTTCACCCAACCTGCCGCGTCCGGGACGGGTGCCCCCGCGCAGGTTCGCGAACCTACACTCGTTTCGATCGTCACTCCGTCCTACCAGCAGGGCAGATTCCTGCGTGCATGCATCGAGAGCGTCCTGCACCAGGACTATCCCCACGTGGAATACCGGGTGATGGACGGCGGCTCCACCGATGAATCAGTCTCGATCCTAAAGTCATATGGCACGCGTTTTCCTTGGCAAAGCCAGCCTGACGGCGGCCAGACCAGCGCCATTAATGCGGGGTTGGCCCAGGCGAAAGGATCGATTCTCGCCTATCTGAACAGTGATGATGTGCTGCAACCAAGCGCCATCTCCAAGATGGTGGAGGCGTTCAATCACTTCCCTAGCGCCGATCTGATCTATGGCCAGGCTGACTACATCGACGAGGAGGGTCGGGTCACCCAACCCTACACCACCCATCCCCACGATCAAGAGTTGCTCAAAGGGCTGTGTTACATCTGTCAGCCAGCGGCCTTTTGGACGCGCCGCGCTTGGGAGCGCTATGGCGAGTTCGATGCCTCTTTCAACTTCGCGATGGACTACGAATATTGGCAACGCCTGTCCGCCGGAAATGCGTTCATCCACCATATTCCGGAGAAAATCGCTGCCTCTCGGGACTATGCCACCACGAAGACGCGCGGGCAGCGCCAAAAGGTTTTCGATGATATTTTTGCCACCCAGCGCAAGCATTGGAACCACATTCATCTCAATTGGTGGCTGGGCTACATTGACTATCTGGCCAAGGAGGCACCTTGGTGGGAAAGGGTCCGCACCCCGCGCTCTCCGACCGCGCAGCAGAAGCTGGCGGCAAAATTGGCCGCACAAAACGACCGGCGCCCCCCGGCCCCACCGCCCAAGGCCGAGTTCCTTCCGCGGATCATTGGAATTTACAATGACGGCTGGCTTGCACCCGACTTCAACGCCGTCATCCGCACAGACAAGGACCGTATCGTCTATCTTGAATTACAGACGCCTTGGGCCGGAGAATTCGCCCTGGTTGTGGACGGTCGGTCCGTGGCTACGACCCGAACCGAAGGCCCGGCCCGGTTCCGTTTGGAAACAGTGCTCCCCGCCGGGGAACGCACGCTGGAACTGAAGGGTCCGAGTGAACGGCTGAGCGAAGCGGATTCCCGTGGTGCTACCGCCCTGCTGTTGGGAGCCAACTGGCTGTGACTCGAGTCAGGTGTTTGCCGAAAACCCGAGCACAGCTTCAATGACCCGGGCCTGATCCTGTGCGTTCATGCTGTTGTGGAAGGGAAGTCGCAGGATTCGATCACTGATATCCTCAGTTACGGGACAGGCTCCAGCCGGGCAGCCGAATCGCCGCCCATATTCGGACAGATGCAGTGGCAGATAGTGGAAAACCGCCATTATTCCACGTGCCTTGAGATGCGCAATCAACGCCTGGCGCCGCGCCAACGTGGGCAGGAGAAGATAATACATGTGCCAAGATTGGTCACAGTGGGCAGGCACGATGGGCCGGCGAACCCCGTTGCGATCTGCCCAGTCGGCCAATGCAGAGTCATAGCTCATCCAGAGTTCACGTCTCTTGCGTTGGATCGTCTCCCACACTTCCAATTGCGCGTAGAGGAACGCAGCGAGCACGTCGCTGATCACGTAGCTGCTGCCCACGTCAACCCATGAATATTTGTCCACTTGACCCCGGAAAAAACGCGCGCGGTTGGTTCCCTTCTCCCTGATGATTTCAGCACGCTCGACGTGGCGCTCATCATTGATCAGCAGGGCGCCACCTTCGCCACAGGTGATATTCTTGGTCTCATGAAAACTTTGCGTCGCCAATGCCCCGAAGGTGCCGAGCCAGCGTCCCTTATACTTGCCGAACAAGCCGTGGGCATTGTCTTCCACGACCGCGATCTTATGGCGGCGGGACACCTCCATGATCGCATCCATCTCGCACCCCACCCCGGCATAATGAACCGGCACGATCGCCTTGGTCCGCGGCGTGATGAGGCGCTCGAGTTTGGCCTCATCAAGATTAAAAGTATCCGGGCGAATGTCACAAAAGACCGGACGCGCGCCTCGCGTGACAAATGCATTGGGCGTGGAGACAAAGGTGAAGGCCGGAACAATGACTTCGTCGTCTGCTCCAATATCCAGCAGCAGGGCTGCCATCTCGAGGGCATGCGTGCAAGAGGTGGTGACGAGAGCACGCCGGATGCCCAGGGTCGATTCCAGCAGGCGGTGACATTTACGGGAAAAGGTCTGATCGCCGGCAATCTGGCCGATACTGATGGTCTGGAAAATATCCTCGAGTTCGCGCCCCTCAAGGGACGAGCGATTGAAAGGTATGGGGGATTCCATGGAGGATAACGGCTCAGGGTTGCGCCGGGCCAAATCGTGTCCGGAATTGGCCGAGTGGAAGCGCATCCGCACCTGTTGTCGCATCGATCATGCGGCGCACGGCCAGCAAGCCACGGCCACAAACGACCACCGGCTTACCGTCGCGCACAAAGATCACCTTGCCGGGAGCGCGATTCTCTATCGTTACATCCGCCTCAGCCCGGCATTCTAGGATACGAAAGGCACGGCCCCGCGCGACGGTCGATGCCCCTAGATAAGGGAAACCTACCGCATCAACGAAGCGCTCGATCCGAGCGGCATCCCACGTCCAATCGATGGCGTAGTCGTCATTGTCTCGCCACAAGCTGTAGGTCGCCGCCGACTCGTCCTGGGGCTGCGCCGCCAGCGTGCCGGTTTGCACGCGGCGAGAAACGTCAATGGCCAACCGCTGGTAGCAGGGTGTGATCGCCTCGATGGCGTCCGCAATTCGCAGGGGATACGTCACCCGGATCCGCTCCTGCCCGAGGATCGGTCCCCGGTCATACTCTGCTGAAGCGAGCAAAGCGGTGACTCCCAGTTGATCGTCCCCGTTCACCAAGGCACTCACGAGCGGGGCAAATCCGCGGTAACGCGGCAGCAGCGAATCATGGAATACCACCAATTTCTGGCCAGGCTGCTCCGGCAGCAGCCACCGCCACGATACTGCAAAGAGGCAGGCGGCGTTCGAAGCCGGCGCCTCCTGCCGGGAGTAGGTCCTCAAACCGGCACTCCGCGCCATGTCCTCAATCTCCACGTGGTAGTCGTCCGCCACGGCCGCATCCCGGCCGATAACCACATGGCTGATCAATTGGGGCCCGAACTCCGCCAACAGGCATTGCAGCACCGCACGTCCTTTGGCGGACATCAGATACAGGGCGATGGGTGGTTCAGGATTCATCAGCGGTGGTTTCCTTGATGAGAAAAGCCGGGCGACGCTTTACCCCTTCAAACACTTTTCCCACGTAGAGTCCGATCACGCCGAGAATAAGGATGATGAGCCCGGATAGAATCCAGACGGAAATGATCAAGCTGGCATACCCCAATACGACGATTTGGCCGCGCAAGGCCTGGATCACGGTGTAGCCGGCAAACAGAAAACCCACGCCGGAGATAAGAAATCCGGTTTTCACCACCAGCTTCAACGGCTTGTCGGAATAGGACAACGCGATATCCAAAGCCAAGTTGATCAGGCGTGAAAGGTTGTAACTGGAGGAGCCCACCGCACGCGTGGCATGCTCGACATCCAGCGTGGTCCGCCGGAATCCGACCCAGCGCACCATGGTCGGGAAATAGCGGATGCTCTCCGTCATCTGGTTGATGGCCGCGATGACCTTGGCGTGATAGATGCCGAAATTGGCTACTGTGGCATCCTGCTCCGCGCCCGTCAGGTAACTCAAACTGCCATAAAACAAGCGCGATCCGGCAATCTTCAAGAGTCCGTCCCGGCGAATCACGCGGCGAGCCAACACAATATCGTAGCCCTCCCTTGCACGACGATAGAGGGCCGGAATCTCCTCGGGGCGATCCTGCAAATCGCAATCCATCACCACAACCCAACGGCCCCGGGCCAAGCTGAGACCGGCAGAAATAGCATAGTGCTGCCCGAAATTGCGACTCAGCCGAACACCCAAGACCCGCTTGTCCCGACGGCTTTCGTTTTCAATCTCACGCCAACTCTGGTCGGGGCTCCCATCCTCCACCAGGATGATTTCGTAATTGGAAACCAAAGGTTCAAGAACAGCTTGTAGTCGTGCAACAAGCATAGGAACGATCCCTTCTGCCCTATATACAGGGCTAACTATGGTGAGGTCTAGGGCGTTCATCTATGTCTGCATAAAAACTCTGCGCAAAAGATTTGGGCAAACAATTGCATACGGCACTAACAATTGAGCCAGTAATAGACCCTCGGAATCGTGATCGATGCTCACCAAGCATAGTTATTTTCTCCGATACAAACTTACTGAACCATTCCCCGACTGATCAGGCACTTTTAAGACCAAAGAAAACAATTTCTGAGTCGCCTCGTATGTCTCACTCCTAAGACGCAGACTGGGTAGCCATGGGATCACATCTGTGCTATTCAGGCTATAGAGTATGACATAGTCGGATTCTGCAATTGCTGCCTGATGGTCTTCAATTTTCGCAGATAAGTAAGGAGCCCTCCAATTGGGGCGTGGCTTGTTCCGTAGTTTTATCAGAAACTGCAAAGTGTCAGTGTTAAGATATGGTGCGATCACAGGTTGGTATACAGTGCGCCTAGCCAAGTCTTGGTCAGCTACAAGGGCATCCACAATCGCGTTGGCCATACGATTTCGCCCTTCGATGATTTGCGAGCTCGCATTGCCGCCCCACAGCATTGCTGCAGGAAATTTAAACAAGACCATCCCAATACATAGCATTGCTACAGTCAGCAACCGCGCCCACTGAGTTGGCACAAGCGATACCGACGCAATCCAAGCCGCGACCGTGGCAACAATAAGGAAAGCAGAGAATGCAATACCTAGAAACGGCGTCTTATTGCCTGTAAAAGATACTACCAAATAGACGAAAATAATCAGGAGAAATGTTGAAATTGTGGCGTAGCGCCGTTCGCGGTATGCTCCAAGGACAAACGCGTAGATCAGAAGTGATCCAGAAATAAAGTATAACCAACGGCCCATGATAGGGCGCCCACCCGGACCGCCTAAATAGTAAACCAATTTTTCGGCCAGTGGCATACGGACTATCCAAACTTCAGCGCCCTCGCTGAACATGTTTCGAATGATGTAGCCGACTACCTTAGAACCGGCGATCAGATAGAATGGACCGGCAACTAATAAAACACTGACTGACAGCCAGAGCCATGACTTACCCAATATTTTCCATCCGCTGCCCGTTTTATAATGGGGAATACTACTCAATATCATGGCTAGTCCGTAGCATCCCAGCGTTAGAGGAAAAATTGCAGGCTTACTTAGCAGTGCAGACCCGAACAGGATACCGACAAGTGCACTATGCTTTACATCGCCAATCCAAGGGCGGGTAACCAATGCAATGCAGCCCACAGCAGTAAGCATGGCGCAAAGCATATCCGGGCGGAAATCGATAATTAAGATTCCTGCGTATGGCACCATCAACAAGAATAGGGAGAAAGCGACCGAAAGACCTGAGTGAATGCTTCTCGAGTAGAAAAAAAAGAGCCGCAAAAGCAAAGCTAGGGGCAATGCGTTCATGGCTATAGCCGCCCAATGATTCACTCCGAAAATTGAAAACCCCAAGAACGCGAGCAATGAGTGAAGTGGCGAATGTGGCGGCTGACTGCAAAAATCAGTTATCAACTTCCAAATGCCGGCCGATTGAAATATCTCAAGGCGGCGCACGGCATCGTTAAGATATGCTAGGTCATCGTATGTAGGCGGAAGAGACAACGATCCACTAGCGAGCGAAGTTTGGATTTGAATGGCCGTGAATAAGACGGCCAAGGCCGCAGACCAGATCCATTTGGATTGGCAAGAAGACTCACCGCTTGTTGAAGCACTATTATTTTTTTCGGAAGTCATTCAAATTTTGAATGCCATGCTCGTGGTTTAGACTCCAAACGATATTAAAGGAATGGACTAGCCCTTTCGCGATTGCCCGCTGCCTGTGGACAATGCACTAGCCAAGCGGTTTTTGAGATCGTCAATCACTGCCATTCGGTCCGATGCCGCCTTCTCGAAGAAGTTTCGCTGCTTAAGCAGTTCATCGTTCGCCTTAGTCAGTATATTGATCTGCTCGAGTCTCTTTTCAGCAGCCTCGCGCACAAGCACCAGTTCGGACTCATGCTGCTCCAGCACCTTCAGCAAGCGGGACTTTTCATCCACAATATCGTGCACATTTTCCACCAAAACCTCGGGAAGCTCACGCCACCAATCGGGACCGCTCTCGTAGCCCATACCCACCAACATACCGGGGAAGGTCTCCTCGAACAACCGGCCCAGCCCCTGCGTAAAGTGATTGCGCCAGTCGCCCGCAACGCCTTTCCGGCGGTGACTGAATTCGTTTTCCACGCCGCGCTTCCGTCCGGAACGCGCCTGGAAGGAGTGCTTGGCCGCCACTGCCGCCACCGTTTCAGCCGGCACCGGCCATCCGAGGAAATTGATAATCTTGGCGAACTCCCCCGCCTCGTCTGCGAGCAGCGACTCGTAGCGGGTGACGTATGCGTTGGGCACACCGGGCCCAAGCCAACTCCGGATGTGGGCCGACCAATGCGACAGCATGTGCATCCCGAGCATGATTCGGTCCACTGGCTGCGCATTGCGCACCGCCGGGCGCAGCAGCCGGTTCACCCCATCGGGCGTGTGGCTGTAATTCATCGAAAACACCAGCGAAACCACCATGTCCCGGGGATCCCGCAGGATCACCACCGCCCGGTCGGCCGGACCAGCCCGTCGTTCCCGCCAATTGGCCTCACCCGCCGTGTATAGGGGACTGGCAACCGATTTCTCCGGCACCTCCGGCCATCCCGCGCTCGACACCTCATGACCGGAAACCGACAACGGACACTGGGAAAAGGCCACGATGGCACGATCGGTCAACAAATCGCGTATCCATTGGCTACCGCACTTATAGAACGTAAAATGAAAGACGCGCTCGGCAGGTTTGGTGGCAGAATCGAACGACATGTATGGGATGGGGAAAGAATTACGCGAGGAACTGAGCACGCAGCATTCGCTTTGTTCAAGCATGAAGCCGAACCGTCGCAACGAGGTCACCGCGCTCCGGGCGCCGGAAGCAGAAAAATTTCTCACGTTGACTAGGACGACACAAACCGACGCAAATACGCAGACTTTGCCCTCGAAATTGTCCATCTGCTGCGCCCTTCCCACACAAGCCGTCAGGTTCAGCATCCACCGGCTGCTACGGCGCCATCCAAGACTCCTGCCCTTTTTCATCTGGCCACTGATGGTGGCTCTTTCGGCCACCGCCAGGGCCACGCCACCCCGGTTTGTCATGCTCACCGGCCCCAACGCGATGGAAACGCAGGAAGGTAAACAAGTCCAGTGGCTGGAAAATCGGGAATCAGAGTGGATGATAGAGAATCCCGGTCCGGCGACCTTGGCTTACATCACTTTTTTGCCCCAATTCGGTCCCGAACTCTTCGGCCGCAATTCGGCGACTTTGGTCGTGAAAAGAGGGGAATGGGAAAACTCCTTGGCCATACTGAACCGGGAGTTTGCCGCCTTCACCGTGCCGTTGCAACCCGGCGCTAATCGACTCGCCCTTTCGATTCTCGAGCCGGGCACCAGTCCCGCCAATCGCCCCGACCGCCGCAATCTGCTGGTGCTGGCCACCGGACCGGCAATCACAACTCAGGCCGCCTGGAGCGCCAGCGCCCCCTTGGGCTTGGGCGGCAGGGGTGCAGAAGATGAGTTTCGCTGGCTGGGCGGTGCCAATGAAATTGTTCTCCATGCTTTCACGCCGGCCTCCGGCAAGGCTTTGCTGAACTTCTCCGCGTTTCGCGGTCCGCTGGCACCAACGGGGTTGTGTCTTGTCCAGGTTCAATTGCCAAACGGACGCACCCTTGCCTTCGATGCGCAGGACGGCCCTGTCCCGGTGATTGAGTTGAACGTGCTCGCCGGGCATTCAGTCATCCGCATTCGTTGTCTCGCCAATCCGACCGCCGCAACGGCAGGCTCCGATCATCGGCCTCTGGTCGTCATGATCAGGACACTCAATCTCACCCTACCGGCTCAATAAGCCCCCTGCCGGCGTTCAGCCCAATCGGACAGAGCAGTCCTGTCCGACTAAAACGCCATCCGGTAACGACGGTCAGAGCCCCACATCGATCAATTCCGCCGGATTCACGCTCGTCGCCCCCAGTTTGTCGACCACCACTCCCGCGGCCTTGTTGGCGAGAACCGCCGCCTCAATAGCATCCGCCCCGGCCGCGCGGGCGAGGACGAAGGTCGCAATCACCGTGTCGCCTGCACCGGAAACATCGTAAACCTCACGGGCTACTGCCGGGATATGATGAAGTGATCCGCCTCTCTCCCACACAACCATGCCATCCTCGCCGAGTGTCACCAAGAGTATCCTAGGGGCATACTTGTCGTGGATCCTCTTCATTGCTCTCCGCAATCCGGCATGCTTTGCTGGCGCGAGCCCGACCGATTCATCCGGCATGTTGGCGAGTTCAAAGGCTTCGCGACGGTTCGGCGTCAGCAGTGCACATCCTAGCAGTGGCAGGGGGCGACGTGGTTTCGGATCCATGCACACCGGCACGCCCGCCTTCCGCGCCATGCGGATGATGGCCCGTAGCATATCAGCATCAATCACCCCCTTTGCGTAATCGGCTATGATGACCGCCGCCGCGTGACTGAGACTCCGCAGCAAGCCAGCCAATAGCCGCTTTCTGGTGCGGTCACTCAACTTATGCCGAGCCTCCCGGTCCAGCCGCAGCAACTGCTGGTGCCCCGCCACGATCCGGGCTTTGACGGTAGTGGGGCGTTCCGCTTCAACCAAAAGTCCCGCACGGTTGATTCCCCCCTTGACCAGCGCGCCCCGTAACAGGCCGGCTGCCGCATCGTCGCCCGTCACTCCAAAGAGTTTTGCCTGCGCCCCAAGCGCCGCCAGGTTGATGGCAACATTGGCGGCGCCACCCGGTCGGTAAAGGTCCCGCGTCACTTCCATGATCGGAACCGGAGCCTCGGGCGATATTCGCCGGACTTCACCGCACAGATAGTGGTCGAGCATGACATCGCCCACCACAACCACACGGAGCCGGCCAAATCGGCGGCAGAGATCCTTGATGCGATCAGTGTTCATATAGACGGGGGCGTTATCCTGCCGGATCGGGTAAAAAGCGGCATTCAATTTGTTCCAACCACGAATGTATCATCACGGTATGCGCCTCTTGGATTCGGGCGGTGTTGGCAGAGGGCACGACCAATTCAAAATCACAAGTGCCCAAGGCCCGACCGCCATCCTTTCCGGTGAGAAGCACCGTCTTGGCGCCGGCCTTTCTGGCTGCGACAAAAGCCGCCAACACATTGGCCGAATTGCCACTCGTGGTGAACCCAACCAAAATATCTCCCGGCCGAGCCAAAGCGGTGACCTGCCGGGCAAAGACCTCATCAAAGCCGTAATCGTTGCCAATGCAGGTCAACGTGGTGGCATCGGCATTGAGACAGAGGGCAGGCAGGGCCACCCGCGCCGCGCGATACCGTCCCAAAAGCTCCTGCGCCAGATGGAGCGCGTCGGCCCCACTGCCCCCATTGCCGCACGACAGGATCTTGCCTCCACCCGCCAGACATTCCACCAAGGCCAGACCGCTGGCCGCGATGGCAGGTTGCAGCGAAGCACACTTCGACAGGACATCGATTGCTTCGGCAAATGGGTTCATTGGGAATTAGTGCGCAATTCAAGACGCGAGAGGTGGCTCCCCTCGTGCCGACTTGATGCGAAAGATCAGGTCGGTAGAGTTCCATCCGGTCAAAAAAGGAAGAAACCGGATCTCCACTCCTGCCTCCTGCAAGGCACTTCGTTCGGCTTTATCGAGATTGTCCCAGCTGTAATCCCCCGCTTTCACATAGATGTCCGGGCGAAGGGATCTGATTTCCGCATCAAGCCGGGGTCGAGGGAAAACCAACAGGGCACTCGTGCAGGACAAGGCGGCCAAAGCATACGTCCTTTCCTTCACGTTCTGAACCGGTCGGGCCGCTCCCTTCAATATCCGGACACTTTCGTCACTGTTCACCGCCACGAGAAGTTCATCACCTTGGGCGCGGGCCTGCTCAAGGAAGTAAATGTGTCCGGCGTGCAGCAGATCGAAGCAACCGTTGGTAAGGACCACCCTGCGTCCTTCGCGCGCCAGTTGCTGCCGCCAGAGGCAGGCGGCATCCAGGCTCATGAGCTTTGGCACGGATATGGCGTCAAAATCGATGGGGGCCACCGCATGAGGCTGTTGCTTCAGGCTCATGATTTTCAGCAGAACAATCGCGCCGCAAATTCCTGAAAATCACGGCAAACCCAAACCCCCTCTGGGACTTTGGCGTGTGCATTCTGACCCAGCCATGCGGCCTTCACGCCCGCACTCAAACCGGCCTGCACATCACTAAATTTGTCGCCGATCATCCATGATTCCGTCGGATTTAGTGAATGCTTCGTGATCATATCGAGTATGAATCGGGGCGATGGTTTTCGGTAAAGTGAGGCCTGACTGGGGGCCTCGGGCACAATGCATGTCTCCAAAAATCCCGGCGGAGGCAAATCCAACAATTCAAACATCCGGGAATTGCACCGGTGCACCGCATCAAGCCCGAACATACCGCGCCCGACACCGCTCTGGTTGGTGAACAGAAAAAGCCGGTAATCCCGCGCAAGAAATCCGCAGAGGGCCTCGCGCACCCCGGTAATCAATTCTACATTCGATGGGTCGCTCAGGTAACCATGATCGACGATAAGCGTGCCATCCCGGTCGAGAAAGAGTGCCTTGCTCGACATATTCAAAGCGGTGATCTTCGAGGAACAGTCGAGTTCATGCATTTCCCCCACGATCAGGCGGAGTGCTCTTCACGGAATGCATGGCCATGGTGCAATAGACAGTTGAGATTTGTTTCAAGCCATCTGTGGGCGCGCACCAACATAGCACTTGAATCAGCCCGCCCGAGTCAGGCAATTGGCCTTTCGCACCCAGTCCATGAGTTTTCTGCGCTCCATCCGCATTTTGGTCGATCTCACGTCGATGCGACCCGGCGGTGAGGGCGGTGGGATCAAGCCGCTCCTGCTCGACATGCTGCGGTGGCTGGCTGCCCATGCCGAGGATCGGTTGTCCTTTGTCTATGTCGCCAATCCCGACACCCTCACCGTGGTCCAGAGCCTGGCTCGCAGCAGCGACAAGGTCTTGCTCATGGAGGAGGCCACGAGCCTCACCGCCGCGGAGAAAGGCTGCGATCTGGTCTATTGCCCCTTCGGGGTCACCGACCTGGCTTGCCCGGGCATCCCCACCCTCACCCTGATTGTTGATCTCCTGCACCGCGATTTCCCGGCCACCTTGCCCGAACCCGACCGCGTTTATCGCGAACAAAAATTCGAGGCCGCCGTGCAGGTGACCGACCGATTCCAGGTCATCTCCGACTACACCGCGGCCCGGCTGATGGCCTGCTATGGGGTGAATACCTCGCGGATTTTCCGCATCTACCCCTCCATTCACAGCCGTCTGACCCTGCCCCAAGGCGACACTAAGGCGGTCCCCGTCCGGGTCAAAGGACCGTTCTTTCTCTACCCGGCCAATTTCTGGATCCACAAGAACCACGAAAAACTGTTCCTAGCCTATGCCCTTTACGTTCAGCGGTGTGGTCCGACCGCGTGGCCCCTTGTCCTTGCCGGTCATCTGGACCAGCGCCGGCTGAACATTCTCAAGGAGTCGCTCCGCTCGCTCAATATTCGGCGCCAGGTGCTGCTGACCGGTTACATTTCCGAACGGAGTCTCGCCGCCTATTACGCTGCCGCCGGCGGACTCGTATTTCCGTCCCTGCATGAGGGCTTCGGCATTCCGCTGGTTGAGGCCATGGCCTTTGGACTGCCCATCATCGCCAGCCAGGCCTGCTCCATCCCGGAAATCGCCGGCGACGCGGCGCTGCTGGTGGATGCCAACGATCCGGGGGCCCTGGCCGACGCCATGGTGCGTATCAGCTCCGACTCCGCATTGCGCTCCACCTTGGCCGAGAAAGGTCGCCAGCGCCTGAGCCTGTTCTCCATCGAGGACCAATATCGCCGCCTGCTTGAGGAGATCCTGCAGACCGCGGTCGGGCCGGCGCGCTGCCAAAGGGCGGGATATTACGCCGAAGACGGACTCACGGATCCCATCTCGCTCTACGCCCTGCCGATTGGGGACGGCGAGATAACCCTCACCCTGCGCAACCGGCCCTTGCCCGTAAACCGGACGCTGCGCATCACCTGTGGTCGCAACCTTCTCCTTGAGCGGATCCTGCTCGCTAACCAGACCGTCGAACTATCCGTGACCTTCCGGCCGCTGGCAAAAAACATCGTGCTGCATGTGCTTGATGCCAGTTCACTGAGTGCCACCGACCCGCGCACCCACGGCGTGCTGTTGGATCAATTGCGCATCCGCACGATTGACGGCCACACGCACGACCTGCTGGAACCCACGAAGACCAACCACGTCAACCTGCCGACGCTGGCCCGGACACGGGAGCCCCATAACCCCACGCCCGCGCGCTTCCGCCATCTCTGGCACCTAGAATCCATCGTGCCACCGGTCGTGCCCGATGGATTTCTGGAGATCCGGGGCTGGTGCTTCGGTCAATCCGACCAACCTACCGAACTGTGCCTGAAGGCCGGCGACATCCGCTGGTCATTCCAAGCCGCCGCACCCCGGCCGGATGTGCGGGCGGTCCATCCCAGAATGCAGACCGATGCCTGCGGCTTCACCGTGCGCATCCGACTGCCCTCAGGTGACCATGAACTCGTGCTCGAAGCCCAGGAGAAGCAGGCGGTCCCGACGGTGCTGTTCAAACAGCGCATCCGCGTGCCCACCATCGCGGCCTGGAACCGTTGGTTGAAATGCAAGCCGGCCACTCTGCTTGCCTTTCAGCTCATGCTGGGCCCCTCCCAAAAGCCACAGCAGGTGCAACCGGAGAAGTTCCCCGCCCCCCGGCGCCCACGCCCAAAGTGGCCGCGCTTTGCCATTGTCACCCCCTCCTATCAGCAAGCCCGCTACCTGCGGCAAACCATGCTTAGTGTGTTCGAGCAAGAGGTGGACTACGACTATGTCGTGCAGGATGGTGGCTCCACCGACGGCAGTGCGGACCTCATCAACGAATACGCATCCAAACTGCTGGCATGGGAAAGCGGACCCGATCAAGGCCAGGCCGACGCCATCCTGACGGGATTCAACAAGACCTCGGGCGCGCCCACCGATCTCATGGCCTGGCTCAACTCGGACGATTACTTTCTCCCCGGTGCACTGACGTTCGTGGCCGACTACTTCGCCCGGCACCCGGAAGTGGACGTGCTTTATGGAAACCGCATCTTGGTTGACGAGGAGTCGCAGGAAATCAGCCGCTGGTATCTTCCCCGCCACAACCCCGAGGTGCTGCGACTGAATGACTTTGTGCCCCAGGAGACCATGTTCTGGCGGCGCCGGATCTGGGACCAGGCCGGTCCGATCAACCCTCGCTACAACTTCGCCATGGACTGGGATCTTTTGCTGCGCTTCCAGGCAGCCGGGGCCCGCATCGTCCATGTGCCCCGATTCCTTGCCTGCTTCCGGGTGCATTCCGCGCAAAAAACGATCGCGGCCATGCAAAGCGTGGGGCAGCAGGAAATTGACGCTCTGCGCCACCAAAGCTGCGGGCGGGAGCTCTCGCCGCAGGAGTTGGAGAATCACCCCGCACTCACGCGCTACCTGCGCCGCAGCGCCTTCATCGAGATGGCCGGCCTGCTGGGCCTGCGAATGCACTGAGGCACCACGGGAGATCGGCTTAAGCTGCTTCCCGTTCAAGGGAATGCCTTTGACTCGGAGATGTCCCGTCGCCTAAACCAAACATTCCCATGACCCGTTCTCCTCAGGCCGCACCCGTCCGTATTGCACACGGTTCCAGCGATCTTGGGTGCGGTTGGGTCGCAGGAGTTTCTATCGCCCTGGGAGCCCCCCTTTCCGGAAGTGGCGATGCACCGGCCAATTTATCCGCAACCGTGGACCAACCGACTCTTCCGCAGGATTTCCCGGTTCACCCATGAGCGCGAATGTGATCTCGCTCCAGCGCATCGGCAAAGCCTACCGAATGTGGAGCAGTCCGGCCGCGCGCCTGATCTCTCCGGCGGCGGAGACACTCTCCCGCCTCTTGCCTGGCGCGGCCGGCCGGTGGTTTGCCCGCAAAGCCGGATCCCAGTATCGTGACTTTTGGGCTCTGCGGGATGTGTCGTTCGATATCCGCAAGGGTGAGACCATAGGCATCATCGGACGCAACGGTTCGGGCAAATCCACCTTGCTCCAGATCATTGCCGGCACCCTCCAGCCCACCACCGGCACCCTCCAGCGGTCCGGCCGGATCGCAGCACTCTTGGAACTGGGCAGCGGGTTCAATCCCGATTTCACCGGCCGCGAGAACGTTTACCTGAACGGGGCGGTGCTCGGACTGTCGCGCCGCGAGATTGATCTCAGATTTGCCGACATCGCCGAGTTTGCCGACATTGGTGAATTCATCGACCAGCCGGTCAAAACCTACTCGAGCGGCATGCTGGTGCGGCTGGCCTTTGCGGTGCAGATCCAGGTAAATCCTGACATCCTGATCGTGGACGAGGCCTTGAGCGTGGGCGATGAACCGTTCCAGAGAAAATGCTTCAGCCAAATTGCGCAGATGCAGGAACGCGGAGTGACCATCCTCTTTGTATCCCACGCCGCCGCGACCATCGCGGAAATCTGCCAGCGTGTCATCCTATTGGACCATGGGCGATGCCTGCTGGTCGCCCGACCCAAGACAGCCATCCGGAATTATCACCGGTTGTGCTATACACCCGCCGAGGAACTGGACCGGCTGCGGGGCGAAATTCTCGCGTCGCACGAAGCCGGCGCGGAAAATCCGGTAGCAACTTCGCCCGCAACGCCACCCACGGGAGCCGATCCCGCGGAAAACTTCCACGCCTACTATCTCGAGTCCATGCGCCCGACCAGCCGGAGCGAGTTCCCCTCCCGCGGTGCCGTGATCGAGTCGGCGCAAATT
Source organism: uncultured Oleiharenicola sp. (assembly GCA_966252395.1). Lineage (GTDB taxonomy): Bacteria > Verrucomicrobiota > Verrucomicrobiia > Opitutales > Opitutaceae > Lacunisphaera. The sequence continues at coordinate 16,210 of CBINOW010000029.1, read as the reverse complement.
CTCGACCAGCAGGAACGCCCCGTGAATGTCCTCGTCAAGGGCGCGGACTACACCCTGCGCTGCCAAGTGCGGTTCACCCAGACGGCAACCCGGGTGCGCTTTGGCTGGACGGCAAAAAACCTCACAGGACTACCCCTGTCCGGCGCCGCAACCCATCCGGTCGGCGAGGGATTTGAGCGCCATGAGGCCGGCTCCGTGGTGGAGGTGGATTTCCCTTTCCAGTGCCTGTTCAATCCGGGGACATACTTTCTAGACTGCGCCGTGCGGGGGGAATTGGAAGAAGTCGACGCCCTCATCCATGGGATCACCGATGTGCTGATGTTCAAGGTGCAGCCAACACCCCGCCAGCATCGCAACGGTTACATTGACACTTCCGGCCATCCGGCCTGGAACGTCAAACTCATCTCAACCCAACCGCGTTGATGTATTATCCCGGAGTCACACCCGAAGGCATGCTGGAATTATATCGGCAGCAATACCTGCAAAAGCGGGGCTGGCTCCGCTCGGTGGAATCGCGCTCTGCAGTTGATGAGCAGGGGAATCCCGTTCCCTGGCTGACCTATCCTGCAACCAGCTTCCTGTCCAAAATCATCCGGCCGGAGTGGAGGGTCTTTGAATACGGCTGCGGCTCTTCCACCGCCTGGTGGAGCCAAAGGGTAGCGGAGGTCCACGCGGTGGATCACGACCCGGCGTGGCTTGAACGCATTGCCCCGCTCTGTGCGCCGAATGCAAGCCTGCACCTGATCCCGGAGGATTCGCCCGGCGCCGGTCCGCGCACCCCCGAGGTGGAGCGCTACTTTCAGGAAATTGCAGAACCCCCTTTGCCGGCAGACGAGGGATACTGTTACCGCGCCGGCCTGCTCTCGGCGAGGTTTCACAGCTACGCTTCCCGGGTTTTGCAGCACCCCAGCGGACACTTTGACGTCGTGGTGATCGACGGCATGGCCCGGTCCCTCTGCACCTGGCTGGCCGTCCACCATGCGCAACCCCGTCGGCTGATCCTTTTCGACAACAGTGACCGGGACATCTATGCCACGGCCTACGGGATCCTGAAAAACGCGGGGTATCGCCGCATTGACTTCTGGGGGTGCGGGCCGGTCAATCCCTACGAGTGGTGCACTTCGGTGTTCATTCGCGACTTGGAAATTCTCCCCTGAGCATGACCGCCCCCACCACCGGCATTCTGGTTTTGGGCTTTGCCCGCCCCGACCTGCTTCAAGCTCTGCTTGAAAGCCTGGCCCGGCAAAATGCCCTCGCCACAACCCATGTATGGATTGATGGGACGGCCGACCGCATGGAAGTGCTCGTGCGCCCTCAGGATTGCGCCACCGTCGCCGCGAAGCATCCGGTGGCAGAAATCAGGACCCACCGCGGGCATCTGGGCATCGAGAAGCTCATGCTGGATGCCCTCACCGAGATGAGCAACCGCTACGACTACCTCATCGTGCTCGAGGACGACTGTTTCCCCATCCGCCAAGCCATCTCAGTATTCCAGGAGCACCTGGATGCCGTGGCGAACGACGAAAGTGTTTTCTCGGTCTACGGGCACCCCTTCCTCACCGAACGAGAGGGGGACCGAAATACCCGTTTCCAAGGATGGGGCTGGGCCACGACAAGGCACAAATTGCACCCCATTCTTCAAGAGGCCCGCACCCTCTTCCAGCTGACTGAAAAGGACTACTTGGACTTCACCCGCGCCCAGCTGACTCCGGAGATCGTGGCAAAACTGGATGTTACCCCCGGTCGTGACGTCTGCAATGTTCTGAAAAGTTTCTTTAGCTGGGATTCCTGCACTGCCCTGCTAACCGCTCGTCGCGGTCTCCTGCACTGCCGGACCAAACAAAGAATCGTCTATAACTGCGGTCTGGGGGGCAACAGTGGTCATTTCCAGGAAAGCGCACACCTGCGGCTTCCTCCCTTCAATATGATCGCCCCCACCGAGGTGTGGAATTATTTCTGAATCATGCCCTACTATGGCTTGGATGAACTCGACGCCCGCATCGCCCGCTATTTGCCCGCGACCAGCGGGACCTTCGTCGAATTGGGCGCCTATGATGGCAAAACCCAAAACAATACCCTGCACTTCGAGGAGAAGGGCTGGCGGGGCATCCTGATCGAACCCCTGCCCGAAGCCTATGCCGCCTGCGTGCAGAATCGCCCTTTGGCCAAGGTGTTCAATTGCGCCTGCGTCCCGCATAATTACCCGGAACCGACCATCGCCATGACCGCCGTCGGTCTCATGTCCATGGTCGCCGGGATGATGGGTGATGCCGAAAAAGAGGAAGGCTGGATCCGGCGGGGCGAAGAAATCCAAAATATCGCACGGAGCTCCGTGATCGTGCCGGCTCGCACCCTCGACTCCATCCTCCTCGAAGGCAATCTTCCCAACCCTGACCTGCTGATTCTGGATGTCGAAGGCGCCGAGATCAAGGTGCTGCAGGGTCTGGATTTCAGTCTTCACCGACCACGCCATATCGTCAGTGAGGATGCCTACACGGATCAAGTGGCCCACTTTCTCGGCACCAAAGGATATCGCAAGCTAGCCACCCTGCTTGAACGCCGTTTCACACGCGATGTTCTTTACCGCGACGAGCAGCACGCCTCAGCATCCGCTGCCCGTTGACTGCGGCAGCCTACACCCCCTCCGGATCGCCCCGTGAAAAACTCCCTGGCTGTCATCTACTGCTTCCCCCGCTCCGGCGGCACGCTCCTGAACCAATGCCTGCTGTGTGCCCCGGAAAATGTCGTGCTCTCCGAAGTCAATCCGGCCGGAAGCGTGATCGCGCCTGAAAAGCAGGCTGAAGAATGGTTCAAACTGCTTTCTCCGGATGAAGCCAGCGCGATCAAGGGGGCCCCCTATCTGGAGCGGATCGGGTGCGTGGCCCGAAAAGCAGCGGAAACCGGCCGAATCCTCTGTCTGCGGGACTGGACCGGGATAAATTTCCTAGATGGCGTATCCCCGTGGCTCGGGCAGCCTAGTGGCCAGTTGGAGCAACGCGTTTATCTCCGATTGGCAGGCTGCACCCTCTCTGAAATCGCCCTGCTGCGACGCAGCCGTTCGGTTTTCGAATCTATCAGGGCAAATGTGCCTGAACTTTCGGCCTTGACCGTGGAGAGATTCGCAGCCGGCTACCATGCCTACCTGGCGCAGATAGCCGCCAACAACATAACCTGCCATCGCCTGGAGGAATTTACCAGCGACCAGCACCGGGTGCTCCAAAGCATCTGTGCTGAACTCGGATTGAAATACGCTTCTGATTTCGCAGCCCGTTTCCATCTGATAAAATCCGTGACCGGCAACACCACGCTCCCCCGTCCACCCGCCTCAGCCTCCTGGCAGGCAATCCATAATCTGGGCCATCCACCGGAAGTCACCCATTGTGAGCCCAGCGCCAAAAAAGTGTTTGAGGAGCTGGACCGGCTGGCCGGATATCTGTCCCTTTCCTGACGATGCCCGACTCCAGTTCCGCTCTCTGGTCAATCATTAAGGCCCGTGACAGCTCTCTCCAGGCTACGCGCGACACTTACGACAACTGGATTTCCAATCTGCAGCAGGAACTCGCCGAGACCAAAAGGTTCCTTGCCTCAGTCGAGGCGGACCAAACCGCCCGGTTGGCCAGCCTAAAAAGCCAGCAGTCGCAACTCGCCCAGCAGGGGCTGGATCTGCACAATGCCGAGGCCAAAACGCGAGCCCTTGAGGAGTCGCTTTCGGGCACCCGGGCTTACCTGGACACCGTGGAGCAGGATCGGCAGGCACGGCTGGACGCGCTCATCGAAAGTCATGCCCGTATCGCCAAACTTCACGAAGAACACGACTCACTGCGCCGCCAACTGGCCGAAGCCTCGGCAAGATTCCAGCAACTGGACCGCTGTTCCCGTTCCCAGCCCATGGAAACCCAACAAGCTTTTGCGGACTATGGCCGGGACATGCGGCGGGCGCTGGTCGCCCAGTATCACGAGCGGCTGCTGCCACAGATTTTGCAGCTGACCGCCTTGGGAGTGGTCGTCGAAGTTTTTGGCTGCCCGGCCTTGCTCCAAAGAGATTACCAAGGCCCGCTGCGCATGCTGACCTCCAGCCTGTGGGACTGGCTGGGGGCGATTGACAGCTTGTTCAACGACAAGCTTTACATGCAAAGCAACCCGGATGTCGCTGCCGCATGGGCCGGAGATCACCTGCGCAGCGGCAGGGAGCACCAGATGTTGTTCGGGCAGTATGAACAGCGTCCCCTTGGCAGCCTCTATTCGGGTGGCATCGCTGAATTCGACTGCATCCTGTTCGACCACACCGACGCAGCCACCGTCCTGCCGTGCATCGCGGGCCGCGTCCAAACCTACCAACGCATTTTTGTCAGTGGATGCCCGGTGGACCAATCCTGGCTGCCGCCAGGCGGTGCCCCCAGGAATCTGGGCGACGGATTGCTCCTCTTGCACCGCCCCCCCCCGGACTGGCTCGGTTCGGTGGTGCCAGTGTCATTGCGTCCCGTGGGCTCCGACTGGCCGCGCCTGCGGCCAAGGGATATCTACCCGACACACACCCGAAGCGGGACCAGTTGGCCCAAGATTACCGTCGTGACAGTCAGCTACAATCAGGCGGGGTTCATTGAGGAGACACTCCGCTCAGTGCTCGACCAGCAGTATCCGAACTTGGAATATCTGGTGGTCGACGGCGGCTCAACCGACGGCTCTGTGGAGCTCATCCGCAAGTATGCCCCGCAGCTTGCCTGGTGGATCAGTGAAAAGGATGGGGGGCAGTCCGAGGCGCTGAACAAGGGCTTCCGGAAAGCGACCGGCGAAATCTTCACGTGGCTGAACAGTGATGATCGCCTGGCACCAGGCAGCCTGTTCACTGTCGCCGACACCTACTTGCGCACCAAGGGCGACGTAATTGTAGGACGCTGTGCACGCTACTGGAACAGCGATCCCCAGCCGCACCACATCCATCGCTGCAGTTTGCCCCTTGGCCAACGCGTGCCGCTCCCACTCGACCAACTTCTGAACCTAGACGATTGCTGGTTGAAGGGGCATTTTTTCCACCAACCGGAAGTTTTCTTTACCAAGCAGATCTTTGATCGCGCGGGAGGGAGTCTCCGTGAAGACCTCTACTACAGCATGGACTACGACCTCTGGGTGCGGCTGGCCAAGGCCGGTGCCATGGTGGTGGCAATCCCCGAGATCCTGGCGATGTTCCGGATGCACGCCCAACAAAAGACCGGCGGGGACAATCTGCCCTACCTTCCGGAACTACGAGAGGTCAATCTAGCCCATCGCTCCGCGCTTCAGCTTGCAGGATAGGCGCAAAGTCTTCCTGCTTGAGCGGCATGCCCACCGATTTTTCGCACTGGATCGAATCACTGACATCCTCAGACGGTTTCCTGCATATTTCGGCAGTGCGTCCCTATGCCCATGACGAGGAAAAATATGACGCCCAATACGGGGTGCATACACCCCGCCCTGAAGAAGGCCTGGGGCTCGTCGCGCTGCTCAAGAAATCCCAAGCAGACCTGCAGGGACCGGCACTCGAAATAGGCTGCGGCACCGGTCATCTTACGACAGGCCTTGCCATGGGCTATCCCGGATCTGCGGTCGTGATCACCGATCCCTCGATCAGCTTCCTGAGGCTCACCCGTGACCGTCTCCAACCGGCGAGTGGCGGCCGGGCTCCGCAATATTATGCCGTGCTAAATGGTGATGACCTTGGCCTGCTCCCGCCCGAAACCTTTTCGCTGATCACGCTGCGGTCCACGCTCCACCATGTCCTGAACGTCGAGAGCTTTATCGCAGCCGCCGCCCGCTCCCTGCGCCCCGGCGGCTCCTTGGCGATGAGTGCCGAACCTTGCGAAAGTGGATATGTGCTCATGGGCGCCGTGGCGCATTCGATTCCCAGTATCTTCCAGTGCGCTGGTATCCAGATGCAGCCGGAGTGGGACAAACAGCTCCGGCTTTTCTGCGACACGATGAAGTTCTACTGCCGCCGGGATCTCGATAAAGCGGCCGCCGAGGACAAACATCTGTTCCGGGTCCATGAACTGGCGGCCCTCGGGGCCCGACATGGACTCGACCTGGAATATTTCCCCAACGCCGCGTATTCTGATTTCGCTCCATCGGCTCCGGCGAGCAAGCCGCCGGTGCGGTTTGAAACCTTTTTCCTGAGCTATCTGCGCTATTGCATGAGCTTCAGCCCGGAATTCGTCGAGGCCATCGGCCTGCACCTCAAGCCCCAGTTCGCTTATCTCGACCAATGCTACTCGGGTCATCCGGGACCGCTTTTCACCGGGGTTTTTATTCTTCACAAAAAACCTTCCTCGCATCGCGCAGGATGAATCCGCCTCAAGTCCAGCCACCGTCGCCGGCCGGCGCTTCCCGCGTCCTTTTTCTCAATGACCTCGGCTTCCAGTATGGCGCCGGTGTGGCCCACGCCAGGCAAATCCAGTCCTTTATCCTCGCGGGCTGGGAAGTGGGGGCGATGGCCTGGGAGCCGGGTGGAATAGAGTTTGCCACAATAACCACACGCCAGCCGGATCCCGACCTGTGGCTCGGCATGAGGCACATCCGCCACCTCGAACGCAGCCCTGCGCGCAGCGATGATGCGGTGATTGCGGGAATTCTCTGCGAAGTGGCCCGCTTCTCCCCCCACGTGGTGATCCTCGGAAATCTCCACGCAGCCGGCTGGCCTTTGCAGCTGCTTCCCGGGTTGCAACAGCTGGGCTGCCGGGTTGTCGCCTACCTGCACGACGGGTATTTGTTTTCCGGCCGCTGCGCCTATCCTGGGTCGTGCCGGCTTTATCTCTCCGGCTGCAACGAAACCTGTCCCACCCCGGGGGAATATCCTCCGCTTGAGCCCCGACTGATTGCCGGTCAATGGGCTCTCCGGCGCCAGATATTCAACGTCCCGAACGGGGTCGAGGTCGTCGCAAACAGCAACTGGATGCGCGATGTCTTCCGGGCCGCGTTGCCGCATTGCCGCTCGTGCGAGTGTGTTCACCTGGCTGCCGATGCCGCCGTGTTCAAACCTGGAGACAAACCAGCCGCGCGCCAGCGTTGGGGGCTTCCGACAGACCGTCCGGTTGTGCTTTGTGCCGCCGTAAACTTCCGTGATCACCGCAAGGGCGGGCACTATCTGCAGGAGATTGTGGCCGCCTTGGGCGACTCGGTCACATTCGCCGCCTTCGGTCATCACGCTGACGAGATACCCAATTTGATCGGCTTGGGTTACCATATTGAGGCAGCCGCGCTCGCCTCAATCTATCATTGTGCTGACGTATTCCTCGGCACGGCTGTTGAGGAAGCCTTCGGGCAGACGGTCATGGAGGCGCAACTTTGTGGCGTTCCGGTGGTCGCCTTCCAAGCCGGCGGCGTCGTCGAGATCATCCGCCATGAAATTACCGGCCGACTCGTTCCAAACGGTGACGTTGATGCCGCCGTCACCGCCATCCGGTCACTGCTGGACAATCCTGCACTCAGACAAAGTTTCTCTGATTGCGCCCGCACCACGGCGGTCAGTCGTTTTTCACTGGAGGCCCAAGCGTGTCGTTGGACCACCTATCTGGCAACGCCTCCGGCGCATATTACCCATCCTGAACTTGGCAAGGCCGACTCGCCTTGGCCGGCCGGCAAATCCCGGGATTTCTCTCTGCCGCCGAACCTTCCCGACCTAATCAGATCGCTGCCCGGGCCCCTGGCCACGGAGGATACTGCGAAGCTATACGAAGCGGGTTTTCATAGCGGGGAAGTCATCCTGGAGATCAACCTCTCGGCCGGGCGATCGGCCTGCCTTGGACTGTGGGGCGCACTGGCCAACCGCAAGCGCACCACGGCACCACAATATTATGGCTTGAGCGTGGCCGAAGAGCCGCTTGCCCGCACCAGAAAAACCCTGATTGAACATGGATTGGCCGACTATTGTCATTTGTTCCACGGCACGTTGCGCGAGTTTCTTTCTCGATGGGAAATCGCACCCACCCTTGTGCTCCTGAGCGGAGGCTTGGCGACCAAGGCTGTAACCCATGCCCTGGACGACTTGTCCAAAGTGCTTCGGCCCGGCGTTCCTGTTATTCTGCTCGATCAACCTGTCGGCGCCAATTTGCTGGGGGCCTCCGGCGCCCGAAACACAGCTATCGAATTGGTCGCCACCGGTAAGGCGCGTCTTCTCGACTGTTCAGACGATACCGCTGTTATTGTCACCTCGGTGCACGGCTGAGTGCGATGATAGTGCTGCTGGCACATTTCTCACTGCTGGGTTTGGCTTCATGGACCGCAGTGTCGCGAATAACCGAGCACTGGATCGACCGAATCCTAGCCGCCTTCATCCTTGCCTGGGCCAATATCACGACAACGGCCTTGCTCCTGGGCCTGGTAGCCAAACTCGGGGAACCGGTCTGGTTTTTTCGCACATCCCTTCTGCTGGGTTTGGCAACCACGATGCTGATGATCCGAATGCAGCCCTTGCAGGAATCAGCGTCTAGCACCGGCAAGCATGCCCCCGGCAAGCCGCTGGTCATTCTTTTTGTTCTTACCGTCGCTCCCCTCTTGGTCGCGAACGTCATCATCGCGTCGGCTTACACGCCTTCAAACTGGGATTCCCTCACCTATCACCTGCCCCGGGTGATGTATTACCTGGGACAAGGAACCCTGGGGCATTTCGACACCAACAACGCCCGCCAAACATTCTTCCCCTTCAATTTCAACCTGCTGCAGCTGGCCTGCCTTCAGTATTACACCGCGCCCCAGGTCCTGAATTTTCTGAACGTGGGGTCATGGATGCTCGGAGGTTTGGGGGTGTATAGAATCTCGCGCCTGTGCGGATGCAGCCCGAACGGTTCCTTGATCGCGGCATGGCTGGCGCTGGTCTCCACTCAGCTCCTTGCACAAGCCACCGCGACCACCAACGACCTTCCGCTTGGTGTCGGTTTGCTTTGCAGCGTGGTTTTTATCCTCCGCTGGGTCCAAACCCACCGGTGCCACGATGCCCTTCTTGCCGGAGTTTGCCTCGGCCTGATTGTGGGCACCAAACTCACGGTCGTTTTCTTCGCACCCGCAGGAGCAATGATCTTCACGCTGCTGTGCGTGTCCCGTGTCCGTAGCTCGGGCCTGCGCACCCTCTGGCCAAACCTGTTCCCATGGCTGGTGGCGAGTGCACCCGCCATGTTGATCGGACTTCCATTCGCAGCCATCAATCTGGTGCACACGGGACACTGGATGACCGGGGAATTCGATTACGCCCTCAACCGACCATTCAATCCGTGGAGTGCCCTGCAGACTACCCAGGGCTACACCCTGCAGCTTTTCCTCGAGCCGTTCGGTCGCTTCACCTTCGATCCACAATTCTTTCAGACCTACAATGAATGGGCTGAAAGAACTCTCTTTCCCCGCTGGAATGCCGGCTATGCCTTCTCTCCCCTTTACCTCGTGCCCCCCGACCTTAACGAGGATCACGTTTGGTTTGGTTTCGCCGGTCCCCTAGCGCTGGTAGGCGCACTCATTTGCCTGCTGCGCCACGCCCGGATTGCTCCGGCCGTGGCTTCCTGCGGCCTTCTTGGGCTCAGCTGGCTTGGAGCGCATTTCCTGCTCTACAAGTGGTCGCTCTACAATCAGCGATATTTTGTCCCGGTGATCCTGGTCATGCTGCCTTGCGTGGCTTTTCTCTGGGATCGGTGGCTGAACGGATCCGCCTTTTCCCGCATTTTGACCCGCGGGCTTTACTTCATTGTTGCGGTGTGCTCGCTGTGGTTTGCTTGGCACTATGTGCTCAAGAACACGCGTCGTCCGCTCGAACCCATCCTGCAAGGCTACCAACCGGCATCGGGCCTGCCAGAGTTGCCGGGACGGCTGGCTGAACGGCTGGCGGCACAATCCCGAGTCAACATCATCTCCGACGGCGCCAACGAGCGGATTTTCCTGCTGATGAACCAAGGCGGCCGGCAGCGCTTCACCTCATTCCGCCAGATTCAACCGGCCGCTTACAACGTCATTTCACACTGGGCGTTCACACGGGATCACATCTTCAGCAACATCGCCTACCCCTCCTCCTACAAACTGCTGAATTTCCCGAACAAGCCGACCGCAGGCATCGAGGCCTTTGGAACCATAGGCCACGATGTCCTCGCCTTCGACTACTTCGGGCTCATGCCCGGGGCCAGCGCCCATTCCTCCAGTGAATCGAACCAGAACGTGTTGGTCAAAGTCAGTTACAATGCAGCCCTGGGGCCTGATCGCTTCTCCCACACCCAACTGGAAGTCGTCGGCTTGAACCCGTTGGACCACGCTCAAGTTACCATCGGCATCAGGCTCTCTAACGGCACCGTGGACACGCTGGCCCGATTTTCGAAATCGGGTCGGCAAACGGTGACCATCGACACGGCCTTCGATCTGGTTACCGCCGAGATCAGGGAGACCAACACCCATCGGATCCTGGCAAAAGGCGAAATCCCTGTCACCACCCGCACCGATGAAAACGCCCCCGTCATAAATGACGACTCCTCGGCACTCTTCAGGGTCAACTTGATTTCAGGAGTGGGGAAGCCCGTGACCTCCATAAGCGGACTGGCCGCCGTGGAGGGTCCGTATGCGCAATGGCAGCTGCCCGTATTTAGGTGGGCCAAACAGCCGATCACGCGGATTGCCTTCACCGCTCCTGGCACGGTCGGACGTATTCGTCTCACCCTGAGCGTTCGAACCCATGTCCGGGCGCATGCCCGCTTGGGCGTTTACCTGAATGGCCGCAGGATTCATGAAACGCGGCTGCTGGAATCGACAGTCTGGTATGACGAGAAGATCGTTGTCCCGATTGATTCACCCGACGGTGTCATCGAATTCCGGGATGAGTCCGAGGAAACGGAACCAGATTGGGTGGCATACCTGGAACAAAACCCGGACGTCAAAACGTGGCTTCTGTCACAAAAATCCCCCATGGAAGCAGGAGCGAAGGAACATTATGAGCTTCACGGGCGCTCCGAAAACAGGGCGCTTCCACTCAGATTCAAATCTGTCCCCCCACCCGCACCTCCGGAAAATCTCTATTTCATGTTCCGCACTTTGCGCATCGAGGGGCTGCCATCCGAGCCATGAATCTGACTGCAACACCGGGGGGGCATGGCGCCCGCGACAGCTATCTCGATGTGATCCGGGGCCTGGCGATTCTTGGTGTCGTCTCCGTCCATTTCGGGGGCAGCTTCGCCAGCCCGGACAACGCATGGAGCAGCTCATTCCACCTTGGGCTCTTTCTGAATCAGGCTTTCAGCTTCGCAGTCCCGCTCTTTGTCTTCATTTCCGGTCTGCTCGCAGGGACGGGCAAGGTCGCAGCATCCGTTTCAGATCTGCTCGGCTACTACCGGCGTCGGTTCACGCGGATTGTCCTGCCCTATCTCGGCGCCAGCGCAGCGGCCTTTTACCTCCTCGGCCATGTGGCCGAGTGGCAGGCTCAGCCCGACCTATTCGCCCGGCTATTATGGCTGGCCGGACGCCTCGCGTATTCTGGCATCGAGCCGACATTCTATTTTATCCCCATGATCGTGGCGCTTTATCTTGTTCAACCAGTCCTGCGCGCCATGCCACGTCAGATAGGAAGCAAGTTAGGCATGAACGAGATGCGCGCCTCGATGCCGCTATGCGGACTTTTCCTGGGTCTGCATCTGGCCCTTGCCTGGCTTTGCTACCGCAACATCCTAAATTACTATGTTTGGGGGCGTCCATGTCCACTTTTCTGGTTGTTCTACTTCTTTTCCGGTCTGCACTTCTCCAGAATCCTCCCGTCGATTTCCCACAGGTCGTTGCAGCGGATCACAATTAGTGCCGTGAGCGTCGCCCTGGGGACGCTCGCATGGGACATTGTTTTCCTCTATGATACCAGCCTTGTGGGGGAACACTTTGAACACAGTGGAGTGGACTACGCTTATGTGCGCCCCGCTCTGGTGGTGTTCAACCTTGCGGTCTGCATCGCAATAGCGGCCGGACTGCGGCTGGGATGGGGGTGGAAATCGCAAATCCTCCAACTTTTCGGCCGGCGCTCACTCGAAATCTACCTCTGGCATATCTTGGTGTTGTATGAGATTGCGTGGCGCCATCCCGGTGTTCTCCAATGGTGTCGCGAATTGCCCGAGATGATTCTTTTCCTGGTCTTGGCCAGCAGTGGATTGATTGTGGCCGTTTGGGAGGGCGCAGGATACCTGCTCGCGAGACTCCCAAAGGGGCGGGTAAAGCTTTTTGGTGGAATGCCCTAGCCTGAGGAAAGCTGTGGACTATTTGCCCTCAAACGGCCTATTTCGCTCCCAAATTCCATCCCCTTCCCTGCACGCACCCTGCATGACAAAGCCTGCCACACCCAATCTCAAAATTGCAGTGGTTGTTCCCTGCTATGAGGAGGAGAAGACGATCGGTCAGGTTGTTACCGATTTCAGGCAGCAGCTCCCTGCTGCCACCGTCTATGTATTTGACAACAATTGCACCGACCGGACCGCAGAGGTCGCGCGGGCCGCAGGTGCGGTGGTCATACGGGAAAAAAAACAGGGCAAGGGCTACGTTGTTGCCACCATCTTCGAACTGATCGACACCGATATCATGGTGATGGTTGATGGTGACGCCACCTACGATCCCGGTTCCGTTCATCGCCTCCTGCAGCCCATCTTGGACGGCGACGCCGACATGGTGGTGGCTGCGCGCCTGTCCAAATATTCGGACAATTCATTTCGTAGGTTTCACGTGGCAGGCAATCAACTGGTTTGCGGGATAATCAACCGGATCTTCGGATCCAATGTAACGGACATTTTTTCCGGTTATCGCGCGTTCTCACGTGATTGCGCTCTGGCGATTCCCATCACCTCTCGGGGGTTTGATGTCGAAACCGAACTTACCCTCCAGTCCTTGTATCGCGGCCTGGTCATCAAGGAGATTGAGGCTCCTTATGGCGAGCGCCCGGCGGGTAGTTTCTCCAAGCTCAACACAATCCCGGATGGTCTTCGCGTGCTCCTGCGCCTGTTCCTCCTCCTGCGAGCCTACAAACCTCTCACGCTCTTTGGCTCAATTAGCCTGGGATTCGCCGGCGCCGCGGCGGTATTCGGTTGGGTCCCGCTCTTCGAGTTGATTCAACACCGCCAGGTCCAGAACATGGCGGGCGCCCTCTTTTCGGTCGCATCCCTGCTTCTTTCTGCGGTGAGCCTTTCGTTGGGCTTGATGCTTAGTTCCGTCAACCACCGTCTCTTGGAGCTTGAAAAGGTTGTGATCAAGCGAATCAAGCGGCCTTCGGCGAACTGACTCCAAACTTCACCGTGGGCACCAAGGATTTCAATTCTCTGGATTTGTTCATCTGTCGCTGGCGTTCAGGGGTGGTCCGGCGCTTCATCCGTCCTGATGACACCATCTTGGATTTCGGCTGTGGACACCAGGCGCTATTCCTCAAGTCAATCCAGGGGGATATCAAAGAGGGTATTGGTCTGGACTACGATGCCGCGCCCCGCCGAATCGCAGCGAACATCGAAATCCGGCAGTTTCATTTCAAGGACCGTTTTGAATTTCCGGCCCGCCGTTTTGATCAAATCACCCTTCTCGCCGTCTTGGAGCACATCCCACTGGAGCAAGTCACGCCCTTGCTCGGCGAATTCCATCGCATCCTCAAGGAGAACGGACGGCTGCTTATTACCACCCCGACTCCGGCCTCCAAAGGTTTACTGGAGTTCCTCGCCTTCAGACTGAAGGTCATATCCGCGCCTGAGATTGCCGATCACAAGCATTACTACAGCAAGGCCGACCTCCTGTCCGTCGCTACTAAGCACGGCTTCACGTGCACCACCTACCAAACCTTCCAGCTGGGTTTGAACAGTTTTTCCGTGTTCACCAAAACAGAGGTTTAACTGGGCGATCGAGATAGTCCGTTCGGCATACTAGCCAAGTGCTTGGCTGATCAGTTGCAGATGACCCAGTCGGCAGTGATGGTGCCAAACACGGGAGTGGATTGGATGGCGGTTCCGTTCATCAGCCAGAAGGCCACCAAGCCGGTCGATTCCTTGCGCCAGAGGATGTCCACACTGCCATCCTGATTGTAGTCACCCGTTCCGGCGATTTTCCAATCGGCCGTGATGGTGCCGAAGATCGGCGTGGATTGGATGGTCAGCCCGTCCATCAGCCAAAGTGCCACCAAGCCGGTGGACTCCTTGCGCCAGAGGATGTCCACACTCCCGTCCTGGTTGAAATCCCCCGTCCCGGCGATTTTCCAATCGGCCGTGATGGTGCCGAAAACAGGTGTGGACTGGATGGTTGTGCCATCCATCAGCCAGAGCGCCACCAGGCCGGTGGACTCCTTGCGCCAAAGGATATCAACATTCCCATCCGCATCGAAATCCCCTGTCCCGGCTATCTTCCAATCGGCGGTAATGTTTGCCATGGTTGCCACCGACTGCAGTGCGGTTCCATTCATCAGCCAGACGGCCACGCCCCCGGTCGAGGCCTTGCGCCACAAAATATCCGTTTGACCGTCTTGGTTGAAGTCACCGGTTCCGTCGATCGACCAGTCCATCGTCGCGGAGCCAATCAGCAAGGCCGACAGTTGGTTCGTGCCATTCATGAACCAGAGGGCAATGGCACCGGTTCTCGTGTTGCGCCAGAGGATGTCAGGTGAACCATCGTTGTTAAAGTCTCCAAGAACCGGGCTCAAGGGTGCCACGGTCACAACCAATACCCCGGCATTGGAACTCGTCGAACCTGCGCTGTTTGTTGCCACCGCCGTGTAGCTCGCCGTATCTTCGAGCTGGGCGTTGGTGATTACATAGGAGGCACTCGTCGCACCAGGAATATCCACCCCGTCCTTTTTCCACTGGTAAGTTGCCCCGGAGTCGGCATTCGTCGCCACCGTCAATGTCACGTTGGCCCCCACGGTCACATAATGCGTCGGCGGTTGCACCGTGAAGACCGGTGCGTTTTGGACCGTAAGGGTGGCCACGTTGGAGACCGCCGCACCAACACTATTGCTCGCCAACACGGTGTAATTGCCGGCATCCGCCATGATCACATTCGGAATGGTGTAACTGGAACCTGTCGCACCGGGAATATCCACACCATCCTTTTTCCATTGGTAAGATGCAGCCGGAACGGCGGTCGTCACTACACTGAATGTGACTGAATTCCCCACTCCGATCGATTGACTCTGTGGCTGCGTCGTGAAGACAGGAGCGCTTGGCACATTCACCGTCACCACCACTTCGTCGCTCGTCGTCGAGCCCACTTGATTCGTGGCCGTCAGTGTGTAGGTGCCGCCATCAGCCGCGGATATTCCATTCTTGTAATAGTAACTGTAAACCGCTCCCGGAATATTCTCACCGTCCTTCTTCCACTGCAAGGTAATCGGTTGGGTGCCCGTGATCGTGGAGGAAATACTTAGCCACTCCCCATAGGTTACCGTCACAGTCGATGGCAGTCCCGTGATCGTCGGCGCAACGGGCTCGCTGACAGTCACGGTCACTTCGGAACTTGTCGTCGATCCCACTTGGTTTGTCGCCGTCAGCGTATATACTCCGCTATCTGTCGTCGTCGCCCCATATTTGTAATACGAGGAGTAAGTCGCGTCCGGAATGCTCTGACCGTCCTTCTTCCATTGGTAGGTCATCGGTTGGGTGCCTGTGATCGTGGGGGAAAGGCCGAGTGTCTCTCCATAGGCTACGGTGACAGTCGTTGACAGTCCCGTGATCGTCGGTGCAACGGGCGCACTAACCGTCACGGTCACTTCAGAACTTGTCGTCGATCCCACTTGGTTCGTCGCCGTCAGCGTATAAACTCCGTCACCGGTCGTCATCCCGTATTTGTAATACGAGCTATACGTCCCGCCGGGAAGGTTTACCCCATCCTTCTTCCACTGATATGTCATCGGCTGCGTGCCCGTGATGGTGGGATAGAGGCTCAGGGTTTCGCCGTAAGCTACCGTCACTGTGGCCGGCAACCCTGTGATAGTCGGCACCACCGCCGCGCTTACAGTCACCACTACATTTATGCTGGTCGTAGAGCCTACCTGATTGGTCGCCGTCAAGGTGTATGCCCCGCTGTCGGCTGTCGTCATCCCGCTTTTTCCAAGCCAGCTGCTTGTCGCACCCGGGATATCAACCCCGTCTTTCTTCCACTGATAGGTCATCGGCTGGGTGCCCGAAACTGTGGGATACAAACCCAAGCCTTCACCATAGGCCACGGTGATCGCGGGTGAAAGGCCGGTGATCGTCGGCGCCACCGCCGCACT
>CBINOW010000028.1:0-36975 GCA_966252395.1 uncultured Oleiharenicola sp. | reverse complement strand
CCCGTCGAACCCGGCACGCTCATCCTCGAGCTGAGCAACCCCGACGTCGTCTCCGCCGCCGCCAACGCCAAGTCCCAGCTGCTCGCCGCCGAGGCCCAGCTCGCCAACCAGCGCGTGCAGCTCGAATCCCAGCTCCTCGCCGCCGAGGCCGCCGCCGCGCAGGCCCGTGACACCTTCGAGCGCGCCAGCCTCCAGGCGGAGGTGGATGACGAACTGCTCAAGGACGGCCTCGTCTCCCCCGTGCAGCACAAGCTCTCCAAGGTCGCGGCCGAGACCGCCAAGACCCGCAACGAGATCGAGCAAAAGCGTTTCGCCTTCGCCAAGGAATCCATCAAGCCCCAGCTCGCCGTGCAGGAAGCCGAGGTCGAGCGCCTCGCCTCCCTCTCCCGCCTCCGCAACGAGGAGCTCGAGGCCCTGCAGGTCCGCGCCACGATGGTCGGTGTGCTTTCCGCCCTGCCGGTCGAGGTTGGCGCCCAGGTTCAGCCCGGCCAGAACATTGCCCGCGTGGCCGACCCGACCAAGCTCAAGGCCGAGGTGCGCATCGCCGAGACCCAGGCCAAGGACATCACCCACGGCCAGCTCGCCACCATCGACACCCGCAACGGCATCGTCGCCGGCCGCGTCTCGCGCATCGATCCCGCCGTGCAGAACGGCACCGTCACCGTGGACGTCACGATTTCCGATCAGCTGCCCAAGGGCGCCCGCCCTGACCTCTCCGTGGACGGCACCATCGAACTCGAACGCCTCGACGACGTCGTCTATGTGGACCGCCCGGCCTTCGGCCAGGAACGCAGCACCATCTCGCTCTTCAAGCTCGGCGAAGACGACGAAGCCGTGCGCACCCAGGTCCAGCTCGGCCGCAGCTCCGTCAACACCATCGAGATCATCGCCGGCCTCCAACCCGGCGACCGCGTGATCCTGTCCGACATGTCCCAGCACGATTCCGCCCAGCGCGTGAAGCTCAACTAAACCTTTCCCTCCATCCACGCCCGCCATGCTCGCCCTCACCGTCGTCCTCTCGCTCCTCACCCTCCTGGTCGCCTCCGACCGCGTGGATGAATGATTCCAACTTTCCCGTAACCCCCGGCCCTCTCGCCGTGTTATCCCCCCGTCCGCACTCCTACTCCATCGTTCCGCGTAACTCTTAAACCGCCAATCCCATGTCCGACTCCCCCTCCCTCATCAAACTCGAAGGCGTCACCAAGGTCTTCCTCACCGACGAGGTCGAAACCCACGCCCTCTCCGGCATCCACATGGACATCCGCCAGGGTGAATACGTCTCGATCGCCGGTCCCTCGGGTTGCGGCAAGTCCACGCTCCTTTCCATTCTCGGCCTCCTCGACACGCCGACCGACGGCACCTACATCCTCAACGGCCGCCCGGTGCAGGGCCTCACGCTTCCGGAGCGCGCCCGCATCCGCAACCGCGAGATCGGTTTCATTTTCCAGTCCTTCAATCTCATCGGCGACCTCACGGTCTACGAGAATGTCGAGCTCCCGCTCACCTACCGCGGCATGCCCGCCAGCGAGCGCAAGACCCGCGTGACCGAGGCCCTCGAGAAGGTCGGCATGGGCCACCGCGCCAAGCACCTGCCCTCCCAGCTCTCCGGCGGTCAACAGCAGCGCGTCGCCGTGGCCCGCGCCCTCGCCGGCTCGCCCGCCGTGCTCCTCGCCGACGAGCCCACCGGCAACCTCGATTCCAAGAACGGCGACGCCGTCATGGAACTCCTCCGCAATCTCCACAAGAGCGGCTCGACGATCGTCATGGTCACCCACGACGCCCGCTTCGCCCGCAACGCCGACCGCACCATCCACGTCTTCGACGGCCGCGTCGTCGAGGAGCAGATGGAGTCGGACCCGACCCGCGCCTGAACGCGCGGGAAGTAACAAGTTCCAAGTATCAAGTAACAGGAGATCGGCCTACGGCGGCCGTCTCGGTTTCCTGATCCTTGCCCCTTGTTACTTCTCACTTTTTCCCCTCATGCCCTACGCCCTTCGCTCCCTCCTCCAGGCACCGGGCTTCAGCCTCATCGCGCTGGTCACGCTAGCCCTGGGCATCGGCGTAAACTCGTCGATGTATTCGCTGATGAACACGCTGATGTTCGCGTCAGCGCCCTTCCCCCGACCAGAGAGCATCGTCAATCTGAACGGCCGCACGCCGCAGGCCGAGTTCATGAATCTCTCCGTGCCGGAGATCGACGAGATCCGCACCCATCCGGCCCAGCCGTTCACGATCTTCGCCGCCCGCTCAGGCACGCTCGAGGCCGTGACCCTGCCGGGCCAGCTTCCCGAACAATACCAAGGCACCGTGGCCCATGCGGACCTCTTCAAGGTCCTGGAGACGCCGCCGCTGCTGGGCCGCACCTTCACGGCTGAGGAATGCATCGAGGGACGCGACACCGTCCTCCTGCTCACCGAACGGCTGTGGCGGGAAAAGTTCGGCGCCCGCGCAGATGTCCTCGGGCAGACCGTGCGCATCAGCGGCCGGGTTTTCACCATCATCGGCGTGCTGCCCGAGGCCTACTCGACCATGTTCATCTTCGGCGAGACCCGCTACTTTCGCCCGCTGGTCCCGTCGCAGGGACAGATCACCGACCGCAACCGCCGTGAATTCGCCGTCCTCGCGCGCCTGGCTCCGGGCGTCACGATGCCCCAGGCGCTCGCCCAACTGGCGCCGCTCACCGACCGCTGGGTGAAGGACTACCCGACTTTCTACCCCGCCGGTTACGGTCTGCGGTTGCAGCTCGCCGGCCGCATCGGCGGCTCGGCCAACGTCACGATCCTCAGCCTCCAGCTCGGCCTCGCCGCCGCCATCCTCGCCATCGCCTGCGCCAATCTCGCCAACCTCCAGATGGCGCGCGCCGTGGCCCGCATCCGCGACCTCGCCATCCGCTCCGCACTCGGCGCCAGCCGCTGGACGCTCATCCGGCAGCAGCTCATGGAATCCGTCATTCTTTCCGTCGTCGGCGGCGGACTCGGCCTGCTCGTCGCGCGTTGGTGCAATGAACTCATCGGTCGCAACATCCGGCTCGGCCTCACGTCCACGCTCGAACTGCCCATCGACGGCCGCGTGCTCGCCTACACCGCCGCCGTCTCCATCGTCGCCGGCATCGGCTTTGGCCTGATTCCCGCCATCCTCGCCTCGCGCACCGATGTGAACGAAGCCCTCAAGCAACAGGGCCGCGGCTCCACCGGCGGCCGCGGCCAGGGCTGGATCCGCCGCATCCTCGTGGTCGGGCAGGTCGCCCTCTCCCTCACGCTCCTCTCCGTCGCCGGCCTGATGATCCAGGGCCTCAACCGCACCATCAACTTCCGGCCCGACTGGGACAGCGAACGCATTCTCACCGCCAACCTGCAGGTCGAGGAAGCCGCCTACCCGGTTCCTCAACGCCTCGCATTCTACGACGCGTTGCTCGCACGCCTCGCCCGCATTCCCGGCGTGGAGTCGGTGACGCTCGCCAACCGTTTGCCCACCGGACAAGGCGGCGGACCGGCGGACGTTTTCGCCGAGGGCCAGGACTCCTCCGTGAAGGAACTGCCAAAGGCGCACAATTACCTGATCACTTCGGGTTATTTCCAGACTCTCGGCATTCGCGTGATCGAGGGGCGGACGTTCGCCGCCGGTGTCACCGCCGATTCGCCCGAACAGGTCGTGGTCAACCAGTCGCTCGCGCGGCACTTCTGGCCCGGCGAAAGCGCCCTGGGCAAACGCCTCGGCACACGTGCACCCGACGGCACCGTGACGTTGCGCGAGGTCATCGGCGTGGTCGCCGATGCGGAGGAGGCGATTCAGTTCAGCGAACCGACGACACGCTTCCAATACTACCGCACCCTCGTGCACGAGCCCTGGGCCTACTTCCAGATCGCCCTCCGCGGACCGAATCCCGTCCGGTTCGGGCACGACCTGCGCGCCGCGGTCGCCGACGTCTCGCCCGATCTGGCCGCGCGCTTCGTCTGGACGCTGGAGGACATGCGCGATCAGTTCCTGCACAATCTGATCGTCATCAATGGCGTCCTGCTCGCCTTCGCGCTGCTCGGTCTGGCGCTGGCCAGCGTCGGCCTCTACGGCGTGGTCGCCAACAACGTGAGCCAGCGCATGACCGAGTTCGGCATCCGCCTGGCGCTGGGCGCCAGCGGGAGCGACGTGCTGCGCATTGTTTTGAAACAGAGCCTCTGGTTGATCCTGATCGGGCTCGCGCTCGGAGCGGTCGGCTCCTTCGGCCTGGGCCTGGCCCTGCGCCAGGGCATGGGGCCGATCATCGCGCAGAACAACGCCCTGCTGGCCGGCACCAGCGCCGTGATCTTCGTCGTCGCGCTCTTTGCCGCGTGGTTTCCCGCCCGCCGCGCCACCACCGCGGACCCGATCGCCGCCCTGCGGGCGGAATGAAACCATGTGGCAAGCGCCAAGGATCAAGTGACAAGAAATCACCGACTTCACTGCATCGCGCTCAGTTTTGATACTTGATACCTGATACTTGTTACTTCTTTCCCTCATGAAGTTCGCCTTCCGCTCCCTCCTCAAGACCCCGGGCTTCACGGTCATCGCGCTGCTGACGCTGGCCCTCGGTATCGGCGTGAACACCTCCATGTTCAGCCTGATCGATGCGCTGCTCTTCAGCGATGCGCCCTTCCCGGAGGCGGAGCGCATCGTCATGCTCCAGCGCACCACCCGCGCCGGGGACGAGAACGACTTTTCCCACATCGAGCAGCTTGAGGTCCGCGAGAAGACCACCGCCTTCGCCTCGCTCTCCTCCTTCACCCGCGACTTCTCCGCCGTGGCCGAGCCCGGCCAGCCCGCCGAGCGCCTCAACGGCGTCCTCGCCGACGCGGAAATGTTCGCCACGTTTGGCGTGCAGCCGCAGATCGGCCGCCCCTTCACCGCCGAGGAAACCCAGCCCGGCAAAGACCAGGTCGTGCTCCTCGCCCACAGCTTTTGGCAGGAACGTTACGGCGGCGATCCCGCGGTCATCGGACGCGTGCTCCGCATCGACGGCGAGCCCCACACCATCATCGGCGTGATGCCGGCCCGCTTTGAATACCGCTTCCTCTGGGGCGACTCCGCCTTCTGGCGCCCGCTGGCCTACACGCCGGAACAGATCAAGGGCCGCAACTACCGCGTCTTCAGCCTCGCCGGACGCCTCAAGCCGGGTGGCACTCCCGGCCAGACCGTGGCCGAGCTCGAGCCCCTCGCGGCCACGCAGGAGCGCCAGTTCCCGCAGGATTACGCCGGGCTCCGCTACCGCGCGCTCCCGCTCCACGAGGCGCTCATGGATGACGAAAGCCGCAAGATCTCCTGGATGCTGCTCAGCCTCTCGGGCTTCGTCCTGCTCATCGCCTGCGCGAATCTCGCCAACCTGCAGCTCGCCCGCGCCACTGTTTCCGTGCGCGACTTCGCCATCCGCGCCGCCCTCGGCGCTTCCCGCTCGCGCCTTATCGCGCAGCAGCTCACCGAATGCCTCATCCTTTCCGTCGTGGGCGGGGGGCTCGGCATCCTCGTGGCCCTCTGGATCAACAGCCTCCTCGAGGCGAACATCCGCATCGGTGAGAAGGTCGGCACGTTCCAGCTTCCGATCGACGGAAACGTCCTGCTGTTGACCGTCGCCGCCTCGGTCCTCACCGGGATTATCTTCGGCATCGTGCCCGCCTGGCTGGCTTCGCGCACCGACGTCGTCGGCGCACTCAAGTCCCAGTCCCGCGGCTCCACCTCCGGGCGCGGCCAGCACCGCATGCGCCACGCCCTTGTCGTGGCCGAGGTCACCCTCGCGCTCGTCCTGCTCGGCGGTGCCGGCATGATGCAGCGCGGCTTCGATCGCATCCTCCGTTTGGAAACCGGCTGGGACAAGGCCCGGATCCTCACCGGCGTTCTCCCCATGCCGGAGAAACGCTACGAAACCCCCGAGAAACGTCTCGAATTCTACCGCAGCATCGAGCGCCGCCTCTCCGCCCTGCCCGGCGTCGAGGGCGTGGCCCTCGCCACCAACCTGCCGCTCTGGCACTACGGCAACACCCGCCAGATCACCAACGAGGCCCTCAGTTCCGCCGATCCCGCCAGCCTGCCGCGCGCCAGCTACGTGATGGTCACGTCCGGCTTCTTCGACACCATGGGCCTCAAGCTCCTCGAGGGCCATGGCTTCGCCCCGGATCGCAAGCCCGGCGAGCCGGAGCAGGTCGTCATCAACGAGGCGCTGGCAAAACAGTTCTGGCCCGGCCGGAGCGCACTCGGTCAGCGCCTCGGCTCGGTCAACAACGATAAAACCTCCTGGGCCGAGGTCATCGGCGTCGTGCGCACGGCCGAGTCCGCCGCCGCGTTCACCAACCCGCCCACCTCCTTCCAAGTCTACCGCTCGGTCGTCCACGAACCCTGGACCTGGATCCGCTTCGCCGTCCGCAGCGCCCAGCCCGCCACCCTCATCGAGAGCGTGCGTCGCGCCGTGGCCGAGGTGGACCCCGACCTGCCGGCCGACCAGCTCATGACCGTTGGGCAGTTCGTGGACCGCCAGCAGCACAACCTGATCGTGGTCGGCCAGCTCCTGGGCGGCTTCGCGCTCCTCGGCCTCGTGCTCGCCTCCGTCGGCCTCTACGGCGTGATCTCCAACATCGTGGCCCAGCGCACCGGCGAGTTTGGCATCCGCCTCGCGCTCGGCGCCAAGCCCTCCGACGTGCTCGGGCTCGTGCTGGGGCGCGGCCTGCTGCTCACCGTCCTCGGGCTCGGGCTCGGCCTGGCCGGCGCCTACGGCCTGGGGCAATTCCTCGCCTCGGTCATGCCCCGCATGATTGCCACCGACTTCGTCACCCTCGGCGGCACCGCCGCCGTGCTGTTCCTCGTCGCCGCCCTCGCCTGCTGGCTCCCCGCCCGCCGCGCGACCAAGGTCGATCCGCTGGAGGCGCTGCGGGCGGAGTAGAACTCCGCCAAGTAACAAGGACCAGGTAACAAGTATCAAGAGTCCGATCCCCCTCCTCTTCCGCCTCAACCCGATCTTCGCCTTCCCTTCCTGTTACTTGATACCTGCTACTTGATACTTCTCTTCCCGCCCCTCCGTTCCACTCCACGCTGGTTCGAAAACGACTCGAAACAGCCATGAACGACCTCCGCTACGCCCTTCGGCAACTCCTCAAGACCCCCGGCTTCACCCTCGTCGCCGTGTTGTCTCTGGCCCTCGGCATCGGGGCCAATACCACCGTTCTCACGTGGATCGAAAACCTGGTGCTTCGTCCCCTGCCCGGCGTGGCCGACCAGCAGGAACTGGTCGTCGTCACCACCAGCCAAGCCGGACGCATGTGGGATACGGTCTCGCTGCCCGATCTCCGCGACATCGCCGCGCAAAAGGAAATCTTCGCCGGGGTCACCGGTTCGCAACAGACGCCCGCGTCGTTCACCGCCGACGGACGCAACGAGTGGCTTTACGGCCAGATCGTGACCGCCAGCTTCTTCGACGTGCTCGGCGTCAAGCCGCTGCTCGGCCGCACCTTCCTGCCGGAGGAAGACCTGAAACCCGGAGGCCACCCGGTGCTCGTGATCAGCGAACAGCTCTGGCGCCGGCGCTTCAACGCGAACCCCGGGGTCATCGGAAAGACCGTCGAGATCAACCGCCACGGCTTCACCATCGTCGGCGTGGCGCCCGCATCATTCCACGGCGACGTGGCCGCGCTGCAGTGCGATTTCTGGGCGCCGACCATGATGCACCGCGAGGTCGCCTACTCGGGCAATGACGCCAACCAGGTCCTCGAACGCTACGCGCGCTGGCACCACACCTACGCGCGCCTGCAGCCCGGCGTCAGCGTGGACCATGCCCGCGCGGCCTTGGCGACCCTCGCCGCCCGGTTGGAGCAGACCTACCCGGACACCAACCGCGACATCCGCTTTCACGCGGCGCCGCTCTGGCAGGCCTCCTACGGTGCACAGAGCATCTTTCGGCCCGTCTTCGGCCTGCTCCTCGCCGCCAGCCTCGGCGTGCTGCTTATCGTGACAGCGAACCTGGCCAGCCTGCTGCTCGCCCGCGCCGCCGCACGCCAGCGTGAGATTGCGATCCGTCTCGCCGTCGGCGCCAGCCGCAGCCGCCTCATCCGGCAATTGCTCACCGAGAGCCTCGTGCTCGCGGTCGCCGGCGGATTCGTCGGCCTGTTGCTTGCCCATTGGATGGTCGGGCTCGTCACGTTCTTCACGCCACCCACGCCCCACCTGCCCATCAATGTCGTGCTCGACGTTTCCTGGCGCACGCTCGGACTCTCCATACTGTTGACGCTGGGCGCCGGGGTGCTCTTCGGGCTCGCGCCGGCCCTGCAATCCATCCGCACACGGTTGACCGACGCGCTCAAGGACGGCGGCCGGACCGCCACCGGCGGCGCGGGGACGCACCGCACGCGGAGCCTGCTCGTCGTGGCGGAGGTCGCGCTCGCCACCGCCCTGCTCATCGGCGCGGCGCTCTGCCTGCAAGGCCTGCAGCGCTCGAAATCCGTGGATGCCGGCCTCGATCCCCGCGGCGTGGTCATCGCCGGCCTGCGCGTGGGCATGAACGGCTACACGCGCGAGACCGCCCCGGAGTTCTACCGTATGCTCCGGCAACGCGTCGCCGCCCTTCCGGGCGTCGAATCCGTGGGCCTCGCCAACTGGTTCCCGCTGGGTTTCGAGGACACCGGCACCGGTAACATCGAAATTCCCGGCCGCCCGACCCGCACGGGCGAATCGCTCAACTTCCGCCTCGCCATCGTTTCGCCGGGATACTTCGAGACCCTCGGCATTCCCATCGTCGCCGGCCGCGCCTTCACCGCGAATGACACGCCGAAGTCTCCGCGCGTCGTCATCGTCAACGAAACCTTCGCCCAACGGTTCTGGCCGGGCCAGGAAGCGGTGGGCCGCACCGTGAAGATCAACGGCCGCGAGTTGACCGTGGTCGGCGTCGCGCGGAATGGAAAATACCGCGCGCTCAACGAGCCCGCCGAGTCGTTCTACTATCTGCCCAACGAACAGGCCCGTTACGCCCTCGATCTCGGGCTTTGCGTCCGTTACGCGCCCGGTGCCGCCGCCGCACTCGAGGGTCGCCTGCGTGAATTGCAACAGGCGATCCACAGTCTCGACCCTAATGTCACCATCTGGGCCTCGCTCCCCCTCGAGACCTATGTGCAGGCCGCGGTCATGACGCAGCGCATCGGCTCCAGCCTGCTCGCCTGCCTCAGCACGGTGGCCCTGTTGCTCGCGGCAATGGGCGTCTATGCCGTCATGGCCTACGCCGTTGGCCAGCGCACCCAGGAATTCGGCGTGCGCCTCGCGCTCGGTGCCAGCACCGGCCGGCTCGTCTGGCAGGTGGTCCGCTCGGGACTCGTGCTGGCCGTCACGGGAGCGGGGATCGGCCTGATCCTCGCCTTCGCCGTCACCCGCTTGATGACAAACTTCCTCTATGGCGTCAGCCCCTTCGATCCCGTGACCTTCAGCCTCGTCCCGCTCGCCCTCGGCCTCGTCGCGCTCCTCGCCTGCTGGCTGCCCGCGCGGCGCGCCACGAAGGTGGACCCGATGACCGCGCTGCGCGCGGAATAGCGCGAGGCGAAGTAACAAGTTTCAAGGATCAAGTAGCAAGAGTCCAAACCCAAACTTCCTCCTTCTTGATACCTGTCACTTGATACTTGTTACTTTCCCCATGCGCTCCCTCGCCATTCTCATTCTCGCTTTCACTCTGGCCCTCCCCCTCTCCGCCGCCCCCAAGCACTCCACCTTGCTCCGCGAGGCGGGCGCTGCGGCCAAGGCCGGCGACAACGCCACGGCTCTCGCGAAGATGGAGGAAGCCGCGCAACTGCGGCCCGATTACCCGCGCGTTCAGATCAACCTCGCCCGCCTCTACACCGCGCTGCAGCGCCCTGAGGACGCCCTCGCCGCCCTCCAGCGCCTCGCCGACATGGGCCTGCAGATGAACGTCGCCGCCGATCCAAGCCTCGCTGCGCTGAAGGATCTGTCCCGCTTCCAAACCCTCGCCGCCCAACTCGCGGCCACTCCGGCCGCGGTCGGCTCGGCCGACGAAGCCGCCTTCACGCTCACCGATGCCACCGGCATCATCGAAAGCTGTCTCGTGGACCCGGAGACGCTGCTCTGGTATTTCGGCGACGTGCGCAACCGCTGCGTCTGGGTGCGCGATGTCAGTTCCGGCACCGCCGTATTGAAGAAGTTCACCCACGCCGACGATGCCCTCGACGGCGTCTTCAAGCTCGCGCTCTCCGCCGACCGCAAAACTCTCTGGGCCGCCACCGCCACGGTCGGCGTGATGACCGGCTCCGACGCCGAGGACGGCAAGCGGGCGGCCCTCGTCGCCCTTGATTTCTCCACCGGCCGCGTGCGCGCCCGCTATCCTGTGCCCGCCGATGGTCGCAAGCACCTGCTCGGCGACTTCGTGATCGCCGCCGACGGCGCGCTCTACGCCACCGACTCGGTATCACCCATAATCTGGCGCTTGCCCGCCGGCGGCACGACCCTCGAAGCCTGGCTCGAAAGCGACGAATTCCTGAGCCTGCAAGGCATCGCCTTAGATTCGACCGGCAAGCACCTCTACGTCGCAGACTACGCCAATGGCATCTGGCGCATCGACGCGGCTACCAAGACTCCGGCGCTGCTCACCGCCCCCGCCAACGCCACGTTCTTCGGCATTGATGGACTCTACACCGTCTCCGGCGCCCTGCTCGCCGTGCAAAACGGCGTGAGCCCACAACGCGTGCTCCGGATCGATCTTCAACCAGAGAAAACACCACTCGTCCGCATCCTCGCCCAAGGTCGCACCCACATGACCGACCTCGCTCTCGGCCAGGTCTTCAACGGCCGCTTCCACTTCGTCGGCAACAGTGGCTGGGCGCTCTTCGACCCGCCGCCGACCACGCCGCCCGCCGCGCGCACCGTGACGATCCTTTCGACCGCCCTCGAGTGAGTTCCTCTTCATAGTTCTTCCTTCCTGTTTCCTCCACGCCATGCCCACGCTCCGCTACGCCCTGCGCGCCCTGCTCAAATCACCCGGCTTCTCCGCTTCCACCATCCTGACCCTCGCGCTTGGGATCGGTGCGACGACGGCCATTTTCTCCGTGCTCTATGCCGTGCTGCTGCGACCCTTCGCCTACCCGGACGCTGACCAGCTTGTTGTGCTCTGGCAGAAAGGCGCACAGATGGAGATGTCCATCTCCTGGCCCACCACGCAGGACTGGGTCAAGGAACAGCAGGCCTTCAGCGCGCTGGCGATCTACCGCCGCGACAGCTTCAACCTCTCCGGCGCCGGCCAGCTGCCCGAGAACATTCGCGGCGCCTACACCAGTGCCGCGCTGTTCGATGTCGCCGGCCTGAAGCCGCTCGCCGGCCGGTTTTTTACCGCCGAGGAGGACAAGGCCGGCGGCGAACCCGTCGTCGTGATCGGCCAGGACCTGTGGCACCGCCGCTACGGCGGCAACCCGGCCGTCATCGGCACGACGATCCCCGTGGATGGCGTGCAGCGCACGGTCGTCGGCGTGACGCCGGCCGGATTCGGTCTGCCACGCAACACCCAGCTCTGGGTGCCGATCGCCCCCTACGCCGCCACGAAGGAAAACTGGCAATCCCGGGGCAACAACCCCGGTCTTTACGCCACCGGCCGGCTCAAGCCCGGGGTGACGATCGAGCAGGCCCGCGCCGACCTGGAACGCATCTACGTCGGCCTGCGTGCCGCCCACCCCGACAACCTCGCCAAGGTCTCGGCCGTTCTCCATCCGTTCCGTGAAAACCAGGTCGGCCGGTTCAGTGCGGGACTCTGGTCCCTCCTCGCCGCCACGGGCTTCGTGCTGCTCATCGCCTGCGCCAACGTCGCCAGCCTCTTCATCACCCGCGGCATCAGCCAGGAGCGCGACTACGCCGTGCGCGCCGCCCTCGGCGCCTCCCGCGGCCGGCTAATGGGGCACATGCTCGCGGAATCGCTGCTCATCGCCCTGACCGGCGGCGCCTGCGCCGTGCTCTTTGCGTGGTGGTCGCTCGATGTCATCCGCCGGTTCGTGCCGCCGGACGTGGCCCGCTTCCAGAACATCGAGCTCAACGGCTGGGTGCTCGCCTTCTCCGTGCTGATCGCGGTCGTTTCCGGGGTGCTGGCCGGGCTCTGGCCCGCCTTGCGCACTTCGCGGGCCGATGTGCGCAGCGCGCTCCACAACGGCGGCCGCGGCGCCACCGCCGGCTCCGGCGCCCGCCGCTTCCTCGTGGGCGCCCAGGTCGCGCTCACCCTCGTGTTGCTCAGCGTGAGCGGCCTCATCCTGCGCAGCCTCGACCGCATGCGCTCGGTCGACCTCGGCTTCGACTCGTCGTCCACCCTGAATTTCTCCATTTCACTGCCCGGCAACCGCTACACCGGCGAGAACGGCAGCGAGGAACCCACGAAACGTTTCTACCAGACCCTGACCGACCGGCTGAAGGTGCTGCCCGGCGTCACCAGCGTGGGCCTGAGCACCACCCCGCCGCTCAACGCCGGGTGGCAGTCCTCCTTCGCCGCCGAGGGCGTGCACGATCCAAAGGCCAAGGACAAGCCCCTCGCCGAGATGGGCATCGTCAACGACGACTACTTCGCCGCGCTCAAGGTGCCGCTCCTCCGTGGACGCGCCTTCGACCCGCAGGACGCGACCGGCCCCCGCGTGTGCATCGTGGACCAGGCCTTCGCCGACAAGTTTTGGCCGGGACAGGACGCGCTGGGCAAGCGCGCCTACTGGGGCTTCTCCGCGAAGGAGGAGGAGAACTGGTTCACCATCGTCGGCATCGTGCCCACGCTCCGGGTTTACGGTTACAACGAACCCATCGTGCGGCCGCAGGCCTACTGGTCGTTCCGCCAGTTCGCCTGGCTGCAGAAGGTCGCCCTGGTCCGCACCGCCGGCAACCCGCGCCTGCTCGAGCGCCAGGTCCGCGAACTCGTCGCCACGCTCGACTCCGAGATCGCCATCTTCAACGTCACCACGATGCAGGAGGAGGTCGAGTCCACCTACGCCGCCACCAGCCTCCAGTCGTTTCTCCTCAGCCTGTTCGCCGGCCTCGCCCTGCTGCTGGCTCTCACCGGCCTCTACAGCGTCGTGGCCTACGGCGTCACGATGCGTCGCCGCGAGATCGGCGTGCGCATGGCCCTCGGCGCCATGCCGGGCGACGTCATCCGCCTGATGATCACGCAAGGGCTCAAGCCCCTCGCCATGGGTGTCGGCGTCGGTCTCGCTGGTGCGGTTGGCGCCGGGTTTGCGATCCGCAGCCAGCTCTACGAAGTCTCCGCCGCCGACCCGCTCATCCTCGCGTCCACCACCCTGCTCCTCGCCCTGGCCTCCGCCCTCGCCTGCTGGTGGCCCGCCCGCAAGGCCGCCATGGTCAACCCCACGGTGGCTCTGCGGTCGGAATAGCCCGGAATTTCCTGCAACTGCCGCGCTTCGCCCGTGTTTTGGGATGAACCGCGCGCCGCATGCACACCCTTCTGTCTGATCTGAAATTCTCCTTTCGTCTCCTTGCCCGCACCCCGGGCTTCTCCTTTGCCGCCATTGCCGTCCTGGCGCTCGGCATCGGGCTGAACACCGCCATGTTCAGCGTCATCCATGCTTTGGTGTTCCAGGGACGCGCCTATCCCGAGCCGGAGCGCGTCGTCCAGCTCTACTCGCAGGACAAGGTGCGGCCCGACCACTACCGGTCGTTCAGCCACCCCGTCTATGAGGAGCTGCGTCAACACAAGGACCTGTTCACCGGGGTGCTCGCCCACAATCTCAGCATGGTCGGCGTGGGCGAAGGCGCGGAATCCCGCCGCACCTTCGTGGACCTCGTCTCCGCCGACTACTTCGATGTGCTGGGCGTGAAACTGCTGCGCGGACGCAGCTTCACCGCCGCCGAGGCGCGGCCCGGAGCCGACCAGCCGGTCGTCATCGCCAGCCACCTTTTCTGGCAAAAGACCGGCTTCGACCCCGCCCTGCTCGGTTCGACGCTCCGCATCAACGAGCGCCCGTTCACCGTCGTGGGCATCACCCCGGAAGGCTTCACCGGCACGATGACGCTCATCGGCCCCGAGCTTTATTTCCCGCTGGGCGTCTTCGACACCCTCTCGAACGACTTCAATGACGGGGCGGATCGCCGCACCCTCGGCCGGCCCGACGCCTACAATCTGTTTCTCGTCGCCCGCCTGAGACCCGGCGTGGCCGCGGAAGCCGCCAAGACTGCGCTGGCCGGAATCTCCACCGGCTTGGAGCGCAGTTTTCCGGCCGAGCAAAAGGACCAGTTGGTCACGCTCGCGCCGTTGCCGCGTTTCAGCACCACCACTTCGCCGGGCGGCGAAGGCAGCATGCACCTGTTCGGCGTGGTCCTGCTGGGCATGACCGCCGCCGTGCTCCTCGTGGTGTGCCTCAATCTCGCGGGTCTTCTCCTCGCCCGCGGCCATGCACGCCGCCGGGAATTCGCCATCCGGCTCGCGCTGGGCGGCGGCCGCGGCCGGATCATCCGCCAACTGCTCACCGAGAGCCTGCTGCTCGCGCTCGTCGGCGGTGGGCTCGGACTGGTGCTCGCGACCTATTCGACCGACCTGCTGGTCGCCTCCGTGTCCGCCCTCGCGCCGGTCGCGCTCTTTTTCCCGGGTGTCGCCACCGTGCCGGTCCTCGTTGCGACCGTCGGGTTCACGCTTCTGGCCACGCTGTTCTTCGCCTTCGGCCCGGCGCTCAAGCTGTCGCGTCAGGACATCCTCACCGATCTCAAGCTGCAGGCGGGCGACGACTCCCCGGGGAAACGCCGGTTCTGGCTGCCGCGCCATCCGCTTGTCGTGGCCCAGATTGCGCTCTCCCTCGCGCTCCTAATCGCCGCCGGGCTTTTCATCCGGGTGGCCCTCAAGGTTTCCGCCACCGACACCGGCTTCCGCGCGGACGACACCATCATCGCCGAGGTGGACGCCAGCCTCGGCGGCTACGACGAGACTCGCGCCCGCGCCCTCTACCGCGACGTGGGCGACCGCCTGTCGGCCCTGGCCGGCGTCGGCTCCGCCAGCATCGGCGCCCTCGTGCCCTACGGCCTTATTGATATCAATCGTTCGGTCCGTCGCGCCGGCCTCGAGCCCGCGGCCGGGGCGAAGCCCGCCACCGCCGCCGAGGGCCGCGCGTTTTCCGCCGCGTGGAACAGCATCGGACGCGACTATTTCGCCGCCATGGGTCTGCCCTTGCTCCACGGACGCACCTTCTCCGCAGCCGAGACCGATGTCGCCGGCGCACCGCTCGTGGCCATCATTGATGAAGGCCTCGCCCGCAAGCTCTGGCCCGACGGCGACGCCCTCGGCCAACACATCCAGTTTGCGCAATCCGACGCGCCCCGTGACTCCACCGGCCGCCCCCCGGCGCCCCCCACCCTGGAGATCGTCGGCATCGTGCCCTCCACCCGCCTCGACGTCTTCGACAAGGAACCCGGCCAGGCCATTTACGTGCCCTTTGCCCAGGGGTTCATGAGCAACGTCCATTTCCACGTGCGCCCGGCGACCGCGGGCCCCGCCGCCGCGCAGGCGCTGCTGGACAGCGTGCGGCGCGAGCTGCGCACCGCCGCGCCCGGCGTGCCTGTGTTCAAGCTCCGCACCTTCGGCCAGCACCGGGATGCTTCCATTGAATTCTGGGCCGTGCGCTCCGCCGCGCTGCTCTTCTCGCTCTTCGGCGGACTCGCCATGTTGATCGCCGTCGTCGGCATCTACGGCCTCAAGGCCTACGCCGTCTCGCGCCGCACGCGCGAGTTCGGCATCCGCCTGGCCCTCGGCGCCGAGCCGGGTGCGGTGCGCAATCTGATCCTCCGCGAAGGCCTCGCCCTGAGTCTCACCGGCATCGGGCTTGGCCTGCTGCTGGGCCTCGGCGTCGGACGTCTGCTCGCCACCGTGTTCGTGGACTTCCGCGCCTTTGACGCCCCCGCCTTCGCGGTCGCCGCCCTCGCCCTGTTCGCCGCCGCCCAGTTCGCCTGCTGGCTCCCCGCCCAACGCGCCACCCGCGTCAACCCGCTCGACGCCCTGCGGGCGGAGTAGCGAGTTGTAGGGCAGGGTCTCCGAACCCCGCGTGGATCGTGGCGGGATTAGCGATCCCGCCCTACACTCCGGCAGTCGAAGGTTGAAAGCAGACGTCTCGATCTTTTTCCTACCGTTCTGCGGGCCAAGCCAGCGTAGGCTTTCTACGCAACCTACAGAGATCAAATCATTGGAGAATATGAAGCTTCCTGTTTTTCACATACCTCTTGCATATTTTGCAGCTACGATGTGTGCCTTGGTAGGATTCCTTCTAGGGGCCCTGGTTATTGGCGAGCTACCGAAAATCGACCGATTAAGCTTTCTAGCAATCTGCAATCTTATTGGGGCATGCCTTTCTATCTCCATATGCGTTTGTGCTCTGGCTCTCGCATGTAAGAGAGCATGGGCGCGTTCAATGCTAGTTTACTTACTGTTGGCGGTGGCCTTCTTATTTGTTGCGACGTTAGCTCACGACTTCATTCGCTTTGCACCCAAAGACGGACGCGTCGTTTCAAATTTGATAGCGGCCCCGATTGTATTGTCGGCGCCAGGACTTAGCATCGCGTTTCTCTTAAATCGCCCTCTTGTCGATGAGCTAGACCTGGCAGTTAGGAAGTAGAGATTCGCTGAAAAAAGAAACTTTGATAAACAAGATGACCCTCAGACCTCGACCGCCTTCCCCGCTTCCACCGGCTTGAGCCGGCCGAGGCGGGTCATGACGCGCAGGCGCATCCGGTCGAGCCAGAGATAGACGACGGGGACGGTGTAGAGCGTGAGCAACTGGCTCACGACGAGGCCGCCGACGATGGCGAGTCCCAGCGGACGTCGCATCTCAACACCCTCGCCGGTGGAGAGCACCAGCGGCAAGGCGCCGAGGAGAGCAGCGAGGTTCGTCATGAGGATCGGGCGCAGGCGCAGTTGCGCGGCCTCGAAGATGGCCTGACGCGGCGATAGGTTGTCCTGCCGCTCGCGCACCAGCGCCACGTCGATCATGAGGATGGCGTTCTTCATCACGATGCCGATGAGCAGGAACAGCCCGAGCAGCGCGATGAGCGAAAACTCCGTGCCGGTGAACCGCAGCGCCAGCAGCGCGCCGAGGCCGGCGGAGGGCAGCGTGGAGAGGATGGTGAGCGGATGCACCAGGCTCTCGTATAGGATGCCCAGCACCAGATACACCGCCAGCATCACACCGAGCAGCAGCCAGTGCTGGTTTTCGAGGGCGGACTGGAAGCTGTGCGCCGCGCCGGCCAGCCGGGCCTGAACCTCGGTGGGCAGCATGATCTTCGCCATGGCCCGGTCGATGGCCGCCAGCGCCTCCTGCAGCGAGACGCCGGGCGCGAGCGAGAAGCCGACGTTCTCCGCTACGAACTGCTCGCGGTGCCGCACGCGGTCCTCGACCAGCGAATACTCGTGGCGCGTGAAGGCCGAGAGCGGCACGCGCGAGCCGTCGCGGGCGATCACCTGCACCTGGTCCAGCACGACCGGGTCCTGCGTGTATTGCGGCTCCAGCTCCATGATGACGCGGTATTGGTTCAGGCGGTCGTAGAGTGTCGCGACCTGGCGCTGGCTGAAGGAGTTGTTCAGCTCCTGCGTGATCATGCGCATGTCCACGCCGAGCCGGCGCGCGGCCTCGCGGTCAATGGTGAGCATCACCTGCTTGGTGCCGCCGTCGTTGGGCGTGTCCACGTCGGTGATCTCGGGAATCTCCTGCATCGCGCGCGCGATCTTCGGCTGCCATTCGCGCAGCAGGCGGACGTCATCAGTCAGCAGCGCCAGCTCGTAGGAACCGGCGTCGGAACTGCGCGGCGGCTGGATGTCCTGCGCCACGTTCAGCCACAGCATGCCGCCGGGCACCGGCGGGGACTGCAGGCGCAGGCGGTTGATGACCTCGCGGGCGCTGGCGTCGCGCTCGCTGCGGGGTTTCAGGCGGACCATGAGCCGGCCGTTGCTGGTGCCGGCCCAGCCGCCGCTGAAGCCCATCACGTCCTCCACCGCCGGGTCCGCCATCACCATTCGCCGGTAAGTCTCGATCTTGGGCTGCATGACCTGGAACGAGAACCCGTCGTCCCCGCGCACGAAGCCGTCGATCTGCCCCGAGTCCTGCTCGGGCAGGAAGCCCTTGGGCGCGCTGTAGTAGAGCGAGATGTTGAGCCCGATGATGCCGGCGAGGATAAGCAGGGTCATGCCCGTATGCTGCAGGACCCAGCCGAGCGAGCGGGCGTAGCCGGTCTTCACCGAATCAAAGAACCGCATGCCCGCCGCGCGCAGACGGCCGGGCGGACGCTCGTGTCCGGGCCGCAACCACTGCGCACAAAGGGCGGGCGTCAGCGTGAGCGAGACCACCAGCGAGACCAGCATCGCCGCCGCCAGCGTGATGGAGAACTCCCGGAACAGCCGCTCCACCAGCCCGCCCATGAAGAGGATCGAGACAAAGACCACGATCAGCGAAATGTTCATCGCCAGCAGCGTGAAGCCCACCTCGCCCGCGCCGCGCACCGCGGCGTCAAGCGGGTTCAGCCCCTGCTCGATGTGGCGCGAGATATTTTCCAACACAACGATGGCGTCGTCCACCACGAGCCCGGCGGCCACGATCAGCGCCATGAGCGAAAGGTTGTTCAGCGAGAAACCGTAGAGATGCATCACGCCGAAGGTGCCGATAACCGACACCGGGATGGCCAGCGTCGGGATCATCGCGGCGCGCGGGCTGCCGAGGAACAGGAACACGACCAGCATCACGAGCGCCGCCGCAAGGAAGAGTGTGCGCTGCGACTCGTGCAGCGTGCCGCGGATCGCGGGCGAGCGGTCCATCACGACCTTCAGGTCGGCATCGGCCGGCAGCAGCGCGCGCAGGCCGGGGAGCTGCTCGCTGATGGAGTCGATGGTCGCAATGATGTTGGCGCCGGGCTGGCGGCTGACCATGAGCAGCACGGCCGGGCGGTTGTTGTGGAAGCCGCTGCTGTAGCGGTTCTCGACGGAATCGGTGACCTTCGCCACGTCGCCGAGCCGCACAGGCGCACCGTTGCTGTAGCGGATGATGAGCGGCAGGTAGTCCTCGGCCTTGCGCAGCTGGTCGCTGGCCTGCACCTGCCACTGCCGTCCGCCGCCCTCGATGACGCCGCGCGGCTGGATCGAGTTGGTGGCGTTGATGGCCGCGCGCACCTCGTCGAGCGAGATGCCGTGGTGCACCAGCTGGTGCGGGTTGAGCTGCACCCGGATGGCCGGGAGCGAACTGCCGCCCACAGTGACCTCGCCCACCCCGTTCATCTGGGAGATTTTCTGCGCGAGGATGGTGGACGCGAAGTCGTAGAGTTCCGCCGGCGCGAGGTTCGGCGAACTGAGCGCCAGCGCCATGATCGGGGCGGCCGAGGGGTTGATCTTCCGGTAGGACGGATTGCCCGGCATGCCGGACGGCAGCTGCCCGCGCGCGGCGTTGATCGCCGCCTGCACGTCACGGGCCGCGTCGTCGATGTCGCGATCCATGTCGAACTCCAGCATGATACCGACCGAGCCCTGCCGGCTGTCGGAGGTAATCGCCGTCACGCCGGCGATGCTGCCCAGCGCTCGTTCCAACGGCGTGGCCACGCTCGCAGCCATCGTCTCGGGGCTGGCCCCGGGCAGCGACGCACCCACGCGGATGACCGGGAAATCCACCTCCGGCAACGGCGCCACCGGCAACAAGCCGTAGGCCAGCGCCCCCATCAGCACGAGCGCCACCGCCAGCATGCTGCTGGCGACGGGGCGATGCACGAAGGGGCGAGCGAGGTTCATGACGACACTTTCTCCAATTCCGCATTCACCGGAAATGGCGCCTGCGTGCCCTTGCCCTGCGAGCGGCGGGCCAGGCGGTCGAAGAACAGATAGACCACGGGTGTCGTGAACAGAGTGAGCACCTGGCTGACGAGCAGGCCGCCGACCATGACAAGGCCCAGCGGCTGGCGCAGCTCGGCGCCGGAGCCGGTCGAGAACATCAGCGGCAGCGCGCCGAACAGCGCGGCGAGCGTCGTCATGAGAATCGGACGGAACCGCAGCAACGCCGCTTGCCGGATCGCATCGCGGGGCGACATGCCCTGCCCGCGTTCGGCCTCGAGGGCGAAGTCCACCATCATGATGCCGTTCTTCTTCACGAGACCGATGAGCAGGATGATGCCGATGATGGCGATCATGTCCAAGGGCCGGCCCGTCACCCACAGCGCGAGCAGTGCGCCGACCGCGGCCGAAGGGAGCGTCGAAAGAATCGTGATCGGGTGGATCGCGCTCTCGTAGAGCACGCCCAGCACCAGATACATGGTGACGACGGCCGCGAGGATCAGGAACAGCGTGCTCGACAGCGAATCGCGGAACGCGTGCGCCGCGCCCTGGAAACGCAGCTCGATCGCCGCCGGCAGTTCCAGTTCCTTGGAAGCCGCCTCAATGGCCTCGACCGCCGCGCCGAGCGAGGCGTCGCGCGCGAGGTTGAAGGAGATTGTCACGGCCGGGAACTGGCCGATGTGGTTGATCAGGAGCGTGGCCGGACGCTCGCTCACGCGGGCGACACTCGCGAGCGGCACGGCGGCGTTGCCGTTGCCGCGCACGTAGAGTCCCTCCAACGCCTGCGGCCCCGTGGCCAGGCGCGGGTCCATCTCCAGCACCACGCGATACTGGCTCGCCTGCGTGAACAGCGTCGCAATCTGCCGCTGGCCGAAGGCGCTGTAGAGCGCGTCGTCGATCTCGGCCACGGTCACGCCGAGCCGGCTGGCTGTGTCGCGGTCAATCTCGATGAACGCCTGCAGCCCGCGGTTCTGCAGGTCGCTGGCCACGTCGGACAACTCCGGCCGTTCCTGCAGATGCGCCACCAGCCGCGGGGTCCATTCCGCGAGCAGGGCACCGTCGGGCGAGGTCGGCGTGAACTGAAACTGCGTGCGGCTCACCCGGTCCTCGATCGTCAGCTCCTGCACCGGTTGCAGGTAGAGCGTGATCCCCGGCACCTCGCGCGCGGCCGCGCGCAGGCGGTCCACGACCTCCAGCGCGGAGGTGTCGCGGGTGCCGTGCGGCTTCAGGTTGATGAGCATGCGGCCGCTGTTGAGCGTGGCGTTGGTGCCGTCCACGCCGATGAACGACGAGAGGCTCAGCACCGCGGGGTCCTGGAGGATTTTCTCCGCGAGCGCCTGCTGCCGCTCGGCCATGGTGGCAAACGACACCGATTGCGGCGCCTCGGTCACCGCCTGGATGGCGCCGGTGTCCTGCACGGGGAAAAAGCCCTTTGGAACGACGAGGTAAAGCAGGCCGGTGAGCACGAGCGTGCCGACCATGACCCACAACGCCGGCTTCTGCCGGTCGAGCACCCAGTCGAGCCAGCGCCCGTAACGCTCGATCACGCGGTCGAGGAACCCGTCCTTTCCGTGAGGGTCGAGCGGCGGCAGCATGCGCGCGCACATCATCGGGGTCAGCGTGAGCGAAACGATGAGCGAAATCAGGATCGAGACGGCCAGCGTGATGGCGAACTCATGGAAGAGCCGCCCGACCACGCCGCCCATGAACAGCAGCGGGATGAGCACGGCCACGAGGGAAATCGTCAGCGACACCAGCGTGAACCCGATCTGCCCCGCGCCCTTGATCGCCGCCTCCATCGGGGTCAGGCCCTCCTCGCGGTAGCGCGCGATGTTTTCCAGCATCACGATGGCGTCATCCACCACGAAGCCCGTGGCGATGGTCAGCGCCATGAGCGTGAGGATGTTGATCGAATAGCCGGCCAGATACATCACGCCGAAGGTGCCGATGAGCGAGAGCGGCACGGCGATGCTCGGGATGAGGGCGGCGGACGGCTTGCGCAGGAAAAGGAAGGTCACGAGCACCACCAGCCCGATCGCGAAGATCAGCTCATGCTCCACGGCGCGCACCGACGCGCGGATGCTCTGCGTGCGGTCGGTGAGGACCGTCATCTCCACCGCGGCCGGCAGGCTCGCGCGCAGCTGCGGCAGGAGTTCCTGCACGCGGTTCACCACCTCGATGACGTTGGCGCCGGGCTGGCGCTGGACGTTGATCAGCACGGCGGGCAACCGGTCGGCCCAGGCGGCGAGCCGGCGGTCCTCGGTGGCCTGCTCGATGCGGGCGATGTCGCCGAGCCGCAGCGGCGCGCCGTTGCGCCAGGTGATGATCAGGTTGCGGAACTCCTCGACCGAGCGGAGCTGGTCATTGGCGTCCATCAGGATCGTGCGCACCGGGCCGTCGAAGCTGCCTTTCGGCGCGTTCACGCTGGCGGCGTTGATGGCGCTGCGCACGTCGGCGAAGTTCAGGCCGCGCGACGCCAGCTCGGCCGGGTTGACCTGCACGCGGATCGCCGGGCGCTGCCCGCCGGCCAGGCTCACGAGGCCCACGCCGGGCACCTGCGCGATTTTCTGCGCGATGCGGGTGTCCACCAGGTTGTGCACCTCGTTCAGCGGGAGCGTGTCGGCGGTGACCGCAAGCGTGAGGATGGGCGTGTCGGCGGGGTTGACCTTGCGGTAAACGGGCGGCGCCGGGAGGTCGTTGGGCAGGAGATTGTCGGCGGCGTTGATGGCCGCCTGCACTTCCTGTTCCGCCACGGCCATGGGCAGGTCGAGCGAGAACTGCAGCGTGATGACCGACGCGCCCGCCGAACTGGAGGACGACATCTGGTTGAGCCCGGGAATCTGGCCGAAGCGGCGTTCCAGCGGGGCCGTGACCGCGCTGGCGGTGACGGCGGGGCTGGCGCCGGGCTGGAAGGTGAAGACCTGGATGGTCGGGAAATCCACCTGCGGCAGCGCGGCCACCGGCAAGAGGCGGTAGGCCATGATGCCGGTCTGCAGCAACGCCACCATCAGCAGGCTGGTGGCGACGGGGCGCAGGATGAACGGGCGGGCGAGGTTCATGCGCCTTTGTCTTTTTTTGTAGGGTCGGCGTAAGGGCCGACCCTACGGGATTGAAATGGAGCCGGGGCGCCCTCGCCCCGGTGCATGGGCAAACCGGCCCGGGGGCGGACCGGCTCCAGAAGGAAAGCGTCGTGTGGCACGGACATCGTTTCGGTCATCCCGCGGCGCGTCATTGCTTCTTTTTCTTACCCGCCGGGCCCGGCGGCGGGGTGACCGCGACGCCATTCTCGACAATCACGACGTTGCGGCCCTCGCGGAGACGGTCGATGCCCTCAAGGACAACCGCATCCCCGGGAGCCAGGCCGCTGACGACCGCCTGCTCCGAGCCCTCGGCGGCCCCGAGCACAATCTCGCGCACGGTGGACTGGTTCTTGTCGTTCACGACAAAAACATAGGTGCCGCGAGAACCGAACTGCACGGCGGCGGCCGGGATCACGACCGCGTCGGCCAGCGTGCGGACGCGGAGCCGGACGTTGACGAACTGATTCGGGAAGAGACGCTCGTCCTGGTTGGGAAACTCGGCCTTGAGGCGCACGGTGCCGGTGGCGAGGTCGATCTGGTTGTCCACGGTCACGAGCACGCCCTTGGCGAGCAGGGTCTGCTCGCTGCGGTCCCAGGCCTCGACCGCCAGCCGCTCGCCCGCGCGCATCGGCTCGAGGACCTTGGAGAGATCCACCTCGGGCACCGTGAACATCACGGCGATGGGTTGCG
The DNA here is from genome assembly GCA_966252395.1 of uncultured Oleiharenicola sp. Classification (GTDB taxonomy): domain Bacteria; phylum Verrucomicrobiota; class Verrucomicrobiia; order Opitutales; family Opitutaceae; genus Lacunisphaera. The sequence continues at coordinate 13,437 of CBINOW010000028.1, read as the reverse complement.
TCTGCGTGAGGACGACGAGCCCGTTGGCGTCGTTGGCGCGGATGAGATTGCCGGCGTCCACGCGGCGCAGGCCGGAGCGGCCGGAGATGGGCGCCTCGATCCGGGTGTAACCCAGCTGCAGCCGGGCTTCGTCCACGGCCGCCTGGTCGGCCGCGAGCGTGCCTTCGCGCTGGCGCACGAGGGCCTCCGACGACTCCATTTCCTGGCTGGTCACGAGGCTGCGCTGGTAGAGCTGCCGGAAGCGCTCCAGATCGGCCCGGGCGTTTTGCAACTGGGCGGTGTTCTGCCGCTGGCGTCCCTCCGCCTGCGCCAACGCGATGCGGTAAGGCTCCGGGTCCACCTCGGCCAGCACCTCGCCGGCCTTCACCATCTGGCCCTCCTCGAACAGGACCTTCAGCAACAGGCCGTCCACGCGGCTGCGCACGGTCACCGTGTTCAGCGGGATCGCCGTGCCGATGGCCTTGAGGTGCACGGCGAGTTCGCGGCGCTCGGCCTTGACCACGCGCACCGGCATGGCGGGCGAGTTGTCCGTGCCGGCCCAGGCCGGATTCGGGCCCCAGCGGTTGCCGGACGGCTTCTGGCGCTGGCTGAAATACCAGACGCCGGCGGCGAGGATCAGGACGGTGATGAGGTAGATGACCCAGCGGCGCCGGGGTGACGGAGATTTCTCGGACATGATGGGTGTGCGGCTTGGAGACGCCAAAACCGTTGCGACCGTTTCATGCGCAACGACTTTTATCGCCCCGCAGAGCGGGCTTGGTTCTAGAGGGTCCAGCGATGCCGCGCTGTCAAACGGGACCGACGGTTTGAGGTTAAATTTTGGCGGCTATTACATCTTCAGCCGAAGCTGCTTGGGCGACTAATCCTGTAACTTTTCCCGTTTGGCCGGGTTCTAAAGGCATGCCCATGCACCTTCCCAACTCCCGACTGTTCACCGTCGCCTTTGCCCTTCTGTTCAGCGCGACTCTCGCCCAAGCCAAGGTCACCGAGAAATTCACCCAGACCTACCCGCTCGACGCTAACGGCTCCATCCAGCTGGAGAACGTCAACGGCTCCGTCGAGATCGTGGCCTGGGACAAGAACGAGGTCTCGCTCGAAGCAGAGAAATCGGCCCGCGACCAGGAAGGCCTGACCCGCATGCACCTGCGCATCGAGTCCACCAACCGCCGGCTCACGGTGAAGACCGAGTTGGAGAAAAAGTGGAAGTTCTGGGACAACATGAACGCCCAGGTCCACTACAAGCTCATGGTCCCCGCCGGCGTCTCCCTCGACCGGATCGGGGTCGTGAACGCCAACATCACGGTCACCGGCGTGAAAGGCCCGGCCAAGCTGGAGTCGGTCAACGGCAACATCGAAGCCGAAGGCCTGGCCGGCGATGGCAGCTTCGAGACCGTCAACGGCTCGGTGCGCGCCAGCTACTCCGCCCTGCCGGCCAATGGCCGCGTCTCGCTCGAGACCGTCAACGGCAGCTGCAAGCTCATTGTGCCCAAGGACGCCGCCTTCGATCTCGATGCCGACACCGTCAACGGACGCATCAGCTGCGATTTTCCGATCACGCTGCAGAATTCCGGCAAGCGCGAGCTGCGCGGCCCCGTCAACGGCGGCGGCACCCGCGTGAGCCTCGAATCCGTCAACGGCGGCCTGACGGTGAGCAGCGCGAAGTAAGGTTTCTGCGCCTAGAAAATGGAGCTGGGGCGCCTGCCGTCCGTAGGCTTGGCGAAGGCCGGCCCCCGCCCCGGAAAGACGACCGGTCCGGGTGTAGCCGCGTTTGAGTCCCGCGAACGCGGGACGAAAGCGTGGCCGCACAGGTGACCACATTGTCGCTGCGCTCCAATGCGGCTACGGTTCTGTTCCACCCGCGCGAATCCGTGGTTGAAAACCCCGGGCTTTTTGCGCCCTTTAGGGGCCTCGCGCCGCCCCATGCCCATCCAACTCTTTGACTCGCTCGAGCGAAAGCTGAAGCCCCTCGCCCCCAGCCATCCGGATGGCGTTTACCGTTTCTACAACTGCGGGCCGACGGTCTATGCCGCCGCGCACATCGGCAACTTCCGCACCTTCGTCGTCAACGACGTCATCCGCCGCCTCCTCGAGCTCGAATTCCCCGGCAAGGTGAAGCACGTCCGCAACCTGACCGACGTGGACGACAAGACCATCAAGCGCGCCCGCGACGAGGGCCGCTCCCTGGCGGAGGTCACGAAGCAATGGACCGACAAGTTCCATGCCGACTGCGCCGCGCTGAACTGCCTCCGCCCCCACGTCGAGCCCACCGCCACCGGCCACATCACGGAGCAGGTGGACATGATCGACGTGCTCATGAAGAAGGGCAACGCCTACCGCGCCGCCGACGGCTCGGTGTATTTCAAGGTCTCGTCCTTCGACGGCTACGGCCGCCTCTCGCGGGTAAAGGAGCGCGAGCTCCAGGTCGGCTCCGCCCTCCTCCACAAATCCCAGGCCGTGGACGCCGACGAGAAGGAGGACGCCACCGACTTCGCCCTCTGGAAGGCGCACAAGACCGAGGACGGCGCCAACTCCTGGGACAGTCCCTGGGGCCCCGGCCGCCCCGGCTGGCACATCGAGTGCAGCGCGATGAGCAAGAAGCACCTCGGCGACACCATCGATCTCCACACCGGCGGCGAGGATCTGCTGTTTCCCCATCACGAAAATGAAATCGCCCAGAGCGAATGCTGCAACGGCACGCTCTTCGCCCACCACTGGTATCACAGCAAGCACCTGCTCGTGGACGGCGCGAAGATGAGCAAGAGCCTCGGCAATCTCTATACGCTGGATGATCTGATCGCGAAAGGCTTCAGCCCGATGGCGCTCCGCTACGCGTTGCTCGCCGGCCACCCGCGCAAGCAGCTGAACTTCACGCTCGATGGCCTGCATGCGGCGGAAAGCGCGCTCAAGAGCCTCAGAAATTTCCGTGCCACTCTCGTCGCCGGCGATGCCACCGTCTTCGCGCCGGTTTTCGCCGCCTTGCACGACGACCTGAACACACCCGGTGCATTCGGCGCGTTGTTCACGATCGTCAACCGTGGCCCGACTGGAGTCGATGCCACGGCCTTTGACCGGGTGATGCTGGCCCTCGGCCTCAACCTCAAGGCAACCGAAGTCCCCAAGGCCGATGCACCCGCCGCCATCACCGCCCTCGCCGAAAAGCGCTGGGCCGCAAAAACCGCCAAGGACTGGGCCGCCGCCGACGCCCTCCGCAAGGAGATCACCGCCCTAGGCTGGAACATGAAGGACGCCAAGGACGGTTACACGCTCGAACCGCTGAAGAAGTAGGGCCGGTCTCCGACCGGCCGCTTTCGCGCCGTCCGCCCGCCGCGTCCGCGGGATCGCAAGCGGCCACCGCGCAATTTATCCCGGCTTAGCTCACGCTCACCGCGTCGAGTTCGGCTAGCCACCGGCGCTTCTGCGCCTCGGACATGAGCGCAACCTCGAAACCGTTGCGCGCGATCTGCACGAGCTCGCGGCGGTCGAAGCCGCTGCGGTCGGCGAGCGCGACGTATTCGTCGTTGATGCGGTTGCCGAAGGAAATCGGGTCGTCGGTGCTGACCGTCACCTTCACGCCCGCGTCGAACAGCCGGCGGATCGGGTGGTTCATGAGGCTGATGCCGGGCATGAGCTTGTGGTTGCTGATCGGACACATGTCCAAGGCGATGCCGCGCCGGATCAGTTCGCGCACCACCGCGGGATCCTCGACGGCGCGCACGCCGTGCTCGATGCGGTGCGGGTTCAACTCGTCCATCACCCGCTGCACGAAGTCCGCCCCCATGAACTCGCCGGAATGCGCCTTGGTGTATTTGCCCGCCTGACGCGCGGCCGCCCAGTAGGGCGCGGCCCACGGTTCCAGCGGCGCATCCTCGGGGCCGTGCAGGTCAATGCCCGCCAGGTCGCGCCAGCCAAGCGCGTCCTCCAGCACCGGCATCATTTTGGGTCCGGCGCCGTTGTGGTGGATGCCGAGGAAAACGCGCACTTCCAACTCATCGGGCACCGCGGCCGTGATGGCGGCGAGCACCTCCTTGCCGTCGAGACCGAGAAACTCGATCACGCCCGAGGCGAAGCTCGTCTCGAGATACTTCACGTTCTGCGCGACCAGGCGCGCGAAGATCACCTTCGCGGCCTCGTGATAGCGCGCCGGCGTGGTGAACCACGAAAACGCCATGTCGAGCAGCTCCTTCTCGAAGTGCGCGAAGTCGCGGAACTTGAAGTTGTGCGGCCACGACACCGGCGGCTGCGCGAACTCCGGCCGCACGCGCCGCAGCAGCTCGAGCGGCAGCGCGCCCTCCAGGTGGAGATGCGTCTCTGTCTTCGGCAAGGACTGCACGAAGGTGAAGTGCGGGGAGTCAGAAGCGGCGGCCATGATTAAAATAGAAACACCCCAAACGCGTCATCCTGAACGCAGCGAAGGATCCAGACGGCAACGCGGCGTGCATCGCGCTGGATTCCTCGCGTGGCTCAGGATGACAGGTTGCGTGACTTGAGCCGCGGCCATCGGTGTTATCCGTGGCCGTTCTCACTTCACTTTGAGCAGCTGGTCGGGATTCAGCTTCTTCAGAGCGGGCAAAGTGAAGAGGCCGTCCTTGCGGATCAGTTTGCCGTCGAACCAGATTTCGCCGCCGCCGTATTCGGGGCGCTGAATGCTGACCATGTCCCAGTGGACGGCCGACTCGTTGCCGTTGCCGGCGCGCTCGTAGGCCTTGCCGGGCGTGAAGTGGAAGGAGCCGGCGATCTTCTCGTCGAAGAGGATGTCGCGCATCGGCTCGGTGATGTGCGGGTTGAAGCCGATGGCGAACTCGCCGATGTAGCGCGCGCCGGCGTCGGTATCGAGAATCTCGTTCAGGCGCTTCGTGTTGTTGGCCGTGGCCTCCACGATCTTGCCCTTCTTGAAGACGAGCCGGATGTTGTCGAAGGCCGTGCCGAGATAGACGGTGGGGGCGTTGTATTGGATGACACCCTCGACGCTGTCCTTCACCGGACAGGAAAACACCTCGCCGTCGGGGATGTTGCGCAGGCCACCGCAGGCCTCGGCGCCGATGCCCTTGATCGAGAAGGTCAGGTCGGTGCCCGGGCCCTTCAGGTGGACGCGGTCGGTCTTGTTCATCAGGTCCTCCAGCGCGGCCATGCCGGGGCCGTAGCGCCGGTAGTCGAAGGCGCAGACCTTGAAATAGAAGTCCTCAAACGCCTCGGTGCTCATGCCCGCCTGCTGGGCCATGGCGCTCGAGGGCCAGCGGATGACGACCCACTTGGTCTTGTTCACGCGGTAATCGAGCACGGGCTTCATGGCCTTGGCCACGAGCTGCACGCGCTCAGCCGGCACGTCGGAGGTCTCGAAGATGTTCTCCGAGCCGCGGGCGGCGATGTAGGCCTGCATCTTCTGCATGCGGGCCAGCTCGATGCCGGACGTGAGCTCGTATTGCTCCTTGCTCGCGCCCTGCAGCAGCTCGCGCGTGATGCGGGCCTTCTGGATGTTCACGTAGGGCAGCGCGCCGCGGTCGCGGGCAGCGCGCACCAACGCGATGACGAACAGGTCGGGCACGTCGAAGGCGTCGATCAGGACTCGCTCGCCTTTTTTCAGGTCGCAGGAAAAGCCGGTCAGCACCTCGGCCAGCCGGGCATAACGGGGATCACTCATGGGCACAGCTAACGGAAGAAGCCCCTCGGCCTTCAATCCCAAACATGCCGCGCTCCCTGCCTGCGGCTCGGGCCCAGTTTGGAGCGCGGGCGACCTCGCCCGCGGGCCGGCTGCCATCACAGCGGTGGGTTCGAGGCCAGCACCGGCTCGCCGCGCGGGAAACAGATCTTGCCCACCGCCTCGTCGAAATCGGACGCGCCGCGCAAGATGTCGATCTCCAGTCGCAGGTAATAGCAGGGCAGCGGAAGCTTCCGCGTCGTGTCGATGCGCACCGCGTCCTTCTCCGTCGTGATCAGGATGTCCACGCGCGCCTCCAGCGCCTCGGAGAAAACGGTCTGCAGTTCCTCGTTAGAGAACCGGTGATGGTCGAGGAACCGTTTCGTGTAATCCAGCCGCGCCCCGGTCTCGCGCAGGAAGCCCTCGAAGCTTTCCGGCGCGGCGATGCCGCTGAAGGCGCCGATGCGCTTGCCCGCGATCGCGGTGAGAGGGAGCCGTTCGTCGCCGTCGATGCGCTGGAGGAACTGCGGCTTGTGCGCGCACTCGATGATTTCGGCATTGGGGTTGAAGCGCCGGATCATGGCCTCAAGTTCGTCGTCGCGCACGCCCTTGGACTTGGTGAGGAAGACGTAGCTGGCGCGCTTCAGGTGCTTGATCGGTTCGCGCAGGATGCCACGGGGCAGCAGGTGGCCGTTGCCGAAGGGGTTGGTCTTGTCCACGAGCAGCAGGTTGAGCCGGCCCTTGAGCGGCAGGTATTGGAAACCGTCGTCGAGCACGAGCGTGTCGCAGCCGAACTGCTTGATCGCGTAGGCGCCGGCTTTCACGCGGTCCTTGTCCACGAGAACGACCACGCCGGGCAGGTTGCGCGCGAGCATGAACGGCTCGTCGCCGGCCACCTCGGAGTCGAGCAGCACGGTCTTGCCGTCGCTCACGATGCGCGGCGGGGCGTCCTCGGTGTGGTTGAGCCAGAACCACCATTTCTTCCAGAACGGCGGGGCCTTGCTCTTGTAGCCGCGGCTGAGGATGGCGACCTTGCGGCCGCGGTCGCGGAGGGCGCGGGCGAACTTTTCCACCACGGGTGTCTTGCCCGTGCCGCCGACGGTGAGGTTGCCCACCACAACCACGAGGCAGCCGAGGGGCTGGTCGCGCAGGATGCGCTTGCGGTAGAGCCACCAACGCAGCTGCACAATCCCGCTGAAAAGATACGAGCACGCCTGCAAAAACGCCCCGAACACCAGCGCCGGCATGTCCTCGCGCCGGCCCATGATCACGTCGATGGCGAATCCCTCGAACTGCTCGGCCTTATGACGGAACCAACGGTTGGGCATGCACAAAATAGGCTTTGACGCTTGTAAGGGGTGGTTAGTCAGTGTGTGTTAGCCGCTGGTGTCCGCACATGCAACACCGGCCTCACTTTTCACCATGAGCTACAAACTCTTCATTCCCGGACCGATCGCGGTCTCCGAGAAAACCCTGCGCGCGATGGCCCAGCCGATGATCGGCCACCGCAGCACCGACTTCGTCGCGCTCTACCAGTCCATCCAGCCGGACCTGCAGGCCCTGTTCTTCACGCAGGACCCGGTCTATATCTCCACCAGCAGCGCCTGGGGCGTGATGGAAGGCGCCATCCGCAACCTCACCCAGAAGAAGGTGCTGTGCTGCATGAACGGCGCGTTCTCCGACAAGTGGCTCGACGTCGCCCAGCGCAGCGGCCTGGCCGCCGCCGGCCTGAAGTCCGAGTGGGGCCAGCCCGTGGACCCCGAGGCCCTCCGCCAGGAGCTTGCCACCGGCCAATACGACACCGTCACCCTCATCCACAATGAGACCTCCTGCGGCTGCATGAGCGACCTGCCGGCCATCGCCGCCGTGCTGAAGCAGTTCCCCGATGTCATCAGCATCGTGGACACGGTCAGCTCGTTCAGCGCGATGCCGATCAAGAAGGACGAACTGGGCATCGACGTCATCATCACCGGCTCGCAGAAGGCCCTCGCCCTGCCCCCGGGCCTGTCGCTGCTCACGCCCTCGAAGCGCGCCCTCGCCCGCGCCGCCCTCTGCAAGACCCGCGGCTACTACTTCGACCTGCTCGAATTCCAGAAGAACCACGAGGCCGGCATGACGCCGAGCACGCCGGTCATCCCGCTCATCTACGCCCTCAAGTCCAAGCTCGAGGACATCAAGGCCGAGGGCGCCGAGACCCGCTACGCTCGCCACGCCCGTCTGAACCAGACGGTGCGCGCCCACGTCCTCGCGAAAGGCTTCAAGCTCTTCCCCAAGGAGGGCTTCGGTTCCGTCTCGCTCAACTGCTTCGCCAACACGCTCAACGTGGACCTCGCCGCGTTGAACAAGATCCTCAAGTCGAAGCACAAGCTCGTGATCGACGGCGGCTACGGCAAGCTCAAGGGCCAGACCTTCCGCATCTCCAACATGGGCGACGAAACCGACGAGACCATCGCCGCGATGCTGAAGTCCCTCGACGCCGCGCTGGCGGAGCTGGGTGTGAAGTAAGCGACCGCGATCACCTGCGGTTAACTCCCAAGGCGCGCCACCCGGCGCGCCTTTTTGTTTGGCTGCCCCCGGATTCGCCAACCCGCTTGGAGCATCCGAATTAAAAACCAATCCCCACCACCGTCATCCTGAGCCCCGCGAAGGATCCAAGCCTCACCCGAACCAGCTCGCAGCCAAGTCATCCCAATCGGCATTCGCCGTCTCAACCAGCTCGATCTTCCTCTTTCGCGTCCAGCCTTTGATTTCCTTCTCCCGCGCAATGGCGTCGCGCACATCATGAAACTCCTCGAAACACACCAGCGTGGTGACGCCATATTGCTTCGTGAATCCCTCGACGGCTCCGGTTCGATGCTGCCAGGCTCGCGTGCGCAGGTCCGTCGTCACACCGACGTAGAGCGTGCCATTTTTCCGACTAGCGAGCAGGTAAGTCCAGGCGCGGCGTGGTGCAGGCATGACTTGATGTTCTCCCTTGGATCCTTCGCACGGCTCAGGATGACGCAACGCAGGAAACCCGGTTGGTCCGCACTCAATTCCCCTCGCGCGCACCCGCGTGCGCGCGGCTCGCGGAAAAAAGTATTGCTTGTCATTCCCCGTGGCGCCGCCTAACGGCTCGCCCCCACATGAAGACACTGGTCATCGCCGAGAAGCCCTCCGTTGCCGCCGACTTGGCGCGCGCGCTCGGCAAGGTCCCGAAGAAAGGCGACCACTACGAGAACGACGAATACGTGATTTCGTCGGCGGTCGGCCATTTGGTGGGACTCCAGATGCCCGAGGACATCGACAAGAAGAAATACGGCTTCTGGCGCCTCGAGACCCTCCCGATCATTCCCGACGAGTTCGAGCTCATGCCGCTGCCCGAGGGCAAGGACCGGTTCAACCAGCTCAAGAAGCTGATCGCCCGCAAGGATGTCACCTCCGTCATCAACGCCTGCGACGCCGGCCGCGAGGGCGAGCTGATCTTCACCTATATCTACCAGCTCACGAAGTGTAAGAAGCCGTTCTCGCGGCTGTGGATGTCGTCCATGACCAACGAGGGCATCCAGACGGCGTTCAAGAGCCTGCGCACCGCCGAGCAGATGCAGGGCCTGGCCGACGCCGCCCGCTGCCGCAGCGAGGCCGACTGGCTCATCGGCATCAACGGCACCCGCGCCATCACCAAGCGCATGTTCGGCTCCCGCGCGGGCAACGTCGCCTCCGTCGGCCGCGTGCAGACCCCCACCCTCGCCATCGTCTTCAACCGCGAGCTGGAGATCCGCAATTTCAAGCCCCGCGGCTACTGGCGCATCACCGCGAAGTTCGGCGTCGCCAAGGGCGAATACGAGGGCGTCTATCAGCGCCCCGATTTCAAGAAGTCCGACGACGAGCACGACCGCGTGGACCGCGTGTGGGACGAGGCCATGGCCAAGGCCGTCCACGCCGCCTGCGCCGGCCAGCCCGTCGCGAGCGTCACCGAGGAAAAGAAACCCGCCACGCAGATCGCGCCGCGCCTCTACGACCTCACCACGCTCCAGCGCGAAGCCAACAGCCGTTTCGGCTTCCCGGCCAAGCGCACGCTCCAGATCGCCCAGGCCCTCTACGAGCGCCACAAGATGATCACTTATCCCCGCACCGACTCGCGCGCGCTGCCGGAGGATTACATTCCGCTCGTCCGCCAGACCCTCGCCAACCTGCACGGCGACCTCAAGGTCCACGCCGAGCGCGTGCTCGACAAGGGCTGGGTGCAGCCCAACAAGCGCATCTTCAACAACGCACAGGTCTCCGACCACTTCGCCATCATCCCGACCCAGCACGAGGCCAAGCACCTCGACGAGGCCGAGGCCAAGCTGTTCGACATGATCGCCCGCCGCTTCGTGGCGACGTTCCACCCGGTCGCGGAGTTCGACGTCACCACGCGCATCAGCACGGTCGCCGCCCACAATTTCAAGACCGAGGGCAAGGTGCTCACCTCCGCGGGCTGGCTCGCGGTCTATGGCAAGACGACGGTGGACGAGGATTCCGCCGACTCGAAGGCCCTGCCGGCGCTCTCCCCCGAGGACCAAGCCAAGGCGAAAACCCTTTCCGCCGACCTGCACGCCGAGACCACCAAGCCGCCGCCGCGCTACTCCGAGGCCACGCTTCTCTCCGCCATGGAAGGCGCCGGCAAGCTCATCGACGACGAGGAATTCGCCGAAGCCATGAAGGAGCGCGGCCTGGGCACGCCAGCCACGCGCGCCGACACCATCGAGGGCCTCGTCAACCAGAAGTATCTCGACCGCAACCAGCGAGAACTCGTCCCCACCGCCAAGGCCGAGCAGCTCCTCCAGTTCCTCGGCGCCGTGAAGGCCGAGAACATCACCAGCCCCGCCATGACCGGCGAATGGGAGTGGCACCTCCGCGAGATGGAGCACGGCAAGTTCGCCCGCGAGAAGTTCATGGCCGAGATCGTCAAGGAGACGAAGGGCATCGTGGAGCGCGTGAAGGGCTTCGAGGAGGACGACTCCGTCGCCCGCACCACCGACATCATCTCCCCCACCGACGGCAAGCCGCTGAAGGAAACGCTCCGCGGCTACAAGTCGCAGGACGGCGAGCTGATGGTCTATAAGATCGTCGGCGGCCGCCGCATGGAGGAGCCCGAGGTCAAGCAGCTCGTCGAGACCCGCTCGGTCGGCCCGCTCGACGGTTTCATCTCCAACAAGACCCGCAACCGCTTCTCCGCCGTCCTCAAGCTCGCCCTCGTCGAAGAGGAGAAGAAGGGCGAGGTCGTAAAGAAGTGGAAGACCGAGTTCGACTTCGGCGACAAGGTGGACATCGGCACGCTCACCCCAATCTGGTCGGATCCAAAGACCGGCGCCGACCTCTGCGAGAGCGGCAGCAGCTTCATCGTCCGCGAGAAAAAACCCGACGGCTCTTGGGAGCAGACCTTCCGCATCGGCCGCATCATGTGCCAGAAGCCGATCCCGGCCGAGCAGGTCATCAAGCTCGTCGGCGAAGGGAAGACCGACCTCATCGAGAACTTCATTTCCAAGAAAGGCCGCCCCTTCAGCGCGTTCCTCAAGAAGGAAGGCGGCAAGTTCGCCTGGGAGTTCCCGCCGCGCGCCCCGAAGCTCGACAAGGACGGCAAGCCCATCGAGCGCAAGGCCCGGGCCAAGGCCGACCTTTCCAAGGCCACCGTCCTCGGCGAGAGCAAGACGCACTCCGGCGGCCAGCTCGTCGAACTCGGCGACGCCTACTACGTGCGCAAGCCCGACCAGGACAACCGCCAGGTCTTCAAACTCTCGAAGAAACTCTGCGAAGTGAACCTTCCCGTCGAGCAGGTGCAGAAGCTCCTCACCGACGGCCGCAGCGACCTGATCGAGGGCTTCGTCTCCAAGCGCGGCAACAAGTTCAGCGCCTACCTCGTCCTCTCCCAAAAGCAGGACAAAGCCGACTTCGAGTTTCCTCCTCGTTGAGGAGGAAACAGGGCGAACCCATAGGGTGAGTCCCGCAGGGATGCGAGGCACAGCCGAGCACAATTCCCTCCTCGGTGAGGCGGGAATAAGGTGAGCCACGTCGCGGCGAATCCCGGAGGGATGTGTTGAGCGGGCGCCCTCCGGGCAGCGAAACGCACAATTTCCTCCTCGTTGAGCCGGTAGGGCCCGACCTCCGGGCGGGCCGGATCGCCGACGCACCTCTCCCGCCTCGTTGCGTCCCTAGGTGGAACCTGCGCTCCGCGCAGGTTTTGTGGACACGCGCTGCCCAGCCCACGGCGGAGCGCGGGCTCCACCCTCCACCCTGCCCGCTTGCACTCCCCTGAAACCTGAGAAAACTGGCCACGTCTTACCCACCGTGACCACCCCACGCCGTTTCGCCATCCCTGTGCTGACCCTGCTGATCCTCGGGCTCGGTGTTTTTGGCTACAGCGAATACACCGCCCGCATCGCGGCGGAGCAGCGGGCAAGTCGCCTCGAGCAGGAACTCGCCCGCCGGCCCACCACCCCCGCCGTCGCAAAATCCCCCGAACCCGTCGCGCCCGCCGCTGAACCCGCACCCGCACCGGTCGAAGCCGTCCCCGAGCAGGCGGTCCCCGTCCCCACCGCTACCGCGCAGGCGCTGCCTTTCCCGCGCGGCGGTCCGGGCGGCGACTGGCAGGCACTCATGGAGTCTCCCGAATTCCAGCAGCTCATGAGCCTGCGCGCCCGCGGCCAGCTCGACGGTCGTTACGCCGCCCTCTTCGCCAAGCTTCGCCTTTCGCCCGAGCAGCTCCAGCGCCTGCAACAACTGCTCGTGGACAAGCAGAACACCATGCGCGACGTCACCTCCGCCATGCGCGACCAGGGTCTCTCCACCCGCCGCGACAATGCCGACCAGGTGCGCTCGCTCGTGCAGAACGCCAACGCCGAGATCGACAACCAGATCCGCTCCGAGCTCGGCGAGGCGGTTTACGCCCAATACCAGGAATACGAGCGCACCCAGCCGCAGCGCAATTTCGTGGACCGCGTCCAGCAGCGCCTCAGCTACTCTGGCGAGGCGCTCAACGAGCAGCAGGCCACCAGCCTCGTCTCCGTCCTTGCCCAGGCCTCAACGGCGGAATCCAGCCAGCCCAATCGCGGCCCGCTTGGCTTTCGCGGTGGCGGCGGCGGCAATGTCACGCTCACGGACGCGACCGTCGCCCAGGCCAGCGCCTTCCTCTCCAGCAGCCAAGTCAAGGCCCTGCAGGAACTGCAACGCGAGCAACAGGCGCAGGCCGAACTGGCCCGCCGTGCCCGCGAGAATTTCAACAACCGCCGCAACGCCGCCACCGGCACGCCCTGACCGGTTGCCTTCGTTCGGGAGGGCCGAGCTCCCGCGCGGCCGTTGTCCGCCTCCGCTACGCGGCCTCGCAGAAGCCTGGTCCTCCGTTGTGATTCGGCTGCTTGTCTGACGCCCGCTGCTGTCTGCGCATCGTTTGCGGAAGGCTTTTCGTCGGGCGGCCCGAATTTTTGACACGTTTGGCCGGGAATAGGCTTGTGACACTTCCGCCCCGGAAGCTAACTGTCAGACCGCCATGATCGTCACGACCGCCCAACTATTCAAACACGCCTACGGCAAATACGCCGTCGGCGCCTACAATATCAACAACGCCGAGCAGGCCATGGGCCTCTTCCGCGGTGCCATCGAGTCCCAGGCGCCGTTCATCATCCAGATCTCGAAGGGCGCGCGGTCCTATACAGACAAGCGCATGCTCGAGGCGATCATCCGTGCCGCCGGCGACATCTTCCCGGAGGCCATCTTCGCGGTCCACCTGGACCACGGCGACGAGGCCACCTGCTACGACTGCATCGACTCCGGCTTCTTCAGCT
>CBINOW010000027.1:0-37781 GCA_966252395.1 uncultured Oleiharenicola sp. | reverse complement strand
TCCAGATTGTTCGAGGGGTCAACTTGGCCCCACTTGGCCCCCGCGGGTATAGACGCCGCCGACGGATCGAACCAAGCCCTTGTCGTCAGCCTCTCGGCGAAGGCGTTTGAAGGTGGATTCGCTGATGCCTTTATTCTTCGCCGCTCGCTCCCATTGGGAGTAGGTGAAGCCGGCCGGATCGGCGTCGAGTAGGGCGACGACATCCTCGACCAGATGGCTCTTGCCGGGGCCAGGTTTTTTGAGGGCGGCCGGGTCGAGTCCAGGTGAGACGATGAAGCAGGGAAATTTCCACTCAACTACCACAGGCTTTCGTGGCGGGTGGTTGCGCAAGGTGTAGGTGACGGTGAAGTGGTCCTCTTCTTCGTGTGGGGTCAGGTCGATCAATGCGTCGGGATCTCGAGTCCAGGCACCGGCGCCCGAGCTGCGGTCCCGCGCATCCTTTGCGGCCTGGTTGCCCTTTGAGTGGTGATGCCCGTAGGCGATGGCCGCCCCCGTTCGGACGGCCAGAGCCTCAAACGCGTTCAGCAATTCGGCAACCTCGCCGTTGGCGTTTTCGTCGCGCTCGCCCAAAACCTTGTAGATTGGGTCCAGAATAATCAGGGCGTATTTGACCGCGGTGGCTTGGGCAAGGAGGTGGGGCAACAGGTCGGTGAAATCGCGGGCCTGCCCGCGCAAGTGCCAGGTGTCGAGCCCTTCGGCCTCCGTGATTTTTTTTGCCTCCATGACCGAGCGCACGCGGGCCTCGCAGAATGGCTGCATGAGTTCCAAGTTCAGATAAAGCACGCGACCGGCCACAGTGCGCTTGCCCCACCAAGGGGAGCCGGTGGAGACGCTCAGGGCCAGATCGAGCAGCACCCACGTCTTGAAGCTCTTGGAGCCGCCCGCGATCATCATCTTTGCGCCGCGATGCAGCACCCCGGCGACGAGTTCCTCGGGGAGCGGGCTGGGCTCGGGTTTGACGAATTCACGGAAGCCGAGCACGGGAGGCAGTTCCCGGCCGCCCTGCGACCGCACCCGGTCAAACACCTCGGCAGCGCGCACCAGAGGCTCATAAACGTCGAGGCCCCCGCCGGTGTAGGCATAGGCAGCGGCCTCGGCCGCCCTTGCGGCAGCTACCACGGCGCGCAGCCGCTCCTTTTCCAGAAGCTGGGCAAGGAAGTATTTCGCGTCCGCTTCGGAGTCGTTCGGAAACTGGTCTCCGATATACTGGCAGGGATTCGCTATCTGTCGCAGGTATTCCGGCCCGATGCTCTCAAGGAGACGCTGCGCCCGCAGGTCTTCTGTGATGACATCGAGGGAAAGCGGCTGCCCGGCGGCGTGCAGTCTCTGAAGGCAGGCCCAAATCTCTTTGTGATGTGGGGTGGCGAATGAGTCAGCGGTGACACCCGCCCGCAGGCAGCGGGCAAGGCCGGCGCCGCGGAGGCAGGAGGCCAGCACCTGCACTTCGGCCTCGGGGGATGCCGGCGGGGTTTGCTCCGGTTGGGACCGGGGAAGGACGCCGGAGCGGTCTCGACCGTCTGGGCGGTCGTTTGCGGTAGGACTTGGCGACATGGGGAAAGGGGGCGGATGTTAAGGTCGCCGGTCTCCGAGAGATTTCAGAGACTCCGGGATGGCCTGCACCGTGCGCTCGAATTTCTTCAGGTTGTCATTCAGCTTGCCGAGCTCCGTGGCCTGCCCATTGGCGGCCTGCCAGAGCCGGTCGAAATCCAATGGTGAGCCTTTGAAGTTTCTCAGGCCGGTTTCGTAGCCGACCCCGGCCAGCTCGCTGTTCTGGTCGAGCACTGAGCGGGCACGGCCGATCTCCGTCTTCAGCACGGCCTGAACGATGCCGCGCACCAGATAGTTGTTCGCGATCTCAGGACTTCCGGCGCTGCCCTTGCCGCTTTCGATGGCTTGGATCTCTTGCTCGCGCCGGCGGATGAACTCGGCCAAGACTGCGGGGCTCTGGTTCTCAAACGCGCTCACGCCGAGAGCGGAGCCGTCATACCATTTCCCGTCCACCAGGTAGCGCGAGGTGCTGCCCTTCTGCGAGAGCGTGTCCATCACGCTACCGGCACGAGTCACCGGCGCGGGGCCTTGCTTTCCTCCGGCAATCCAGTCCTTCAGCGCCGCCTCCTCTTGAGGTGAGAGTGGTTCAAAGCCCTGCGCCTGGGCGGCGGCATTCGCGCTCTTCACGGTGGCCGCGGCTTCGGCCGCGATCTTGGCTTGGGTGGCGGCCGTCTCCTCCTTGATCTTCGCGATCAAAATATCCCGGGCGGCTTTCTGGTTGTGCAGCTCCTCTGTGGTCTTGCGCTCCGCCTCGGCTTTTTCGTCGGCACTCTTTTTTTCGTCGCCGATAATGTCGGCGGTGACTTTGCGGATGCTCTGCTCCGTGCGGGCGAGCTCGCCCTGCAGTTTCAGTCCCTCGATCGTGTCCTCACCGACATCGCGGATTTTTCCTTTCAGATTTACCTGCTCATTCAGGAGAATCGTGAGCTTCTGATAATGTGTGCCCTCCGCATAGGCGATATCGCGGTTCACTTTGGCAAGTTGATCGAGCGCGTTCAGGTAGGGCTTGGCGCGCTCTGCATCGAGCGCCTTTTCGGAAGCGGCGTTCATTTGATCGAGTGCAGAGGTGGCGGCCTCCGTCCCGTAAACGAGCGAAGCCAGGCCGATGGCCGCTTTTTCGGTGGTGCCGACGACCCACGAGCCGAGGCGGCCCTTTGCCTGTTCCCATTTTTCAAGGGACTCGCCAAAGCGCAGCGTGGCTTGGATGTTTTCGTCCGTCGCGCCCTTGTATTCGCGGGCATAGGACACGGCCGCCGTGAAGAAATTACGGATGGCGAAAAGGGCACCGCCCGCGGTGAAGATTTTGAAGGCGTCCTTCATCCCGGCGTCGATAGACTTGGCGGCGGCGAGGGTCTGCTTCACCCCGGCTTGAAATTGCTCGGTGCGCAGGCCGAGAGAGTATTCGAGATCGTTGCTCATCGGCGGGCGGGGTGAGATTGGAGTTTGGCGAACACGATGTGCGCTTCTTTGGCGGCCGTGTCGGGATCGAGGTATTTGTCGGAGGGATCGAGCACGTCGAGGTCACCGTCGGGTGCGGCCAGCCGGTGCGAGCGGAAGAGCTGGAAAATCAGTGCCCTCGGCTGGTCTAGAACCGTCAACGGTTCCGAGCGGAATGTGCGGATGCAGAAAGAAATCAAACCGTCGAACGCATCGAGGGGCGCACAGGCCGCCGGCCGCTCGTCCTCGTCGGCTGCGCACGGGGCGTCTTGAGCGGTGGTCTCGATATACTCGACGATGCGGGCGATGGCATCGGCGAGATCGATCTGGCTGAGCACACGCACAAGGCGCAGGCGGGCGCGCAAGCTCGCGAACCTTTCCAAAGGCCCGGCGTAGTGATGAGCTGCGCCGTAGGTGCGATTAGCCAGCTCACCGCCAGGGCGCGTGAACAGCGGATGCAGGCGCCACAAGAAGGCGCCGACATCGCGCCAAGTGGCCACGCCTCCCACCATGAAGGCGCAGCCGATGGAAGAGAGCTCAGCAATGTGACGCTCGGTCAGGTGAACGATATCGAGACGATGGCTCGCGGCAGTCCATCCACGACGACGGAGCCACCGGCCGAGACGTGAGCGCGGCGCACGCGCAGCGATGCGCAGCGGGACCGGATGAGGCAGATGAGTGATCATCCGGTTTAGCCGTTCGATTTCGCGAGCGGCGGTGAAGACGGGATTTTGAGACATGGCAGTGAGGATTAGAAATGGGATTCCCCGGCGGTGCCGGTGCGGTTCCCGGCCGCTGTGGTTGTCGCCAGCTCCATGGGCACCACCGGGGAAATTGTATGATGAAAGGGGTTCCCGCTCCGGCCTTGGCTCTAGACGACGAGGACTATGACCGGGCCTCGTCGCGGCCAGAGCGGGAAAGGGTTTATCCGGCGAAGCCGGGGGCAGGATTGACCATCGTGGCCAGCTTGGCCTCGGCGTCCGCAAGATCCCGGTCGAGGCGGGCGATGGCGTTGCGCATGATGCGGGCGCTCTCTTTTCGAGTGATATAGGCGAGGCCGATGTTCAGGGCCTGCGGCAGGCTGTGTGCCTGACCGGGAGTGTATTCCTCCTCCAGAGTGGCGAGCGAAGCGTCGACGGCGGCCAGCCATTGGGCTTCCTTGTCGCGATCCCGCCGAAGGACTCCGATGGTGCGCAGCAAGCGATTGCGGGCAACCTCGGCCTCGTAAGCGGTGAGTCTGAGGGCGGCGACTTCTTGCGCTCCTTTGGCCAGGGCCGCATTGGCCCGCAGCCAATCGAGCATGGCTGGACTGATGGATCCACCCGCGGCGAGCGTGGCCAGGGCGGCGACGAATTCCTGCGCATCGGTGCGGCTGGGAAAGGCGCCGGCATGAAAGAGCGCATCGGCACGGGCGGCTTGCGTGGCGGCGCTGGCGAGATCGTCCAGCGTGACGCCGGCGGCGCTCAGCATTTCTGCGACTTCGGGCGGGGGCTGTTGCGGAGCGTGGCGCTCGGAGGCGGCCTCGCTGGCGGTTTTAAGTTGGGATTGTGACGATGGGGGGAGCACTGGCGACGAGTTCATTTTCTGTTTTTGGTTATGGGTTGAGGATTCCCACGGCGGCCGAGCGATGAATATCGGCCGTTCCCGTCTCGAAAACGGTCGAGGCCGCCGTGGGAAAGTATTTCAGCCGGCGCGGGCAGCTTCGCGTTGGGCCTTGAAAGCGGCGGCGGTCCGGGCAAGGCCGGTGAGACCCGCGGCCGAAGCGGCACCAGGCATCAGCGAGTCGACGCTGGGGGCGAGGGGAAGCGGGGCGGCGAGGCCGTGCTTGCCGAGCTGCTCGCTCGCCATGATCGAGGCCCGGTCCTTGATGGCGGCAGCGATCTCGGCGGCCTGCGGAGGCTGGCCAGCGGTGGCGACGGGCAGCTTGACGCCGACGCTGGCGAATGCGGCCCGCATCGCGGTCAGCTCACCGGTCACGCTGAGGAGTTGCGCGGAAAGGTCGGTGGTTTTGGCCAGGGCGGACTTCACGTCGGCGGCTCGCGCGGCCAGCTTGGCAGCGATCACCATGGAGTCGCCGCGGCGCTGCGCGTCCGCGAAGTCGAGGCCGGCGGCAGAAAATGCAGCGCGGGCAAATTCGGCGGCCTTGGCGTCGGCGCCGGTCGCGATAGCCGCGGCCTTGGCGAAGAGCGAAGGGCGCGGCGCGGTGGCGGTAGCTGGCACACTGGCGGCGGGCTGCGGGTAGCGCGCGCGGGAGCGCGCGAGGATTTCTTTAACGGACGGGAATTTCATGGTGCGGGGTGGTTACTGGCCGACGCGGCCGGCGTGCACGGTGAGGTTTTGCAGGTCTTCGAGAACCTGGGCGGGATCGAATCGAACCAGCCGGCCGAGGCGGATGAATCGAATCAGCCGCTGAGCGCGCAGGTTGCTGATGTGGCGGGGACAAACGCTCAGCGATTGCGCGAGCTGGTCCTCGGTGAGCAGCTTCGGGAGCTGCGGGATTTTGATTTCGGTAGGCGGGTTCATCACTACCGGTGGCGTGTCAAATGCGCGGCGTGCGTCTGGCGCGGGCGCGTAGGATTGACGGCGGTCAAATCACAGCGAGGGCGGGCGGGTTGTCGCACGGGAAGGGCGGGCGGACATAGCGTGGTTGACATAGGTAAAGGGGTGTCAGGCAGCCATGCGGCTGGTCTGCATCGGCCTTTAAAGGGCAACTTGCCTTTTCTGAACGTTCAGTGATTCTACGTGCAGAATGGATTTAACCCTTGGCAAGTGAGGCTTTGTGAAAAACCTGCGCCCGAATGAGCAACATGTGAGCGAGCTGCTTCTGCGCGCAACCTCGGCCCTTGGCTCGGCGATCAACCGCTTGGGCGGGGACAAAGAATTGGAGATCCAACGGCAGTGGTTGGAGGTGATACAGAGCAGCCTTCAGGCTGGCGGGTTCTACAGTCTCCAAAGTTTGCTGCTCGGCAGGGATAGGGAGGCGGAGCGCGAGACAGCCAGAGCGGAAGCGGCCGGGGCGATAGGCACCGCAGCCAAAGCCCTGGACGAGGCGGCAGGCTTGCTCATTGACGCGCGGGCCGAGGCGAAGCTGAAAAAAGCGGCGGCGGCAGTGGCCGCGCTTGGACAGAGGGTGGACGCCAGTGCGAGCGCAGAGGGATCGCCTGCACTGATCGAGGAGGAACAGAGGCGACTGCGGAAGTTTGCCGCCATGCTCATGGGGCAGACGCTATCGGCCGCGAAAGTCGAGGGATTGAAGAAAGCCCGCGAGGCGAGGAAACAGAAGATGGAAGCGAGAATGATGCGGCGGCGGCTTCAGCCTAAAGGGAAGGCTATATCCAACGGGATGAAGCGGGCAAAGCGACTGAAGGCGCCGGCTGAGTTGGAGCGACAGCGGGTTGAGTTGGAGCAAATGAGGGTTGAGGACCGATTCCGAGATATTGGGTGGCGCTGAACCGCTGCTAAAATGTCGGCGCTTTGGGCTGGATCGCCCAAAAGGCGGATGCCTCGGCGGGTGTGACCATGTTGAGGTAATGCCGCCGGATGATGCGCTCGCTGTTGCCGGCCTCGAGGGCGGTGGCGCCGAGGCTCTGAAACTTGGCGACGTGGTAGGAGCAGAAGCTGTGGCGCAGCACATCGTCGGAGAGACCAAACTTCATGCGCACTTCCATGACCTTCGCCTGCATGGCGGGGACGGTGATCGGGTAGCGATCGAGGGGGTAGCGTTCGAGCCAAGCGCGCAGGTTGGGTTGGATCGTGACCTGCCGCAGGTCGCGCGTCTTTGAGATGGCCGGCCCAATGCGAATGACTCCGGTGGCCAGATCGATGGCGCGCGCGAGTTCGGCCGCTGGCAATTTGCCGAGCTTCCACGCTTCGCCGCGGGGCACCGTTGGCCGGATGCCGGCAAACAGGCACAGCGCGAAGTAGGGCACGAGGTAGCCGGGGCGGGCCTTTTGCCGGGTATCAGTCGGGTAGGTCTCGACGTAGGCCATTAGCTCGGCGGCCTGTGCGGCGGTCAACACGGTCGGGATACCCCGGGCGATCTTGTGTGTGACGAGGGGGCGGGCGGGGTTCTCGACGCACCATTGGCGCGGAGCGTTCCGACACCAGGCAAAGAAGGCATGGAGAGTGCCGCGCGTGTTGTTCCAGGCCTTCGGGCCGAGGCGGCGGGCGGTCAGGTAGGCGTGCAGGTCCTCCGTGGTGACGTCGTGAACGTGGCGGCCCGGGAAGGCCGCTTCCAAGGCCGCCAGTTCGCGCTTGTAGTCGCGGGCGACATAGAAGCTCACCCGAGGTGTCCGGTCCTCGCGGAAGGCCACAACGGCCGCGGATAGATCCTTTGCCACCAGAGGCGGGCGGTAGTTGCCGAGGAACCAATCCACGGCGAAGGACAGGGATTGGCCCCCTAGTCGGTGAAACACGGCCTCTGCTTCGCGCAATTGCGCGGAAGACAGGGAGGTGTTCACCGGCCTAATTTGCAGATCGGCGTTGGCTGCAGCGATCTCGTTAAGCTGCTTCGCGCCGATGGCCTCGGCCTCGGTCTTGAACTGCTTTCGAATGCGCCGGCCCTGTAGCCAGCCAGTGAGCCGGTAGGTCCAATAGGCGCAGTCACCGACGCGCACGCGCACGCGGCGGATGCGAAAAAGCCCACTTTTCATGGATGCCTCCATGCGTGCGGGTTCGTGTCAAAAGCATGTTGCCACGAATCGCTGGCAACATTGCGCCCCCTTTCGGGGGTTTTCCCTCTGATAAAGTGGCGGAGAGAGAGGGATTCGAACCCTCGATAGAGTTTCCCCTATGCAGCTTTAGCAAAGCTGTGCCTTCAGCCACTCGGCCATCTCTCCGGAGGTGAGCAGGCAGGGAAACCAGCCCCGGGGGGGAGTGCAAGGGATTTTTCCTCGCCGCGAGTCCTGTCCGCCCGCAACCGTTTCCAAGCTGAACAATCACTTCCCGCCGTAGAACTTGGGCTTCAGGACGCCGATGCAGGGGAGGTTGCGGTAGCGCTCGTTAAAATCGAGGCCGTAGCCGACGACGAATTCGTTGGGGATCTCGAAGCCCACGTAGTCCGCCTCAAAAGGCACGGCGCGGCGGGCTTTCTTGTCGAGCAGCACACAGGTCTTCACGCTCGTGGCGCCCTTGTTCTTGATCATCCCGGCGACGGCGGCGAGGGTCTTGCCGGTGTCAAGGATGTCGTCCACGAGGAGCACGTTGTGGCCGCGGACGTCGAGTTTCATCGAGTCCACGATGCGGGGTTCGCCTACGGCCTTGGTGCCATCGTGGTAGCTGGAGGCACGCAGGCAGTCGAGACGCAGCGAACTGCGCAACTGGCGCAGCAGGTCGGCGGTGAAAATCAGGGCGCCATTCACGATGGCGACGACCATCAGGTCCTTGCCGGCGTAGTCACTGTTGATCTGCTCGGCCAAGGCCGCGATGCGGCGCTTGATGGCAGGAGCGCTGACGAGGATGTGGTCGAGGTGCTTCAGCTCCGGCGGTCCTTTGGGGGGGGGCATGAGGGTATGAATAAGTGACAAGTAACAAGGGACAAGTGCCAAGAGCCGGGTCCGATTAACAATGAATCAAGCTGAGGGGCACCTGGGGTCGACTCGCTGATCCTGATACTTGGTCCTTGATACTTGTTACTTCCCGCCGGCTCGCGGGGTTAATCGCTTTGACTTGGCCCGGGGCGGCGGGTTGCCTCGCCAAGCGCGTCACCCATGATTTCGATCCAGGTCAAGCAACTCACCAAGCAGTTCGGCACCGTGGTGGCTCTGCACGGCCTCGACCTGACCATCAATCCGGGGGAATTATTCTTCCTGCTCGGACCCTCGGGTTGCGGCAAGACCACGCTCCTGCGTAGCCTGGCTGGGTTCTATATTCCCGAGAAAGGGCAGATCCTTTTCGGCAACGAAGACGTCACCCGGCTCGAGCCGCACAAGCGGAACACGGGCATGATGTTTCAAAGCTACGCGCTCTGGCCGCACATGACCGTGGCCGAGAATGTCGCCTTCGGCCTGCATGAGCGCAAGGTGCCGGCCGAGGAGATCAAGACCCGCGTGGCCGAGGCGCTGGCGTCGGTGAAGATGGAGAAATACGCCGAGCGGAAGCCCAACCAGCTTTCCGGCGGGCAGCAGCAGCGCATTGCCCTGGCCCGCGCACTGGTCATCCGCCCGCGCTGCCTGTTGCTCGACGAACCCTTGTCCAATCTCGATGCCAAGCTGCGCCTGGAGATGCGCACGGAGATCCGCCGCGTGTGCAAGGAATTCCAGCTGACGACCGTTTACGTGACCCACGATCAGAAGGAGGCCCTCTCGATCGCCGACCGCATGGCCATCCTCGAGAGCGGCCACATCCTGCAGGTCGGGACGCCGCGCGAAGTTTACAAGCGTCCGACGCGCAAGGTCGTGGCGAACTTCATCGGCGAGACGGATTTTCTGACCGGCAAGCTGCTGGCGGTGGAGGACGACCATGTTTTCGTCGAGACGCCGGTCGGTCGTTTCCAGGGTATCTTCGGGGACCCGACGCGGCCTGCGGTGCCCGGGGCCGAGGTGACGGTTTCCATCCGTCCGGAGTGCTGGGAACTGCACCGCGATGCCGAGCGCAAGAACGTGGTGACGGGCCGCATTGGCGACTCGATCTACCTCGGCGAGGTCGCGCAGTATGATTTCGTGACCGCGAACGGCACCAAGCTGAAGATCTTCGAGCGCAATCCCCGCTTCGTGGACGGCAGCAGCCGCGGTGAGCTGTATGCAACCGTCGAGCCCGAGGATGTCGTGGTGCTGACGGATTGAGCCTGCGGCGATGAATCGCGCCCTCATTATCCTCGCCTTGGTGACCGTGGTCGCGCTGCCGTTTGTGCTGCGACCCGCGCAGAAAATCATCGGCCGCGCCGATGGCACGGTGGTCATCATCACGCCGCACAACGAGGCCATCCGTCAGGAATACGCCCAGGGTTTCCAAGAGTGGTATAAGGAACGGACCGGCAAAACGGTGACCATCGACTGGCGCGTGATCGGCGGCACGAGCGAGATCGCGCGTTTCCTCGAGTCGGAGTATGTCGCCTCGTTCCAAAACCATTGGACGCGCAAACTCGGCAAGGCCTGGAGCACGGAGGTGCAGGCGGCGTTTGCCAATCCGCGCCTGCCGAAGGATGCCCGGCCCGACGCGCTGGAAGCGCGCCGGGAGTTTCTGGCCTCCGAGGTGGGCTGTGGCATCGACGTGTTCTTCGGCGGCGGCACCTTCGATTTCATCCGGCAGGCCGACGCCGGGCGGATCGTGGATTCCGGCCTGTTGCAGAGGCGCCCCGAGTGGTTCACCGACGACGTGATTCCGGCGAGCTACACGGGCGAGCCGTTCCGCGACAAACAGGGGCGTTGGCTCGGCCCGGTGCTGAGCGGCCACGGGATGCTCTACAATTTCGATTCGCTGGCCCGGCTCGGCGTGGACAAGCCGCCGCAGGAATGGAGCGACCTCACCGATCCGCGGCTAATGGGCGAGGTGGCGGTGTGCGACCCGACCAAGAGCGGCTCCATCGCCAAATCCTTTGAGAGCATCATCCAGGAGCAGATCTACCTGGAGTGGGGCAGGCTCGCCGCGGAAAGCGGCAAACCGAAGGCGGAGCTGGAGAAGCAGGCCGTGGCGCAGGGTTGGGAACGCGGGTTGCGCCTGCTGCTGCAGGTCAGCGCCAACGCCCGCTATTTCACCGATTCCTCCCAGAAGCCGCCGATCGACGTGGCGGCGGGCAACTGCGCGGTCGGCATGTGCATTGATTTCTACGGTCGCTATCAGGAACAGAGTTCGGCGGAGCGCAGCGGACGGAAGCGACTTGGATTCCACATGCCCGAGGGCGGCACGACGCTTTCGCCGGATCCGATTGCGTTGATGCGTGGTGCGCCGAACCGGGAAATAGCCGAGGCCTTCATCGAATACGTGATGTCCATGGAGGGCCAGAAGCTCTGGAACCTCAAGCCCGGCACGCCCGGCGGTCCGCAACACTTCGCCCTGCGCCGGCTGCCCATCCGCAAGGATTTCTACGCGAATCGGGAGTTCGCCACCCACAGCTCGGACCCCGAGGTCAATCCCTACGCCGGCGAGAGCCCGCTTGTTTACAATGCGGCCTGGACCGGCAGCCTGTTCCGGGAAATGTCGTTTGTGATCCGGGTCATGGGGATCGACACCCACAACGAGCTGGTGGCCGCGTGGCGTGCGATCCATGCGCCGGAGGTGGACCACGCGACGCGCCAGCGTGCGCTGGAGGTCCTGACCGACCTTTCGGCCGTCAGTTACGAACAGATGTTCAGCCGGGTGAAGCCCGCGCTCAATTCGAAGAACAAGGTGGACGAGGTGCGCCTCGCCAGCGAACTGGCCGGTCACTTCCGGGCGCAATACCGGCGGGCCATGCAAATTGCGCACGGCACTTATTGAGTTTGTTGCACAACCCCGGCTGGATTGTGTGGGGCGGAAGAGTAGGGTCGTGGGATGAATGCAAACTTGCGTCCGTGGCTTGGATCATTGGTCGCGCTGTTGCTCGTGGTCACTCCCGTGCAGGCACAAGATGCTGATGCGGGCGACCGGCCGGTGCTGGTGAAGACCTCCCTCGATGTCGTGGTGCCGGAGAGGCTGCGAGCCCTCTTGCTCGACCGGCCGGTTGTGCGTTTTTTGATCACCGTGGATGAGGACAACCGGCTGGTCGAATATCTGGCCGTCGAGGCCACGCATCAGGACTTGCTGGAAAAGGCAGAGCAGGTGCTCAGGGGGGCGGAGTTCAAGGCCGCGATACTCAATGGACAGGCGGCGCAAACCACGGCGGAAGTGCGGGTCACGTTCTTCGATCCCGAGCAGCGGGCCATACAGGACGGCTTGGCCACGCAGCCGTTCGGCTCTTCCTCGTCCGAGGCGGCTGCGAGGCGATTGTATGCGAATGACGGGGCGCGCCACATGTTCCGGCAATCGGAACCAGCCGAACTGGACGCGCCGCTGGCGGTGGCGGAGGGCACGCTCGTGGTGCTCGCCGATGAGGATGGGCGCACAGCGGTCGGGCGGTGTGTGTTGGACTACTATGTGGACCATCGCGGGCAGCCGCGGATTCCGCGGATCGTCTCGTCGGACAACGCCACGGTGACGCGCAGTGCGCTACTCACCTTGCAGAAACTCCGCTTTGTGCCGCCGACCCGGGACGGGCGGCCCACGTGTGTGAAGGTGCGCCAACCCTTTATCTACGAGGGCGGCACCGCACCGGGAGGTCCGTGATCCTTACAACGCGGCCATCGCGGTGGCGAAGGCCGTGCGGTTGGTCGCCTTGAAGAACGAGGTGCCGGCGACGAAGGTGTCGGTGCCGGCGGCGCGGCATTGCGCGGCGGTGGTGAGGTCGATGCCGCCGTCCACCTCGAGGCGGAAGTTCATGCCGCGCGTCTGCCGCCAACCGTCGATCTCACGGAGCTTGGGCAGCATGTCGGCGCGGAAGGGTTGTCCGCCGAAACCGGGTTGGACGGTCATCACGAGCACGAGGTCCACGAGAGAGAGCAGGGGCTCGATGGCGGAGGCGGGCGTGCCGGGGTTCAGGACGATACCGCACTGGCAACCGAGTTCGCGGATGCGGGCGAGGGTGGCGCGGTGGTCGTAGGCGGGCTCGATATGGATGCTGATGAGGTTGGCACCGGCCTTGGCGAAGGCCTCGATGTATTTGTGCGGTTCCGCGAGCATCAGATGGGTGTCGAAAAAAGTCTTCAGGCCGGCACGGCGCAATGCCGCGAGCGTCTCGGGCCCGAAGGTCAGGTTCGGCACGAAATGTCCGTCCATGATGTCCAGATGCAGCCAAGGGGCGCCGGCATCGGCGGCGAGCTTGGCGCTGGCGCCGAGCTCGGCATGGTCACCGGCGAGCAGGGATGGAGCGAGGAGAGGGGAGTTGGGCATCTGGACACCAACATGGAGCACGCAGGCTCCAAAGGGCTCAACAATGGATTTCGGCATTCGCCAAACTCCAAATCCCAAACTCCAGCATCCAAAAAAATCCCAATTTCAAATCTGGTCCTCTTGATTTGGAGTTTGGACTTTTGGCGTTTGAAATTTTGCCGCGCGGCGCGCGGTTACCACGTGTCGAGGACGGCGTGGAGGGTCTCGCTGGCGAGAGATTCCCCGAGGATCGGGAGCAGCTGCGACTCGGCGGGCACGAGGCCGTCGTCGGTCATGGCACCGCGCTTGGATTCGATGACGCGGTCGGTGAAATACGGGTTCTGGTCGCGGTTGTTGCGCAGCGTGGCCCGGGCCTGGAGGGTGATATCGAAGCGACGGGCCAAGCCGGTGTCGTCGGCGCGCGTAACCGCGACATCCCGTTTGTAGCCGGCCACGGTGATTTCGAGGACAGCGTCGGCGGATTCGGCCGAATTCACCAGTCGCACACGACCGTCGCGAGCAAAGGCTTCGCGGACGCGGGTTGTCAGCTCGGCGCGGGCCTGCGGCACGAGCGCCTCGGTCTTGACCGGAGCCACGAAGAGAGTGGCGAATTTTGGGGCGCTCCCCGTGCCGAGTTGGTAACCGGCACAGCCGGTCAGGCAGAGGACGGAGGCCAGAAGGCAGAAGGCGGAGGAGAGGATACGGATGGAAGCCATGGCGTCCGTGGGCGCTGGATTCTTCACTGCGTTCAGAATGACAGGGAGGAGAGCCCTCCGGGTCTTAGAAAATCCAGAAACGCTTCGGCTTCTTGGCCGGGGCGGGCTTCGCCTTGTCGGAACCGGCGGGCGGCGTGACCTTGGTCTGGTCCTCAAGCTTGGCGTCCACCACGGTGAGCTTTTCGCGGGCCTCGGTGGCGACGGCAGAGTCGGGATAGGCGGTGATGGCTTCGTTGTAGAAGACCTTGGCCGCCTTGTAGTTTTTGCGGTGCTTGAAGTAGTAGTCGCCGATGACCATCTTGCTGCGGGCGAGCACGGACTTCATGTCGGCGAGGCCTTTTTCGGCGGAGGCCATGCCGTTGTGGCCGGGGAAGAGGATCATGTAGTCCTCGAAGTAGGTGATGGCGTCCTGGGTGGAGGCCTGATCGTAGGCAGGGCCGTCCACGAGCGAGGCGTGGGTTTCGGCGATGCGCAGATAGGCGTCGGGCGTGAGGACGTTGCGCGGGTAGGTGTTGATCATGCGGTCCAGCGCATCGATGGCGGCGGGCGTCTCGTTCATCTTCTTGTAGCCGCGGGCGGCGTTCATGAGCGCGAGCGGAGCGTAGTCGCTGTAGGGCGCGGTGATGACGATGGTCTCGAAATAGGCGACGGCGCGCTCGCGGCTCTTGAAGCCGGGGAACCAGCTCCAGGTCTTGGCGCGTTTGCCCTCGGCGAGGTCGGACGCGATGCGATACTGTTCGCCGATGACCTGGTTGAACTTCTCGGAATTGGGATAACCGGCGACGAGCAGCTGGTAGGTCTGGAAGGCCTTGTGGTATTTGCGCTGCTTTTGCTGGATGAGGCCGGTGCGGAAGAGCGCCTCGGCGGCGTAAACGGAATTGGGGTATTTCTTGATGACTTGCGTGTAGGCCTTGAACGCGCGGCCTTCTTCACCCGCCTCCTCGGCGGTGCGGGCCTTGTTCATCAGGTCGAGGGCGTTGCGGCCTTCCTCACCTTGGAGGGTGGCGAGGACGCCGCCCTGAACCTTCCAGCCGCCCTCAGGCGTCCAGACGAGATCGGCGGCAAGCCGGGCCGGGGTGAGCAATACCGCCGCAAGGACGGCCAGCAGGAAGGGGAGGGGAAGGCGGCGCATGAGACGGATTCTTACCATCGAACCAGCGCGGCCCCGTAGGTCAAGCCAGCGCCAAATGCCACGAGAAGAGTGGTATCGCCGGGCTTGATCCGGCCGGCCCGGCGGGCCTCGTCGAGGGCAAGCGGGATGGTGGCGGAGGAGGTGTTGCCGTAGCGGTCGAGGTTCACGAAAAACTTGTCGAGCGGCATCTTCAGGTTGCCGGCGAGCGCCTCGATGATGCGGATGTTGGCCTGATGGGGAACCACGAGGCTGATTTGGTCAGGCGTCAGCCGGTGTTGTTCCATCATTTCCCGGGCGACGGTCTCCATGACGCGGACGGCGCTCTTGAATACCTCGCGGCCGTTCATGCGGATGCAATGGTCGCGCTTGGCCACGGATTCGGCGGAAGCGGGGGTGCGACTGCCGCCGGCCGGGATGTAGAGGTTGTCCACAAACTCGCCGTCGGCGCCCAGATCGGTGCCGAGGATGCCCTTGCCGGGCTCGGGGGATTTCATCAGCACGGCGGCGCCGGCGCCGTCGCCGAAGAGCACGCAGGTGGTGCGGTCGGTCCAGTCGGTGATGGTGGAGAGTTTCTCGGCGCCGATGATGAGGGCTCGCTTGTAACGGTTGGTCTGGAGCTGGCCGTAGGCGATCTCGAGGGCGTAGAGAAAGCCCGAGCAGGCGGCCGCGATGTCGAAGCAGGTCGCGTGGGCCGGAATGCCGAGCTTGTGCTGCACGATGCAGGCCGTTGAGGGCAGGGGCAGGTCAGGCGTGCAGGTCGCGACGATCAGCAGATCGATGTCGGCGGCGTTGACCTTGGCGTCAGCCAGGGCGGAGGCCGCGGCCTTGACGGCCAGGTCGGAGCAGGCCTCGTCCGAGGTGGCGATGCGGCGTTCGCGGATGCCTGAGCGGGTGCGGATCCACTCGTCGGAGGTATCGACGCGTTTGGAAAGTTCGTCGTTGGTGAGCACCTGGGCGGGGGCGTAGGAGCCGACGCCGGCGATGATGACAGAGGTCATGGGAAAAGTCAGGAAGCGGTGGCGGCGGCAGCCGCCGGGGGTTCGAGCAGGGCATTGGCGCGGGCGACGTCCTGTTCGGTATGCTGATAAAGGTCCTGGTGGATGATCTTCGCGGCGGCGCGGATGGCGTTGGCCATGGCGTGGCGGTTGCTCGAGCCGTGGGCCTTGAGGATGTTGCCGCGCACGCCGAGAAGCGGGGCGCCGCCGTAACGGTCGGGGTTCATGCGCGACTTCAGGGCGTCAAAGGCTCCCTTGGCGAGGAGCGCGCCGCCGATGCGCAGCGGATTGGCCTGCAGTTCCTGCTTGAGCATGCCGGTGATGAACTTGGCCAGCGATTCCCAAGTCTTGAGCAGGGTGTTGCCGACAAAGCCGTCGCATACCACAACGTCCACGGTGTCGCGGAAAACCTGAAAGCCCTCGATGGGGCCGGCGTAGTTGATCACGCCCTCGAGCCGCTTCATGAGGTCGTGAGTCTCGGTGATGAGGGAGTTGCCCTTGCCTTCCTCGGTGCCGATGGTGAGCAGGCCGACCCGGGGGGAGGTGACGCCGAGAATGACCTTGGCGTAGTTGGCGCCGAGGATGGCGTTGTGCACGAGATGCTCGGGTTTGGCCTCGGGGTTCGCACCGGCGTCGATCAAAATGAAATGGCCGCCTTCACGCGGAATCACGGCGGCCAAGGCGGGGCGGTCCACGCCCTCCATCATGCGCAGGCGCAGGGTGCTGCCGGCCATGAGCGCCCCGGTGTTGCCACAGCTGATCGTCACCCGGGCTTCGCCGGTTTTGACGAGATCGATGGCCTTCACCATCGAGGAGTCCTTCTTTCGCTTGAGGGCCTGCAGCGGTTTATCCTCCATGGTGATGACCTCGGAGGCATGAAGGATGGAAACCCGCGGGCTGCCGGCCAAACCGGCTGAAGCGAGCAAGGGCTCGAGCAGGGCCTGATCTCCCACGAGCGTGATAGGGTCCATGGCCTCGTCAGCGAGGACCAACTGGACGGCAGCTACGACCTCGGCGGGACCCAAGTCTCCGCCCATCGCGTCCACCGCAATGCGGGCGTTACCGGGCGCGGGACTGGCGGCTTCGGGGTGGATGGCGAAAAACCCAGCCTAACTGACCCGATCAGACCTCGACGTTCAGAACCTGCCGGCCGCGATACATGCCGGTCTTGGGGTTCACGCGATGCGGGCGGAAAGCGCCACCGTCGGTGTCCTTGGAGAACTGGGGGGCCTTGAAGGCGTTGGCGGCACGGCGGTTGGCGCTGCGGCGCTTGGACTGTTTGCGTTTCGGATTGGCCATAAAGAAGGTTTGTGGAGTGCGTCGGAGATGTAAAAACCGGCGCAGTTTTCTGTATAAAGATGAGGGTGGTAAGGTTGGCTTTGGGGGGCGTCAAGTAGTTACTCGTCGCAACCGCACCGCCACGGTCAGAACAGGTAAACGACGGTCAGAATCACCGCCAGCCCCAACCGATAATAGGCGAAAAGAGCCAGGCCGTGGCGGGAGATGATGTGGACGAGAAATTTCACGGCAATCAGGGCGGAAACAGCCGCCACGGCGGCCCCGAGCAGGACATTGCTCCAGCCGAAGACTTCGATCATGGCCGGGCCGGTTTTGATGCCCTTGTAGAGGGCGGCACCGCCCAGGGTGGGCAGTCCGACGAGGAAACTGAATTCCGCCGCCTTGCCTGGGCTCAGTCCGGCCAGATAACCGCCGACAATGGTGACCATGGAGCGGCTGGTGCCGGGCCAGAGCGCGAGGCACTGGCCCAGGCCGATGAGCAGGGCGTTGCGCGGGGGCAGGTCGGCGGCATCGCCCTTGGCGCGGCCCACGCCGGTGTTGGCGTCGCGCCAACGCTCGGCCCAAAGCATCAGGAACGCGCCCGCCACCAAGGCCACGATCACGGCCCAGACGGAGAAGAGGTATTTGTCGATGAGGCCGTGCAACAGCAGGCCGAAAACGACGACGGGCACGAAAGCCAGCGCCACATTGCGCAACAGGCGCAGGCCGGCGCTGCTTCGGCCGAGCAGGCCGCCAAGCATGAGGAACATTTGTTGCCAGTAGAGAAACACCACCGCGGCGATTGCACCCACTTGGATCACGACGGCGTAGGTGTCGGCGGCGAGCTTGAGCGTCAGGGGTTCGCCGGAGGGATTTTCCGGGGTGGGGCGCTTGTGCCAGAGCGGCTGGCCGTCCTTGTCCTTGAGCTGGGCTTCCGATTCGAGACCGAGCACGCGGTTGGCGATGATGAGATGGCCGGTGCTGGAAATGGGCAGGAATTCCGTCACGCCCTCGACCACGCCCAATACGATGGCGTCACCGACACTCAGTTCGGCGGCGGGCACGTCCTTCGCCGGTCCGGCGGGCGGCGCGGCGAAAAGGCGGGCCGTAAGCAGCAACAAGACAATGAAGGTGCGTTGCGGGAAATTCACCGGTTCATGTCCGCGCAAACGTGTGTCTCTGTCGAGTTTTATGCTTTGCGGGTGCCGTGGCTTTTGCTTCTTGTCGCGGACCATGGCCGTTCTCCCCGCGTTCACCGCCCGTTTGCAAGCCCGTCAGGATTTGGATTCCGAGGAAGTGCAGGCCGCCGCCGCTGCGCTGGCTTCGCCCGAGGTGCCCGATGAACCGAAGGCGGCCTTCTTGCTCGCGCTGGCTGACAAGAGCGAGACCCCGGCCGAGATTGCCGGCTTGGCCTCGGCTTTTCGGGCCATGGCCGTGAATCCCGGCGTCGAGGCGCTGGCGCCGCGGGCCATCGACATTGTCGGCACGGGTGGCGACCATGCGGGGGGATTCAATATTTCCAGTCTGGTCGTGCTGGTGCTGGCCAGTGCCGGCGTGCCGGTGATGAAGCACGGCAACCGCGGCATCACGTCCAAGTGCGGCAGCGCCGACCTGCTCGCCGGGCTCGGCGTGGAGATCACGGCGTCGCCGGAGAAGTCGCGGCGCGCTCTCGAACAGCTGGGTTACGCCTTCTTTTTTGCGCCCAACTATCATCCCGCTTTCAAGCACATCGGTCCGGTGCGCAAGCAGCTCGCCGCACAGGGCCGGCGCACGGTCTTCAACATCCTCGGCCCGCTGATCAATCCTGGTCGCCCCGCGCACATCCTGCTCGGGGTTTATGCGGCTCCGTTGGTGGATAAACTCGCCGACACGCTCGAAGAGCTCGGCCAGCCGGCTGGTCTCGTGGGCCACGGAGTCCTCGGAGAAGGGCAGGGCATCGACGAACTCACCACCGCCACGCCGAACCGCGTGCGGGGCGTCGGCCGCTTGCGCGGGGTCCAGGGCACCTGGGGCGCCGAAACCTTCGGACTGCCGACTTCGTCGTTTGACGATCTGCGGGGCGGTGATGTCACCGCCAACCTCGCGGCCGTCGAAGCCATTCTCCTTGGTCGCGGTCCGGCAGGTTTGGTTGACACCATCGTGCTCAACGCCGCCGTTGCCCTCCATGTCGCCGGTCGCACTGCGACGATTGCCGCCGGCATTCCGCAGGCCCGCGAGCTCCTGCTCGGCGGTGCGGTGAAGGCCAAGATCGCCGCGACACGCGAATTCTACCACTCATGAAACGTCTCTACTTTGGCACCGACGGGGTGCGCGGAACTTACGGTGGGAGTCTGATCAACGAAGATTTTGCCTGGCGGCTCGGCGTGGCGGCGGCGCGATGGCTGCAGGAAAATGGCGTCCGGCCCGGGGCGCGGGTGCTGATCGGGCGCGACACCCGGGCTTCCGGTGTGTCTCTGGCGCAGACCCTGGCTGACGGGCTGACTTTTGGTGGCTGTCAGCCCCAGTCGCTCGAGGTTGTGCCGACTCCCGCGGTTTCGCGGGCCGTGCGGACGCTGGGGGCGGCCCTCGGTGTGGTGGTCACCGCCTCGCACAATCCGGCCTCGGACAACGGCATCAAATTCTTCAACGGGCAGGGACTGAAGCTCACCGATGAACAGGAGGCGCAGATCGAGGCGTTGTTGCCGGCCAAGCGCGAGGACGCGGGGCGCTGCCAGCTGCCCACCGTGGACGCGGTCTCCGATTATCTCAGTTCGACCGAGCGGCTGCTGCCCAGCCGGCTCGCGGGCTGGCGCATCGTGCTCGACACGGCCAACGGTGCCACGGTGCACACGAGCCGGCGGGTCCTGACCGATTTCGGCGCCGAGGTGATCGCCGTGGGCGCCGAGCCCGACGGCTTGAACATCAACGCAGGCGTAGGGAGCGAGCATCCGGAGAAAATGTGTGCCTTGGTGAAGCAGCACGGCGCACGCCTCGGCATCGCGCACGACGGCGACGGCGACCGCTGCATCCTCTGCGACGAGCACGGCGAGGTGCTGGATGGCGACGAGATTCTCACCCTGCTGGCGCTGCACGCGCAGAAGCAGGGCCGGCTGGTGCGAAACCTTCTCGTTGTCACCCTGCAGAGCAACCTGGGGGTCGAGGCGGCGCTCGAGGCGGTCGGCGGTCGCGTGGCGCGCACTCCGATTGGCGATCGCTACGTGATCGAGCGCATGCGCGCGGAGGGAGCGACTTTGGGGGGCGAATCTTCCGGCCATATCATCTGCTCAGAAGTTTCGCCGACCGGCGACGGGTTGGTGGCGGCGCTCAAGGTCATCGAAGTCATGCTGGCCACCGGCCGACCGCTTTCCGAGTTGCGTCGAGGTCTGGTGAAGTTTCCCCAGCTCACGCTGGCGCTGAAGGTGCGCGTGAAAAAATCCTTGGACACGCTGCCGGCCTTGGCCGCGGCTGTGCAACACCTTGAGAGCGAGTTTGGGAGCCGCGGGCGCGTGCTGGTCCGCTATTCCGGCACGGAATCCAAACTCCGCCTTTTGGTGGAAGGTCCCACGCTGGAAGTGGTGCGAGCCGGGCTGGACCGTTTGCAGACGGCCGCGCGCGCTGAACTCGAGGTGCTCTAGGGCCGTCCGTCCCTGCTAATACTCCTCGGGAAAGGATACTATCCGCTTTCGCCTGAGGGTTCTGGTCCGATATAGGAGGGGAGTCCCGATTCGGTCTCCTCTTCTTCATGCCCCGGTTCAGTTCACCGGCCGGCCAACTACCGGCTTCCTTGTTCCGCCGTCTGTCCTGCCTAGGCGCCATGCTGAGCTTGGCTACCGCCGGGTGGACGCAGCCGATCCAACCGGGCCTTGTCGAGGACGGAGCGAAGATCACTTCAATCCAAGAGTATTGGAATTTGCCCGTCGAACGAAAGTCCCGGCCGGTTGATTTTGAACTGAACTGCACGGTGACGTATTTTGACCACGGCTGGCACATGCTTTTCGTGCAGGACGATGCCGGGGACGGGGCTTACGTGCCTTACGGCGACAACGACTATCCCTTCAAGGCCGGCGAAGCCATTGTGGCGCGGGGCAAATTCCTCCCGCCGAGCCAGGATGTGTCCTTCGAACATGCGGTCATCAGCGCGCGCTCCAGTTCCAGGCTGCAACCTATCGACATCACCAGCGATGTGCGCAACCACACGAAATACATCCGCAAGTATGTCAGCATCGAAGGCTATGTGGATTGGGTGCGCCGCGTGGATGAAGGCCACATGCAGCTGGCCATGTCCGTTGATGGACAGAGCGTGGGCTGTTGGGTGCAGATGGATCCCGCGGTATCCACGCCCGACTTGATCGACCGTCGCGTGCGGGTCGAGGGCGTATATAATTCCAAGGTCGGGACGGACGGGCATCTCGATGTCTTGGAGGTCATGGTGTCGAATTTCGCCAAAGTGGTCTCGATCGGGCATCTGGATTCAGAACCGGGATTCAAGCTCCCGGTCACCCAGATTGGCAGCCTGTTGGGCCGGGCCAACAATCAGCTGGTGCGCGTGATCGGCTCGGTCGTGGCCCGCGAGGCGGGGCATTATGTGCGCATCCGGGATGGCAGTGGCCAGATTGATCTCATGACCGGCCAGATGCGTCCGCTGGCCGTCAACGATGTGGTCGAGGCCATCGGTTATCCCATGGCCTACGGGCCGAGCTGGCGTCTCGAAAATGCGTTCTTCCGCATCTACAACAAGTCGACGGGCGCATTTGTGCCCCAGTCGGGCCGTCTCATTGGGCTGGCCGCCGAGGTGCACAGTCTTTCGACGGAGGAGGCCGCCGCCGGGCGGCCGGTCAAACTGACCGGCGTCGTCACCTGGTCGCATCCCAACGCCCCGTTTTTCTTCATCGCGGATTCCAGCAGCGGCATCCAGATCATGCGCGGTGCTTCGGATTCCATCGTGCGTTCGCCGGGACGCAATGTGGAGGTCGAGGGCGTCACGGCCATGGGTGATTTTGCCCCGGTGGTGGTGGCCAATCGTTTCCAACGGGTCAGCGAGGCGGTGTTGCCCATGGCGCGTCAGGTCTCGGTGGAGCATGCCCTCAGCGGCGTGGAGGAGGCCCAATGGATCGAGATGCGCGGCTATCTCCGGCGGGTGCATCAGACCGAAGGGTGGAAACGGCTCGAGCTGGCGACCGCCACGAGCGATTTCACGGCCGTGTTGCCCGCGACCGAGGATGTCTCGGCCATGGTCGGCTCGGTCATCCGTCTGCACGGGGTGTGCGCCGCGCAGGCCGATGCCCAGCGCAAGCTCACCGGGATCACGCTCTGGGTGCCGGGCATCGCCTACGTGCATGTGGAGGAACCGGCCCCGGCGGATCCGTTCACCGTGCCGCTTCGTCCTCTCGCCAGTCTCGGGCAGTTCGAAACGGTGCAAAGTTTCAACCGGCGCGTGCGGGTCGGTGGCGTGGTGCTGCATCACGAGCCCGGACGTTCCCTCTGGCTGGAGGAAGCGGGCAACAGTCTCCTGGTGATTTCCTCCGATGACTCCCGGCTGGAGCCGGGCGAGCGCGTGGAAGCGGTCGGATTCCTCGGACGCCAGGGCGGCCGGGTGGCGTTGCGCGAGGCGGTCTTGCGGCGAATCGGTCCCGGCCGGCAACCCCAAGCGCAGGTCCTGACGGAGCCGCGGGCCGGAGGAACGTTGATTGCGGATGACGGCCGGCTGGTTTCGGTCGGGGCCATGCTGCTCGACAGCGTGCGCATCGGCGAAAGTGTCCGGCTCACGATGCAGACCGGTGCGGTGATTTTCACGGCGAGCCTGGACACCGTCGGGCGCGAACTCGATGCCTTGGCGGAAGGGTCGTCGCTCCGGCTGACCGGCGTGCATGAAGTGGAGTTCGACCAATCCGGCCGGCCGGCCGGATTCACGCTGCGGTTGCGCGGCCCCGCCGATGTGGCGGTGCTGGCGGCCCCCTCGTGGTGGACGCGCGGACGACTCTTGGCGATCACCGGCATGATCGCCCTGGGCGCGCTGCTCTTCCTCGGTTGGAACACCGTGCTCCGGCGCCAGGTCCGAGAACAGACCGGCCAGATCCGCGCGCAAATGGAACGCGAATCCCGCCTGCAGGCGGAGCTTGCGCGCGCCGGCAAACTCGAGTCGCTCGGCCTGCTGGCGGGCGGCATTGCGCATGATTTCAACAACCTGCTCACCGTGCTCATGGGCAACATCTCGCTCGTGCGCATGGAGGCCGACCTGACGGGCGAGTCGGCGCAATCGCTGGACCAGGCGGCCAAGGCTGCGGCGCGCGCACGGGATCTCACGCAGCAGTTGCTGACCTTTGCGAAGGGCGGCGCCCCGTTGCGGAGCGCGGTCTCGTTGCCGGAGATTGTGCGCGAAGTCACCGAGTTTGCCCTGCGCGGTTCCCAGGTCAGCGCGCGGTTCGCCCTGCCTGCCGACCTCTGGCCCGCCGACGTGGACAAGGGCCAGATCGGCCAGGTCGTGCAGAACATCGTGATCAACGCCCTGCAGGCCATGCCGGATGGCGGGGTGGTGAGTCTCGTGCTGGCGAACCAGGAAATCGGGCAGGAATTCGCCGGCGTGCTGGCACCCGGCCGCTACCTGCGGCTCGACATCAGCGACAACGGCCCGGGCATTCCCGCCGGCGATCTCGCGCGAATCTTTGATCCCTACTTCACGACCAAGAAACAGGGCAGCGGTCTCGGGCTGGCGACCGTGCATTCCATCGTCAAGAAGCACGCCGGGCACATCACCGTCGAATCCCAGCCTGCGCGAGGCACGACTTTCCATGTGTGGCTGCCGGCGGCCGCGGTCGGCGCCGAGGTGGCCGCAGAGTCCGTCCAACCCGCGGCATCCGCCACGGCCCCTACCGGGGTGCGGGTGCTGGTGATGGACGATGAGCTCTTCATCCGCGACCTCGCGTCCTCCGTGCTGCGGCGGCACGGTTGCCAGGTGACGTCCGTGGCTGACGGTGCGGCCGCCCTCCGCGAATATGCCCGGGCCCGCGCCGCCCACGAGCCTTACGACCTGGTGATTCTCGACCTCACCATTCCCGGGGGCATGGGCGGCCGGCAGACGATGGAGGAACTGCTGCGGCTTGATCCGGGCGTGAAGGCGATCGTCTCCAGCGGATATTCCAACGATCTCGTGCTCGCCAACTACCAGGCGCACGGTTTCCGCGGCATGATCTCAAAACCTTACGACGTCGCGGATTTCACCGACACCGTGGACCGCGTGCTCCGGGGCGAGCGGGCGTGAACCGGCGCCGACCTGCTCATTCGCGCCATGGTTCAGATTTTCAGTTCCCGCCATCAGCTGGTGGTGGAAGTTTTTACGTGCGCCTCGCCTTACTTGGGCTGCGGACCCAATTGGGAGTAGTTCGTCATATCAATGCGATTGGCCGGGTCGGGCGCCTCGGTCTTGAGCCCCATCGTGATGCGCACGACATAAGGTGCCGGGTCGGAAGGGCCGAGTTTGAGCGTGTAGCGGGCTTTACGGAAGGTATCGGCGACGGCCTTGTCCAAGCGGGGATCGCCGCTGCTCTCAAAGACGGCGACATCCTCGATTGTGCCGTCGGCATTGATGAGCAAATCCAGTTGGACCACACCTTGGATGATCAATTGCCCGAGATTAGGGGCGCGCAGGCCTTCAAAGCGATGGCCGTGGGGCTCGTAAGACGGCAATTCACCCCAGTGGGTGACCTTGTTGCCTGCTCGCACGGCCGGCCCGGTGGACGTGGTGGGAGTGGAGCAGGCGCCGAGCACAAGGCCGAGCGCGAGGCCGAGCGCGAGGAGGGGCAGGGCATGCAATTTCATGGGGTGGTGGGCTGGCGGATCGGAGAACCGAGAAGCAAAGTGTGAGTCGCGACGTTCACTTGCTTTCCGGGAAGGCCGGGGGCGTGACGTTCGGTCCCAGTGCGCCGTAGTTGGTGGCGTCGAGGTGCAGGGGCGGTTCGCGTTCGTGATCGCGAACCCAGAAGTCCTGGCGAACGACGTGGGGAGCGGGATGACCGGAGGCGAGGCGCAGGCTGTAACGGGAGTGCTTGTAGAGCCGGAGGGCGAGCGCGTCCACCTCGGGGGTGCCGCTGGACTCAAAAATGGCCGCATCGCGGATCGTGCCGTCGGCATTGACGAGAACATCCACGACGGCGTGGCCGTTCAGGCCCCTGATGCGATGCCGACGGTTATCCAGCCGGAAGTAGTGGCCCGTGGTTTCGTAGCTGGGAAACTCGCCCCAAACGGTGACGCGGTTGCCGGTGCGAACAGGCTCTGCAGCGGCAGAGGACAGCGGTTGCGGCGGTTTGAAGCTGGAACAGGCGCTCTGCATGACGCAGACCGCGACGAGGACCATGGTCAGATTTTTCATGGGGTTCGACCCTTGTAACACGGCGGGAAGCCGGAATCCTTAGAAACAAAATAAATCGCAGCCGGTGGTGGCCTTGGGCGTCATTGCCTCAGTCCTGAGACGCTATTTGTCCGTCCAGTGCTTCGCTCCCTCGCCCATCTGCCTCGGGGTGGTGTCCTTGATCGCGTCGCTTAGGAGTTGGCTGCCCTCGGTGTGGACAACTCTGCGGGTCACGAACTCCTGGCGAACCACGTAGGGCGCTGGATCGCCGGGTGCGAGGCGCAGGCTGTAGCGGGAGTTTTTGTAGAGGCGGAGGGCCATCTGGTCGTAATCGTCGTTGCCGCTGCTTTCAAAGATTACGACATCTTGGACCGTGCCGTCGGCATTCACGATCACATCAACCACCGCCCGCCCGTTGAGTCCGACCTCATATTCCCTGCGTTGAGTGTAGAGTTTGAAATGCTGTCCGCGGGGATCGTAACTGGGAAACTCGCCGAAAGCGGTGACCTTGTTTTCGGTCCGCACCGGAGGCGGGGTTGCTGGCTTGGCGGCGGTTTTATGGGACTGGGCGCTGGAACAAGCGCCGAGCACGAGGCTCAGCGCGACGAGGGGCAGGAGGGGTGTTTTCATGCGGGTGCGGACGAGAGCTGGCCCGACTCTCTTAGTTTTTGGACAGCTCCCGGGTAAAAAGTTCCTGCGGCGCGCAAGGAGAGGCTGCGGCCTTGCCCTCAGAGAGGAAGGCGCAAGCGGGCAACGCAGCCGTGCGTATCGGTGCGGTTTTCGAGGGCGAGGGAGCCACCGTGATTCTCGGCGATCTGGCGGCAGAGGACGAGGCCGATGCCGGAGCCGGAGGGCTTGGTGGTGAAGAAGGGAACGAAGAGATTTTGCAGGTTGGCGATGCCGGGACCGTCGTCGGTCACGGTGATTTCCAACGCGCCGGGCGTCCTCTGCCAGCCGACGCGCACGCAGCAGGTGGGCGGGGCGGAATGGCCGGGCTCGGGCGCGGCCTCGACGGCGTTCTTCACGAGGTTGATGATGACCTGCTCAAGCTGGGCGGCATCCACGTTGACGATCAGGTCGGGTCCGGGTTCGAGCTGCACTGCGGTGCGCGTTTCCAAGGCCACGACGCGGCGCAGGAGCGGCCCGATCTCGCAGGGCTGCCGGTGGGGCGCGGGCAGCTTGGCGAGGCGGGCGTAGGACTGCATGAACTGGTTCAACCCCTCGGCGCGCGTCTCGATGATCTCCAAGCCGCCGCGCAGGTCGTCTTCCCAGTCGTCGGCCTTCTGCGGGCGGCGGAGCATGGTGTTGAGCGAGCCGGCGATGGACTTGATGGGGGCAAGGGAGTTGTTGAGTTCGTGGCCGATGACGCGCACGAGGCGCTGCCAGGCGCGCAGCTCCTCCTCGCGCAACGGTTGGCTGAGATCGGCGATGACGACGAGGCTGTGCGGCAGGCCGCCCTCGCGGAACAGGGTGCGGCGCATGCCCCAGCGGCCCTTGCCGCCGGGAAAGGTGCGGCTGAGCACGCGCGTGCCCTCGCCGGTGAGGCAGTCGGCCATGTCGAGCTCTCCCGCCGGCCGGCCGAGAATGCGTTCGGCGGGCTGAGCCAGGAGTTCCTGACCGGCGCGGTTGACGAGGCGCAGCGTCTCGTTGGCGTCGAAGGCGAAGATGGCGACGTCGATCTCCTCCATGACGGTGCGCAGCAGCGCAGTGGCTTCGAGGGCGCCCAGGCGCTGCTCCTGCAGCGTGCCGCTGAGCAGGTTGATTTCGGCGAGCACGTCGCCGAGGGGTTCGTCGCGGTTGGCCCCGCGGGCGCGGGTGGAGAAATCACCCTCGCGCAGCGCAGTGAGCAGGTTGGCCATGGTCTGGAGCGGCCGCACCACGCGCTCGCGCACGGCGAGGGCGTAGCCGAACCAGAAGCCGAAGATGATCAGCCCGAGCGTCCATTTGACCTTGGTGTCGGCCGCCGGCACAAACCACAGGAGCAGCACCATCGCCACGATTACAGCCGGCAGCCCGCCGAGCAGCGTGTAATAGAACACGCGGTTCTCGTGGCTAATCTTGCGTTTGCGGGGGTGGGCCATGAAGGGCGGAGATTATGGCCGCAAAATCACGCGACAGGCGCAAAGCGATAATGGCCCCGGCCCCATAGGACTTATACGCCCTCTGGGGCCTAGAAATTGTTCAAAGCTTGTAGCGCTCCAGCCGGCGGTAGAAGGCGCTGCGGCTGAGGCCGAGTTCCTCGGCGGCCTTGCGCGCGTTGCCGTCGCAGCGGGCGAGAGTTTTCTTGATCAAGAAGGCCTCGACCTCCTCGAGGCTCATGTCCTCAAGGCGCGGGGCGGTGTTGGCGGCGTTGAGGCCGAGATCGGCGGCACGCACAACCTTGCCCTGCGACATCAGCACGCCGCGCTCGACGGCATGGTCGAGTTCGCGGACGTTGCCCGGCCAGGCGTAGTCCTTCATCGCCTCGACGGCGGCGTCGTCGAAACCGGTGATCGCCTTGCGGTAGCGCTCCACGTGGCCCTTGAGGAAATGCTGGGCGAGGAGCGCGATGTCCTCGCGGCGCTCGCGGAGCGGCGGGAGATGGATGTGGATCGTGTTGAGGCGAAACAGGAGGTCCTGACGGAACTTGCCGGCGGCGACCTCGGCCTGGAGGTCGGAGTTGGTGGCGGAAATGAGGCGGACGTTGACGCGGTAGGTGCGGGATGAACCGACGCGCTCGAGCTCGCCGGTTTCGAGCACGCGCAGGATCTTGGCCTGCTGGCTGAGCGGGATGTTGCCGATCTCGTCGAGGAAGAGCGAACCACCGTCGGCCAGCTCGAAGCGCCCGGCGCGGTCGGTCTTGGCGTCGGTGAACGCGCCGCGCACATGGCCGAAGAGCTCGCTCTCAAAGATGCCCTCGGGCAGGCCGCCCATGTTGACGGAGATGAACCCCTTCGCGGCGCGCACGGAAACGGCGTGCAGGGCCTGCGCCACGACGCCCTTGCCGGTGCCGTTTTCGCCGGTGATGAGGATGTTGGCGTCGGAGGGGCCGACGCGGGAAATGATCTCAAGCACGGGCCGCATCGCGGCGGACTGGGCGATGAGGTTCGGGCCGCCCTTGCCGCGCAAAATCTGGTTTTCCTCCTCGAGGCGGCGGTAGGCGCGGACGGCGCTGGCCAGCTCGATCTGGTTTTTGACGATGGAGATCAGGCGCGGATTTTCCCAGGGCTTGGTGACAAAGTCCTTCGCGCCGCGGCGCATGGCCTCGACGGCAATCTCGACGCTGGCCCAGGCGGTCATGACGACCACCGGCAGGGTCGGGTCCACGGCCTGGAGTTTCGCGAGCAGCTCAAGGCCCTCTTGGCCGGAGGTGGTGTCGCGCGTGTAATTGAGGTCAATGATCGCCAGTGAGAAGTCACGGGCCTCGACGGCCTTGATCACCGCGGCGGGCGACTTGACGGTCTCGATCTGGTAGCCCTCGGCCTTCAGGAGGAGGCGGAGCGCTTCGAGGACGTCGGCTTGGTCGTCCGCAATCAGGATGCGGTGGGGCGCGGAGTCGTTGGCGGCCATTGAGGGAAGTGACGAGTTACAGGAGGCAAGTGTCAAGACACCCGCCAGAACGGCTCAGGCAGCCTTCTCGGCGATGACCGGCGAGGCGCCCGCGGTGGCGGTCGGCAGGGCCGGGCGCAGCACCGGAGCGAGAGCGGCGTGCAGCGGCTTCACGGGGCGGGCATAGTCGAAGAGGACAAAGCCCAGGAGGCCGGCAACCGTGAGGCTGGCGAAACCGAAATCGGAAGGAATGTGACCGCTGATGGTCAGGAGAGCCACACCGGCGGAGCCGGCGGCGACGAGGGCAGAAGTGAGATGGTGGATCGTCTTCATGGTGTTCGATGTGTTATGCCCACGACAATTGCACCGCGCGTGCCAACCTGAATGCCGTCAAGCTAACCGCATTCAGCAACAATGGGATGCGAAGCAGGACGAAAATACCGCATTTCGCTGTGCCGGTCCGAAATCACCGACGGCGGGAGTGATAAATCCCGCGAATGGGACGGGCGGCGGCGAAGCCGCCGCAGTTATCAGTTATGGATTGGGAGTTATTGGTCTGCAGGCGGTCGGATGCCGGCTGTCTCCCAATAACCTCCAACCAATAACGGGCGCCGTTGCGGCGCCTACTCGTAGCGCAAGGCGTCGATCGGGTCGAGCTGCGCGGCTTTCCAAGCGGGGAAAAAGCCGAAGGCGATGCCGATGACCGCGCTCACGGCGAACGCGATGAATATCCACAAGGTCGAAAGCAGCACAGGCC
The DNA here is from genome assembly GCA_966252395.1 of uncultured Oleiharenicola sp. GTDB lineage: Bacteria > Verrucomicrobiota > Verrucomicrobiia > Opitutales > Opitutaceae > Lacunisphaera. The sequence continues at coordinate 8,185 of CBINOW010000027.1, read as the reverse complement.
AGCCGTTCACGTTGGAGATGATCTGTGAGACACCGACGCCGAGCAACACGCCCAGTCCGCCGCCCATGAGGCTGAGGATGATGGACTCGATGAGAAACTGCAGCAGCACATCGCGACCGTGAGCGCCGACGGCGAGGCGGATGCCAATCTCGCGGGTTCGCTCGGTGACCGACACGAGCATGATGTTCATGATCCCGATGCCGCCCACGATGAGCGAGATGATGGCGATGACGGTCAGCAGGAAGGTCATGGTCTTGGCGTTGGCCGTGGCGGCTTCCGCGAGTTCCTGCTGGCTGCGCACGGTGAAGTCCGGTTCGCGGCCCTGCCGCCGCTGTTGGAGCAGGTCGGTGACGTCCTTCTGCACGCGCTCGATGACCTCGGGGCTCTGGGCTTGGATGAGGATGGAGTTGAGGTTGGGCCGGCGTGAAAAGCGGCGGAGGTGGCTCGTGTAGGGAATGATCACGACATCGTCCTGGTCCTGCCCGAAGAAGTTGAAGCCCTTGGAGGCGAGCACACCCACGACCTTGACCGGGATGTTGCGGATCTTGATGTCCCGACCGATGGCGTCGCCGTCGGGGAAGATCTGCTTCACGACTGAAGCGCCGATCACGCAGACCTTGGTCGCACCGTAGACGTCGGCTTCGGTGAACATCTCGCCCTCGGCGATACTCCAGGTGCGGATACCGAGGTAGGTGACATCCTCGCCCAGCACCTGGGTGTTCCAGTTGAGGCCGTTGGCCATGACCTGCGATCGGTCGCGCATCTCGGGACTGACGGCGGCGATGCCGTCCACCTCGCGCTGGATGGCCAAGGCGTCCTCGACCGTGAGCGAACTCGCGGTGCCCCAGCCGCCGCGCACGCCGCCGGAGGTGAAGTTGCCGGGGAAAACGGTGATGATGTTCTGGCCGAGGCTGGCGATGGAGGCCTCGACCTGGGAGCGGGCGCCGTTGCCGATGCTGACTACGGCGATCACGGCGGCGATGCCGATGATGATGCCGAGCGCGGTCAGCACGGAGCGCAGGGCGCTGCGTCGGAGGGCGCGAAGGGCGATCTTGATGGTGTTCCAGAAGCGCATGGTCAGGCGGTGAGCTTGGCTGCGGCTTCGGCGGCTTGGAGCTTGGCCATCTCCTGGGTCGCGATCAGGCGGTTCTCGACCTGCACATCGCTCACCAGCCGGCCGTCGCGCATGATGAGGTTGCGCTTGCAGTAGTGGGCGATGTCGAGCTCGTGCGTGACCATCACGATGGTGATGCCCTGCTCGTTGAGTTTCTGGAACACGCCCATGATCTCGACGGAGGTCTTGGAATCGAGGTTGCCCGTGGGCTCGTCGGCGAGAAGCACCTGCGGCTCATTGATGAGGGCGCGGGCGATGGCCACGCGCTGCTGCTGGCCGCCGGAGAGCTGGTTGGGGAAGTGATCGGCACGCTTGGACAGGCCGACGAGATCGAGGCTCTTGAGCGCGCGCTGATGGATTTCCTTGGAGGAGAAACGATGCAGGCCGTAGAGCATCGGGAGCTCGACGTTCTCTCGCGCGGTGGTGCGGGAAAGGAGGTTGAAGCCCTGAAAGACGAAGCCGAGTTTCTGGTTGCGGAGATCGGCCAGCTCGTTGCGGCCGAGGCCGGCGACGTCGGTGCCGTCGAGCAGGTAGCGGCCCTTGGTCGGCCGGTCGAGGCAGCCGAGCAGGTTCATGAGGGTGGACTTGCCGGAACCGCTGGCGCCCATCACGGCGACGAATTCGCCGCGCTGGATCGTGAGCGACACGCCGCGCACCGCATGCACGGGGACTTCGCCGGAGTCGTAGATCTTGTGGATCTCGTCGAGCTGGACGACAGGAGTCATGGCTCAGAAGCGCCGCTGGCCGCCGCCGAACGGGTTGTTGGCGGGGGCGGGCGCCGCGCTGGCGCCGGTGCCGGTCACCTGCAGGCCGGTGATGATGGTGTCGCCTTCCTTGAGACCGTCGATGATCTCGGACGCGACGCCATCGGTGATGCCGACCTTGATGGAAACGGGTTCCGGCTTGGCGGTCTTGTCGCCGCCGGGCAGGCGGTAAACCGTGCGGGTGGTGACCACGACCTCGCCGGGTGCGGCGGAGCGGGTTCCGGCCATCTCGGCGGCTTGCTCGGCCGTGATGACGCCGCGCTCGACCATGAGCTTGCGCATCTGCTCGCGTTGTTCCGGGGTAGGCGGGCCCTGGCGGAAATCGATGCCCAACTCCGCGTTGATGGCCTGAACTTTTTCGCGCTGCTCGGGCGTCAGGTTTTGGAAGAAAGCGCGCATGCCGCCACCGCCGCCGCCACCACCACCCCGGCGGCCGCCGCCCTCGCCGCCGCCGTTGCCACCACCCGCAGCAGGCGCGGCGGCCGCCTGAGGGGCGGCTTGGGCGGTCTGGGCAGGCGCGGCCGGCGCAGGTGCTGCTGCGCCGGAAGCGTCGGGCAGGCGCACGCGCAGAGCGGCGTTGGGCAGCTTGAGCGTGTCCTCGCGGCTGGCGACGATCACCGAGACGTTGGCGGTCATGCCCGGGCGAAGCCGCAGGTCGCGGTTGTCCACGTCAATGATGGTGTCGTAGGTGACGACGTTGGAGACGGTCTTGGCGGCGTTGCGGACCTGGGAGACGCGGCCGTTGAAGGAACGGTTGGGAAAGGCGTCCACGGTGAAGGTCACGGCCTGGCCCTCGCGCACCGAACCGATGTCGGCCTCGGCGACCGCGGCCGTGATCTGCATCTTGGCGAGGTCGTTGGCGATAGTGAAGAGCACCGGGGCGTTGAGACTGGCGGCGACGGTCTTGCCTTCTTCGGTCTGCTTGGCGATGACGATGCCGTCGATGGGGGAGCGGATGGTGCAGCGGGCGAGATCCACGTTGGCGTTCTCGACGGAGGCCTCGCGAGTCAGGAGCTGGGCGTTGGACTGGGCGAGCTGCGCCTCGGCTTGGTCGAGCTCCTGTTGGGTGACGAGTTTCTTCTCGAAGAGTTCGCGGGTGCGCTCGGTGTTCAGCTGTTGGAGACGATTGCTGGCCTGGGTGGAGGCGAGGTCGGCCTTGGCTTGCCGCAAGCGCTGCTGGTAGGTGGCGGGGTCGATCTCGACGAGGATCTGGTCCTTTTTGACCGGGGTGTTGAAGTCCGCGTGCAGTTTGATGACGAGGCCCGAGATCTGGCTGCCGACGTCCACCTCGAGCAGCGGAGCGAGCTGGCCGGTGGCGGTGACGACCTGCCGGATGCTGCCCTTGGCGATGACGGCGGTGTTGTAGGCCGGGGGCTTGGCGGCGGCCGTGGTGCGCTTCTGGTAGAAATAATAGCCGGCGGCGGAGGCGACGATGAGGGTGCCGATCGTGAAAGTGAGGAAGCGGGAGGAGGCCATGGAGGATGTCGAAAAATAAAGCGGTGCTCGGCACACGCGCAATCTATTCGACGGTCGGAAGGTCGGGAAAATGCTGTGGAACCGAAGCTTGCCGGTCTCCAGACGCCGCGCACACTGCGGCGGTTACCTCCTCATGCTCGCCAATCGTCACCGCGGCTTGGTTCGGATCCATGGCACCGTCCTCCTGTTGGGAGTGGGGGTGTGGTTTTGGCTCTATGCGGAGCTAATCATGCGCTACGTCCCGGTGGTAAAATTGAGCCGGGAGGTGAATCTGCTGCCGTATTTCCTGTGTGTGGTCATCGGTCTGCTGGTGGGAGGCGGCCGGCTGCTGGCCGTGGAGTCGCGGCTGACCCGCCTGTCCATCTCCGAGGCGGGCAGCCTGGCCATGCAGCAGGTCGGCTTGGTGGCGCTGGCGGTGTTCACCATGATGTTCGCCACGCAGGACCGCAGCATCAGCCGCCTTTTCCTGGGCTCCTTCCTGATCTGGAGCTGGCTGGGCCTGTATTGCCTGCACCGCTGGCTGCCGCGCCAGCTGGCCGGTTTTTTCTACGGAAGCGGAGAGCAAATCCCCACGCTTTTCATCGGACGGGCGCGGACGCTTCCCATGCTCAACGAGTGGCTGAAGCAGCGGCTGCATCTCGGGGTGCATCCGGTGGGGTTTCTTTCAATGGACAACGCCACCGGTCTGGCCGAGGGCGCCATGCCCGTGCCGTTGGCGGGCGTGGCGGTCGATCTGCCGCGCGTGCTGGCGGAAAAGAATATCGGCCAGGTGATCCTGCTCGAGGTGCCCGCCGACGCGATGATTGCCCGGCAAATCGTGGATCAATGCCAGGCCCGCGGCTGCCGGTTGCTGGTCCATCATCAGGTGGAAGAAGTGCTGGGGCATCCGGTGGTGTCCTCGGATGAGGGCGGGCATCATTTCTTCACCCTGCACGACGAGCCGCTGGAGGAGCCTTTGAACCGGGCGGTGAAGCGGATTTTCGACATCCTGGTGGCACTGCCCGCGGTGGTGCTGGCGTTGCCGCCGCTGATGCTCGTGGTGTGGCTGGTGCAGCGCTTCCAGTCGCCCGGACCGCTGTTTCATGTGCGTGCGCGGTCGGGGGAGGGGCGCGCGGAGTTTCCGATGCTGAAATTCCGCTCGATGCACCTGGCGCCGGCCGATGCCAAGGCGGAGGGCCGACAGGCCAGCGCGGGGGACGAGCGCGTTTATCCGTTCGCGCGGTTCATGCGCCGGCACAGCCTCGATGAGTTCCCGCAGTTCTGGAACGTGCTCATCGGGGAGATGAGCGTGGTGGGGCCGCGGCCGGTGATGCCCGTGCTCGACGAGGAGTTCGAGCGGCAGGTGCGTTCCTACCGTTCCAAGCACTGGGTGAAGCCCGGCATCACGGGGCTCGCCCAGAGCCAGGGATTCCGCGGGGAGATCACGACCCCGGAGCAACTGCATGAGCGCATACGTCTCGATCTCTACTATATCGCCCACTGGTCCATCTGGCTGGACCTGCAGATCACGGTGAAAACCTTCTGGCAGGTATTCTTCCCGCCGAAGTCGGCGTATTGAGAGGGCGCTGGGTTATCGGTCGCAGCCAATAACGGCTAACGTGCAACCGATAACCATTTCCTCCCTCTTCAGTTGAACAAACGCGTGTAGCGCGCGCCGCGGTCGTCTTCGAAGGTGAGCGACGTGGCCGTGATGCCGACGAGTCGCAGCGCCATCTCGGCGTCCACCAGGCTGCCAAGGCGGTAAACGCGATCGTTCATCAGCACCTTGCTGTCCTTGGGGTCGGTGCCGGACACGCGGATGCCGGTCACACGCAGACCCTCGATAAAATTGATCGCGCGCGGTTCGAACTTGGGTGCGACCGCGGGAGCGGGCGCGGCGGGTTGGACGGGCTGCGGTGCGGGGGCGGGCGGCAGGGTGAGGGTGACGACGGCCGGCGCCGGGGCTGGAGAGGTCACGGCCGGAGCCGCCGGACGGACCGGTTCGGACTGCGGCGTGGCCGGAGCGGAGGCGGCTACGTTGGGCACGGTGAACGTGCTGACGGATTGTGGAGCGGGCGCGGGGGTTGAGGGTGCGGCCACGACCACGGGCGGCGAAGTCACGACCGGTTGCGGTGCGACCTGCACCGGTGCGGCCGGCTGGACCGGTTGCGGCGCGGGCGCGGCGGCCGGCGTGCTGGCCACCACGGGAGCCGGAGCAGCCGGTGCCGGCGTCTCACTCTTCCTCGTGAAAAAGTAAACGGCGCCGACCACCACCAAGGCGACCGCGGCGCCGCCGAGCCCGAGGGGCAGGAGGAATTCGCCGAGGCCGGAGGATTTGCCGCGGCGGGCGATCTGGTCCGGGCGCTCTCCGCCGATGGAGGGCGCGGCACTCAATGAGGGAGTCTCACCGGTGCGCTGTTTCTGCGCTTTCTTGAGCGCTTCGTTGATCAGGCTCATGGTCAGGCGGTGAGACGGTTCATGTCGCGCACAGCGCGACGGGCGTCCCAATAGTTGACCTCGTCGGAGTCACGGATGAACGCCGAGAGGAGGGCTTTGTCACAAAGGTTGTTGATGATGCGGGGAATTCCCCGGCTGGTCTTGTGGATGTGGCGGATGGCCCACTTGGTGAAGTAGGGCCGGCCGGCGCTGCCCGAGACGGACAGGCGATGCTGGATATAGCGGTCCATCTCCTCGCGGGTGAAGGGACGGAGCTCGTAGTGGACGAGTATGCGCTGGCGGAGCTGGCGTAGTTCCTCGGCGGCGAGGCGCTCCTTCAGCTCGGTCTGGCCCATGAGGACGATCTGCAGGAGCTTCTGCTTGTCCGTTTCCAAATTGGAGAGAAGCCGCACCTGCTCGAAGACCTCGAAGGAAAGGTTCTGCGCCTCGTCGATGATGAGCACGATCTCGCGGCCCTTGGCGATGCGGTCGAGCAGGATCTGGTTCATCTGCGACACGAGGTCGTTCTTGCTCTTGGCGACGTTGTGCTCGCCCAGCTCAGTGAGGATGGCCCGCAGCATCTGCGTCTCGTTGACGCGGGGGTTGAGGATCAGCGCGGTGTCGAAGTGGGCGGGGTCGAGTTCGCTCATGAATTTCCGGCAGAGCGTGGTCTTGCCGCAGCCGACTTCGCCGATGAGCACGATGAACCCTTTCTTCTCAGTTACCCCGTATTTTAGGTGCTGGAGAGCTTCCTGGTGGGTGGGGCTGAGGTAGAGAAACTTCGGGTCCGGAGTGATGTGGAACGGCATCTCCGTAAATCCGTAGAAGTTTTGATACATCGTCCGGCAAGTATTTGGGCCACACGGGAAAAAGCACGCCAAAAGCACGTCAACGCGCTTTGAAAAGCATTGCCTGACGTGTGGCGCGCACCTTTATCTGGACGCCTTTCCCCGGGTGAATCTCAGCAAATTTATCAACGGACTTTTCGGTGTCCTTTTCGCGGGCATCACGCTCTGGGCCGTGACGGCTTTTGTCGGGATGCAGCGGGAGTTGAAGGCCCGGCAGGCCGACTTGGCATCCAAGGAGCGCCTGCTGGCCGAGGCCGAGGCCAAGCTGCAGGCGCAGAGCCGGTATCTCGAGCGCCTGCGCAACGACCCGGAGCTGGTGGAGCACCTGATCCGGCAGAAGCTGGGCTACGCCAAGGGCGACGAATTTGTCTTCCGCTTCGAAGAAGTGAAACCATGAGCCACGAACAACTGATCACGAACTACCGTGCCGCCGGCCAGGGGCAGGTCTTTGCCTTCTGGGATTCGCTCAACGCGAACGAACGCGCCGAACTCGCCGCGCAGGCGGGCGAGGTTGACCTCGCCGAGGTCGAGCGCCTGAACCGGACGCTTGTGTTCAAGACCGGCGGCGGTGGCGCCAACCTCGACGGCCTCGCGCCGGCGCCGGTCACGCGCCTGCCCGCCAACGGCGGCGATGCGGCGCAGTGGACCCGGGCCCGGGCGCTCGGCGAACAGGCGTTGCGCGCCGGCCGCGTGGCGGCCTTCACGGTGGCGGGCGGGCAGGGGACGCGCCTCGGCTACGACGGCCCGAAGGGCACCTTTGCCGTCACGCCGCTGAAGCAGAAGTCGCTGTTCCAGGTTTTCGCCGAGAAGCTCAAGGCCGCGGGTCTCCGCTATGGCAAGCCGCTGCACTGGTTCATCATGACCAGCCACGCGAATCATGCGCAGACCGAGGGCTTCTTCGCCGAGAACAAGTTCTTCGGCCTGAACCAGGGCCGCGTGCATTTCTTCCGCCAAGGCCGCATGCCGGCGGTCGGTTACGACGGCAAGATTCTGCTCGAGACTCGCGGCTCGCTCGCGCTCAGTCCGGATGGTCACGGCGGTTCACTGCGGGCGCTGCACCGCAGTGGCGCGCTCGACTTGATGAAGGCCGAGGGCGTGGACACGCTCAGCTACTTCCAGGTGGACAACCCGCTCGTGCGTTGCATCGACGCGGAGTTCATCGGTTTCCACCTCGCCGCCGGCTCCGAGATGTCGAGCAAGATGGTGATCAAGGCCTACCCCGAGGAGAAGGTCGGCCACTTCTGCCTGCAGGATGGCAAGATCGTCGTCGTCGAATACAGCGACATGCCGATGAGCATGCAAAAGGAGACGAACGCCGACGGTTCTCTGCGATACGCGGCCGGCAGCATCGCGATCCACGTCATCGACCGCGAATTCGCCCGCCGCATGGCCGCGGGCGGCGAGGATGTCGCGCTGCCGTTTCATCGCGCCGACAAGAAAATCGCCACGATCGATGCCGCCGGCAAGGCCGTGAAGCCCGAGAAGGCCAACGGCGTGAAGTTCGAGATGTTCTTCTTCGACGCGCTGCCGTTTGCGAAGAACTCCATCGTGATCGAGACCGCGCGCGC
>CBINOW010000026.1:0-37894 GCA_966252395.1 uncultured Oleiharenicola sp. | reverse complement strand
GGACGGCCTCAAGGGCGTGGACTGGCCCGACTCCACCAAGCGCATGCAGGAGGCCTGGATCGGCCGCAGCGAGGGCGCCGAGGTCTTGTTCAAGCTGGAGAACGCCACGCTCGGCGACCTGAAGATTTTCACGACGCGTCCCGACACTCTCTTCGGCTGCACCTACATGGTGCTCGCGCCCGAGCATCCGCTCGTGCCCGCGCTCACGACGGATTCCCAGCGCGACGCCGTCGAAGCCTATCGCAAGAAGACCGCCGCCAAGAGCGACGTCGAACGCATGTCCGAAGCCGCCAAGGAAAAGAGCGGCGTCTTCACCGGCAGCTACGCGATCAATCCCGTCAACGGCGCCAAGGTCCCCGTGTGGATCGCCGACTACGTGCTCATGGGTTACGGCACCGGCGCCATCATGGCCGTGCCCGCGCACGACGAGCGCGACTACGAGTTCGCACAACAATACAATCTGCCCATCCCGCGCGTCATCGCCGCGGCCGACGGTAGCGAAACCCTCCCCTACACCGGCGACGGCAAGCTCATCAACTCGCCCGGCTACGACGGGATGGACTGGGCCGACGCCAAGAAAAAGATCTCCGCCGACCTCGCCACCAAGGGCATCGGCAAGGCCACGATCAACTACAAGCTCCGCGACTGGCTGTTCTCGCGACAGCGTTACTGGGGTGAGCCGTTCCCGATCGTCTGGGTGAGCGAGGCCGATTACCGCAAGGCCGCCGCGCTGCGCCAGGACCTGCCCGCGTCCCCCGTGACTTTCGTCGAGAACGGCGTCACGCAGTTCGCGCTGCCGCTGCCCGAGACCTCGCTGCCGCTCACGTTGCCCGAGACGCAGTCCTACCTGCCCAGCGGCACGGGCGAGAGCCCGCTGGCGAACGTCACCGAGTGGCTGGAGATTTGGTTCAACGTGCAAACCGGCGCCAGCGTGCCGGCTTCGCAGGCGCAGCCCGCCGGCGACGCGTGGGTGCGCGGCCGCCGCGAAACCAACACGATGCCCCAGTGGGCCGGTTCGTGCTGGTATTACCTGCGTTATCTCGACCCGCAGAACGCCGGCGCGCTCGCCTCGCCTGAGGCGCTGAAGTATTGGGGCGTGCCCGACCTCTACGTCGGCGGCGCCGAGCACGCGGTGCTGCACCTGCTCTACGCGCGTTTCTGGCACAAGGTGCTCTTCGACCTCGGCGTCGTGCCGCAGGCCGAGCCGTTCAAGAAGCTGTTCCACCAGGGCATCATCCTTGGCGAGGACGGCGTGAAGATGTCCAAGAGCCGCGGCAACGTGGTGAATCCCGACGACATCATTCGCGAATACGGCGCCGACACGCTGCGCCTCTACCTGATGTTCCTCGGGCCGCTCGAGGCCATGAAGCCGTGGAACCCGAAGGGCATCGAGGGCGTGCACCGTTTCCTCAAGAAGGTCTGGCGCGAGTGCCTGACCGAAGAGGGCGACGTGAATCCGCGTATCGCCGCTGGCGCCGCGCTCACGCCTGCGACCGAAAAGCTCCTGCACGAGACGATCAAGAAGGTGGGCGAGGATTTCGACGGCCTGCGCTTCAACACCGCGATCTCGCAGCTGATGATTTTGGTGAACGCGTTCCAGAAAGAGCCCGCCCTGTCCCGGCAGGCCGTGCTCGACCTGCTGCGCCTCGTCGCCCCGCTCGCTCCGCATCTGGCCGAGGAACTCTGGGCCCGCCTCGGGGAAACCGGCTCCATCATGACCGCCGGCTGGCCGGCGTTCGACGCGGCCAAGCTCGTCGCGAGCACCGTCACCATTGTCATCCAGGTAAACGGCAAACACCGCGGCGACCTGAGCGTCGCGCCGACCGTGACCGAGGAGGAGCTGACGGCCTTGGCGCTCCAGCACGACAAAGCCGGGCCGCACCTCGCCGGTAAGGCCATCCGGCGGACGATTTACGTAAAAGGAAGGTTGATAAACATTATCGTTTAGCTAGTTAGGTGAGGACCGGGGTGCCTTCGCCTAATTGCACTTGCATAGGTGAAACACCCTAGTCAAAATCTGGGATACTCAAATGCAGCCCCAAATGACCGTTTAACAGCTGGCTGCCTGATTAATCCCGTCATGAAAACTTTCGTCACCCACCCCGCCCGGCTTCTGCTGTTGTGCTCGCTGCTCGTTGCGCCCCTGGCGTTCGCCCAGCGTCAAGCGCCCTTGAACAAGGGGCCGTTGAGCAAGCTCTACCTCGCCGAGACGAAGGGCCCGACGGAAATCATGAACGGGGACAAGATCTACGTCGCCCGCCAAGCCACGGCCTTCGAGGCGCCCGGCACGGTGATCGTGACCAAGGCCGACGCCCACAACGCCTTTGTTTACTCAAACGGCACGGGCCTGTTCGTCGATCAAATCACCCGTGTCGAGATCAGCCGCTTCCAGCAGGAACCGTTCAAATCGGACTACACCCAGCAGCTGGCGACCCGCTTCGAGCCTTCCGTTTCCCAGAGCAACATCAACGTCCCCTACGGCGCGGTGGGCATTTGCACCAGCCAGCTGATCTCCGGCAGTTCGATGCTCTACACCACCCCGCATGCCACGGTGAACATCCGTGGCGGCAAGGTCGTCATCGAGGCCACTCCCGCGGGCACCCTCGTGGACCTGCTCGAGGGCGACCTGACGGTGCGCTCCGGCCTCAAGGATGTCGGCGGCCAGATCCTGCGTCCCGGCGAACGGGCGTTCATCCCGGCCTCGAACAACGACCAGCCGGTTGTTATCACCGTCCAGCCCATCCCCCGTGAGGTCATGCCCATGAATGACCGCCGCGTCGAGATGGCCTGCAATGCGCGCAAATCCGTGACGTTCGAAATCATCGCCCGCCGCGCCGAGGAAGGCCTGGACCGTCCCGGTGAAACGGCGCCCGGCGCGAACGACGACGAGGCCGCCGGTGCAGGGGACAATCAGGAAATCGTCGCCAACCCGACCGTCCCCGGCAATCCTCCCAACCAGATCGTGATCAGCCCCGACCGCCTGCCCGGCACCTGAACACCCCGCATCCCGCCCCGCCTCATGCGCCACGTCAGCACGCGAATCCTGCTAGTTTCCACGCTGCTTGCCGCCGCGCCCTCGCAGGCCCTGCTGAACATTGATGGCACCAAGAACCAGATCTTCGTGTTCGGCGGCGTGGGCTTCAGCCACAACAGCAACATCTTTTCGCAACGCGACGGCGAGGGCGATTACAGCATCACCGCCCACGCGGGCGCCGAACTGAAACGACGCGCGGGCATCATCGCCGTGGATTCCACGGTGCGCGTGGACTACGTGCGCTATGGCGAGTTCACCGATGAGAATGCCTGGAACCCGAATTTCTCGGTGAATTTCCAAAAGTCCACGGGCCGCACGACCGGCTCGCTCAAGCTCTCCGCCTACCGCGAAAGCCGCTCGGACAGCGCGATCAACCTCCGCACCAACTCCTGGAACGTGCCGGTCGAGTTCAGCCTGCGCTACCCGATCAACGAAAAGCTCTACGTGACCTCCACGACCGGCTACCTGCGCCGGACCTACAGCGACAGCCAGGTGCTGCTCAACTACGCCGACTACTCGGAGGCGCTGGACCTGTTCTACGTTTACACCTCCAAGCTCGACCTCTTCGCCGGCTACCGCTTCCGCTCGTCGCGCACCTCCGACGCGCGCCGGAGCCTCGACCACTGGTTCAACCTCGGCGCCACGGGCGGATTGTTTTCCAAGATGACCGGCACCGTCCGCTTCGGCTACCAGGTGCGCGATGTTCGCGGCGACGACCAATACAGCCAGTTCAACGCCAGCGCCTCTGTCAACTGGCCCATCACCCGCAAGCTGATGCTGAGCCTCCAGGGCGCCCGCGACTTCAGCACGATCGCGACCGGCACGTCCGTGGACACCACGACCGCCGCCCTGAACGCCATTTACACCTACAACAGCAAACTGGACGTCACCGCGACCCTTTCCGCTGGGCGCAACAAGTTCCTCAACGAAACCACGCCCCGCCGGGATACCTTCTATTCCTGGGAAGTGAGCTCGCACTACCGGATGAACGATCACCTCCAGCTGGGCGCCTCCTACACCTACCTCAAGAATTGGTCCTCGTTCGCCCTCGCCGATTTTGAGAATCACGGATTCTCCTTCGACATCTCCAGCCGCTACTAATCCCCCACCCCATGAGCCTGCGCCGCCTGATTGTCCTCCCCCTCCTCCTGGTTGCCGCGCTGGGCAATGTCCGGGGCCAGGCCCTGGATAAGAAGAACTACATCCACACCCTGGCCCTCGCCGATCGTGTGCGAATCGTGGTGTATCAGGAAGAGGACCTCACCAGCCTCACCCGCATCGACGCCCGCGGCCGGGTCAACCTGCCGCTCATCGGGGAGATCGCCATCGGCGGACTCACCCTCAACGAAGCCCAAACCGCCATCGAGAACGCCTACAAGGACGGCCGCTTCCTGCGCAACCCGCAGGTTACTGTCAGCGTCGAAGAATACGCCCCGCGCGAGGTTTCCATCCAAGGTGCCATCCGCACCCCGGGCCGCTACACCCTGCCCATCGAGTCCACTCTCACCGTGGTCGAACTGGTCACCAAGGCCGGCGGCCTCACCGACATCGGCAAGGGCTCCGCCGTGACCATCACGCGCATCCTGTCCGATGGCACCAAGAAAGTCTTCACTGTGGACGTGGATAGTGTCATCAAGGGCAAGAAAGACAGCAAAACCGATGATTCCACACTTCTGCTGCAACCAGGTGACATTGTTTACGTGCCGGAACGACTGATCTGAGCCGACACCGATGTCCTCCCCGGATTTTTCCCATCACGCTGCCCCGGCCAAGCACGGAGGCTCGCTCCACGGCAACGATGCGCACGTCTCGGAGCGACGCACGTTGCGGGATTACTACATCATCCTGCGGGAGCGCCTCTGGATCGCCCTGCCCGTGGCGGTGATCGTGGCCCTGGGTTTCGGCTACTACAAGGCCCAGGAAACCCCGATGTATGCCAGCACGGCCACGATGCAGTTTGAGCGCCCGGAGCGCGTCGTGCTGAACGAACAGGTCGTGGACACCTCCATCCGCCACGACGTCGATCTCAACACCTACCTCCAAATCCTTACGAGCGGCAAACTCCGCACCATGGTGGCGCAGTCGCTGACGGCCGAGGAGGTCCGCATCCTGCAGCGTCCCTACATCGCCGAGCTCGCTCCCGGCGAAAATCCGCCGCCGGTTGGCCAGCTCCTGGGCAGCATGAGCCCGCTTTCCATCCGCAACAGTTTCCTCATTCACATCTCCGTCACCAACCGGGATGCTGAGGGCGCCGCGTTGCTCGCCAACCGCTACGTCGAACAATTCATGCGTTACCTGTTCGAGAACGCCGGCGGCAAAAATGAGGACGCCGTGAATTTCCTCCGCAGCCGCGCCGAGGAGTTGCGCAAGGAATCCGAAGCAGCCGAGGGCCGCCTGCAGGACTACCGCCGGAAGCACAACCTCGTCTCGGTGGACAACAGCATCAACATCGTCAGCGACCGTCTCCGGGGCTACAACACCAGCCTCACCGACGCCCGCAAGGCCCGCATCGATATCGAGAACCAGCTGGGTCAGATCGAACGGACGCAGCAGGCCGGCGACAACCTGCTCGATATCGGCTACATCGCAGCCTACGGCAACATTCCCGCCCTAAAGAACCGGCTCACCGACCTGCAGAACCACCAGGCCATCCTCAGCGAACGTTACCTGGAGCGGCACCCCAAGATGATTGACGCCGCGAACTCGATCGAAGTCGTCTCGGCCCAGATCCGCACCGACATCGAACAATCCATTTCCGCCCTCCGGACGCAGCTCGAAAAACTCCGGGAAACCGAGGCCTCCTATGCCAAGGAATACAAGGACGCCGAGCGGGAGCAACTGCGTCTCGGCGAGCTTTCCGTCGAATTCAAGAGCCTCGACAACCAAGCGCAGGTCGCGAAAAACAACTACCTCCAGATCCTCGACCGTCTCGCGCAGGCCACCACGTCCAAGAATCTGGAGAACATCCCGGTCAAGCCGCTCGACCGCGCCCTGCCTTCGGGCGCTCCCTACACGCCGAACCTGCGCAGCATCATCAAAACTTCCCTCGGGCTCGGCCTGCTGGTGTTCGTCGGCGTCGCCGTCGGCCTCAGCTTCGTGGACGACCGCGTCAAGAGCGCCTGGGACATCGAAGGCTTCATCGGCGCCCACCTCCTCGGCATCATTCCCGAACTCGGCGACGTGCCTGATACCGAGAAGCACTCCCTCGTCACCAGCAACAAGGCTTCCCCCGGTTCCGAGGCCTTCCTGAGCGTTTACAGCGCGGTCAAGATTCAGTCCAAACTCGACTTCCCGAAGTCCATTCTCGTCACCAGCACCATCCCCGGCGAGGGCAAGACGATGATCAGCTGCAACCTCGCGGCCTCCTTCGCCCGCCACGGCAAGCGCGTGCTGATCATTGACTGCGACATGCGCCGGCCGATGTTGCACCGGCACTTCCAGCTGACCAATGAAGCCGGCCTGATCGCCTGGTTTGAGGCCGGGGCCAAGATACCCGAGGATCCCTTCACCGATGCGTCGCTGGGCCTGACCAAGGCGGAGGAAAATCTCTACCTCCTGCGCTCCGGCGGCCGCTCCAAGAGTCCCACCGAGTTCTTGGAGAACCCCGTCTTCGGCCAGTTCATAGAGGCCATGAAACAGCATTTCGACCTCATCGTCGTGGATTCCCCCCCGATGGGCGCCGTCACCGACTCGCTCTTGATTTCCGAGCGCACCGACGAAGTAATCTACGTCTGCCGCTTCAACCGCGCCTACCGGAAACACATCCGGCTCTATATCAAACAGCTCAGGGAGAGCAAAAACGAGCTGCTCGGCATCGTGCTCAACGGGCTCTCCCCGCGGCGGATCGAGTATTACTCGAACTATCGCTACTACCGGAGCTACAAGAAATACTACGGTTCGCAGTCGTAAGGGACAAAGGACCTTTAGCGGCGCGACGATAGTGCCGCTCCATGGATACCTTCGGATTGGCTGGGTGATCATGCCCACTCCATGATTGTCGTCCGTCAGTCCCTTGTCCCTAGTCTTTGGTCCCTCGTCTACTCCATGCCTTCCGCCTTCCTGCCCACGGATTTTGACCCCAAGCGCCCCGTCGCCCTCATCGCGGGCCGCGGCAATTATCCGGTCATCACCGCCGCGGCCATCCGCGCTGCCGGCGTGCCGCTGCGGCTGATCGCGATGGATGACGAAACCGAGCCGGCGCTGATCAACTCCTTTCCGGCCAGCGAGCGCGTCACGCTCAACGTCGGCCAGATCGGCAAGATGCTCGACGCGTTGAAAAACTTCGGCGCCGGCTACGCCCTCATGGCCGGCCAGGTGAAGCCCAAGAAGCTCTTCCACGGCCTGACACCCGACCTCAAGGCCGCCGCCATCCTCTTTTCCCTGAAGCGCCGCAACGCCGAGACCATCTTCGGCGCCATCGCCACGGAGATCGAGAAACTGGGCGTGAAGCTGCTCGATGCCCGCGCCTTCATTGACGACCAGATGGCCGCCCCCGGCAACATGGCCGGCCCAAAACTGCCGACCGATGCCGAATACCTCGAGCACGGCATCCACATCGCCCGCGAGATCGCCCGCCTCGACATCGGCCAAGGCTGCGTTGTGCGCAAGGGCACCGTGCTGGCCGTCGAGGCCTTCGAAGGCACCGACGACATGCTGCGGCGCGCCGGCACCTTCAAGACCGACGAAACCCTTTTCGTGAAAACCGTGAAAGCCCGGCAGGATTTCCGTTTCGACGTGCCCGTCTTCGGGCTGCGCACGCTCGCCACCATGAAGGAGGCCGGCATCACCGCCGCTGCGCTGGAAGCCGGCAAGGTCATCATCCTCGAAAAACCGGCCGTGTTAAAACAGGCCAAGGACTGGGGTATCGCCCTTCACGGATTCTGAAAAACTGGAGCCGGGGTGCCCTCACCCCGGAGGATTGCCCCATCCGCCGCGCACCTGTCTCCCGCTGACTTGCACTTTTCGCCCATCGCCCGCACCTTTCACTCATGCCCGCTGATATCGTCGAAGTCTCCATCAAAGGCCTCATGCCCACGGCCAACGGCTGCGCGGTTTTCCTGGGCAATGCCGACAAGACCTTCGTCATCTACGTGGACCCCAGTGTCGGCAGCGCCATTTCGATGACCATCAATGGCGTAAAAAAGGAGCGCCCTCTTACCCACGACCTCATCGGGCACCTCCTCCTGGGCTTCGAGATCGCCTTGGAACGCATCGTAATCAACGACGTCAACGAGGGCACCTATTTCGCCCGCATCATCCTGCACATGCAGAACGAGCTCGGCCGCAAGTTCCTCGAACTCGACGCGCGCCCCAGCGATTCCATCGTCCTCGCCCTCCAGCAAAAGCGTCCCATTTTTGTCGCCCACAAGGTCTTCGATGCCGTCGAGGACATGAGCGAGATCCTTGAACGCGTGCTCAAGCAGCAGAAAGAGGAGAGCAAGGACGAGGACGACGAGTAGGCCCGGTCTTCAGCCTTCGCCAAGCCTATGGCTGACAAGCCGACCGGACTTGCCGGAGTTTTCCACCACAATCAAAGCCTCCGCTTGGGGCCAAACTCTCCTTGCATGTCATTCTGAGCGAAGCGAAGAATCCCTCCGCTTGACCCACGCCGTTTCCACGCCCGCCCGCACGCTTCCCGCGCCTCTTTTGCCCGGCCAGCCGCTCACCGCGCTGGCCCCGATGCAGGACGTCACCGACCTCCCCTTCATGCGGGTGATGGCGCACTACGGCGCGCCGGATTACTTCTTCACTGAGTTCTTCCGCGTCCACGCCCAATCGCGGCCCGAGAAACACATCGTCCGCTCCATCGTGGAGAACCGCACCGGCCGCCCGGTTTTCGCGCAGCTCATCGGCGAGGAAATTCCGCACATGGTCCGCACGGTGAAGGAACTGCTCAAGCTCCCCGTCGCCGGCATCGACCTGAACATGGGCTGCCCCGCCCCGAAGATCTACAAAAAGAACGTCGGCGGCGGCCTGCTGCGGGACCCGGATAAAATTGACGCACTTATCGGCGGCCTGCGCGACGCCGTGCCGGGGCTTTTCACGGTCAAGATGCGCATCGGCTTCGATTCGACCGACAATTATCTGCGCGTGCTCGACCTCATCAACAAGCACGGCGTTGACCTGCTCAGCGTGCATGGCCGCACGGTCAAGGAAGGCTACCGCAGCGATGTCCATTACGACTTCATTGCCACGGCGGCCCGCACCGTCCGTTGCCCGGTGCTGGCCAACGGCAACGTATCCTCCGCCGCCAAGGCCGCCGACGTGTTCGCGCAGACCGGAGCCGCCGGCGTCATGATCGGACGCCACGCCATCCGCAACCCGTGGATTTTCCGCCAGTGCCGCGAGCGCTTTGCGTGCGCTCCGATTTTCACCCCCACACTGGCCGACGTCCGTGAATACGTGGATCGACTTTATCGCGAAACCCGGGCGCCCGAAATCCCGGAGGCCGCGCACGTCGCCAAGATGAAGAAATACCTGAACTTTGTCGGCCAGAGCGTAGATGCCGAAGGTCGGTTCCTCTTCGACATGCGTCGCGCCATGACCGAGGCCGAGCTGTTCGCCGTCTGCGACCGCCACCTGCTTACGGAGCCCACCAAACTGTTCGCCGACGAACCCTATGCCGGCGTCATCGCGCGCCCCAATTGCGAGACACCGGTGGAAAGTTGCTCGCTGGATACGGTGACCGCTTGAGCCTCACTCGATCCCCAGCACCTTCCGCCCGGTGTCGGAGATCATCTGCGGAGTCCACTGCGGATCCCACACGATATGGACCTTCGCGCTCTCGACCGTCGGCATCCGCGCGATCTTGCTTCGCGCGTCCTCGGCGATCACCGGGCCCATGCCGCAACCGGGTGCGGTGAGGGTCATTTTCACTTCGACCGTGTGTCCGCCGGCAGGTGTTTTCTCAATCGCAAGGTCGTAAACCAAACCGAGGTCCACGATGTTGACGGGGATCTCCGGGTCGAAGCAGGTCTTGAGCGCAGCCCAGACCGCCTCCTCGCTGAACTCGCCGCTCACGGGCGCAGACGCCTCCTCCTTCGCGGTGTAGCCCTCGATCAGCCCCGCGTTCTCTTTCGCGATCTGAAAAAGCCCCTGGTCGGTGCGAACGGTCACGTTGCCACCCAATGACTGGGTGATGAAAACCTTGGTGCCCGCGGAGAGGCGCACCTTGTCGCCCGCCGGGATGACTGTCGCCGGGCAGTTCTGACTGAGCACGAATTCCTGATTCATGCGGCCAGATTACTGGAGGCGCAGATCAAAAGGCAACCGGGCATACAAGCCTTGCGGATCGTTGAATTTTGCCAGCGCCCGCAACTCCTGCAGGGCCTCGCCCACCAGCACACCGGCAGGACCTGACAGGGCTTTCTCGCGCTGCCGGCCCTCGATGGCCTCGGTCAGCGCCTCGGCAAACTGCTTCGGGCGCGGATACTCGGCAACGCGGAATCCCTCGCCCAACTTCGCCTCGGCGGCGGCGTGTTTCACGGCATCGGCCAAGCCGCCCAGTTCATCCACGAGCCCGAGCTTGAGCGCCTCGCTGCCCGACCACACGCGACCCTGGGCGATTTCCTCTACTGTCTTGCGCTCGAGCTTGCGGCCTTCGGCGACCCGGGTGATGAACTGGTCGTAGATCCAGTCCACGGACTCCTGGATGATGGCCATCTCCTCGGGCGTCTTGGGCCGCGTGACGGTGAGCGCATCGGCATAGCGTCCGGTCTTAACGGTGTCGAAGGTCAGGCCCAGTTTGTCGTTGAAGAGATTTTGGAAATTCAGCAGCACGCCATAAACACCGATCGAGCCGGTGATCGTGGTCGGTTCGGCAAAAATCCGGCCGGCATGCGACGAGATCCAATAGCCACCCGAGGCCGCATAGGCACCCATTGAAACCACGACCGGCTTCTTTTCACGCAGGAGGCGGACCTCACGCGCGATCGCCTCCGAGCCGGTGACACTGCCGCCGGGGCTGTTGACGCGCAGCACCACGGCCTTCACCTCATCATCCTGCCTGATCTGGCGGAGCAGGCGCGCGGTCTTGGCCCCGTAAATATAACCCTCTTCGCTACCGTGGCCGTCCACAATCTCACCCTCGGCATAGACGATGGCGACCCGACCCTTGTCGGAATGGATCTCGATTTTGCCTTCACCCGTGCGCTTGGCGACGAGACCGTTGGGGCCCACCAGCCGGGCATACTCTTTCAGGTTGATCTGCTTGAACGGACGGGAGGAACCCTTGCGGCCGGTGTCGGCCTTCAAACCATCGAGCACCTCGTCCAGATAGGCCACCCGGTCCACCAAGCCGGCTTCCTTGGCAACTTCAGCACGGATGAAGCCCTTTTCGTCCACGAGCTTTTGCAGGGCCCCGGCGGGCAGATTGCGGGCTTCCTGCACGGCCGCAGTCAGATTTTGCCAGAGATCGTCGATCAGCTTCTGGATCTGCTCCCGGTTCTCCGGGCTCATGTCCTTGCGCGTGTAAGGCTCGATGCCGCTCTTGTATTTGCCGACGCGCGTCACCTGCACACCGATGCCAAACTTCTCAAACGCACCCGCAAAGAACATCGGCTGCGAGGCGAGTCCGGGCATAAACACCGCGCCGTAGGGATCGAGCGTGATCTCGTCGGCAACCGAAGCGAGGTAGAGGTCGCGCGTGCGCGCCTGGGTGAGATAGGTTTTGACGGGCTTGCCCGAAGCCTTGAAGACCGTGATCGCTTCGCGCACTTCCTTGAGCGCGGCAAATCCCGAGCCGTAGCTGTCCGCCTGGATCGAGCCGGTCAGGAAAAGTCCCTTGATCGCCTTGTCGTCCGCGGCGGCCTGGATCGCGCGCGTCACTTGCCGCAGTTGGAGCCGGCCGCGACTCTCGCCGCCGAGGGCCTCGAGAAACTCCTCCATGCCCTCGGCCTGGTTCGGCGTGTCGAGGATTGAGGCCGAAAGGTCGAACACGAGGTAGGACCCGTCCTGGACTGCGACCGGTTTCTTCTGCCCGAGCGCCACCACCATCGCGAGCAGCACAAAGGCGAGAACGACACCGCCAATCAGGAATACCAACAGCGCGCTGATCGTGGCAAAAAACGACGTGAAGAAATTCTTCATGCCGCGAAGCTAAACCGCGTCCCCTCTCCCGCCAGCGAAAAACGCCCCGCGGCCTGTCATGCGGACGGGCGGAGTCTCGCCGCGATAAGCGGTTGTGTTACTTATCGGCCAAAACCGCCGTGAATTTAACGCGGCTAGACATCCCTTTGTGCCGATGTAATCTTTCCCCAACCCGCCACGCTTATGAGCGAAAAACAGGAATTCCTGACCACGAACCGCAAGGCGCTGACCATCAATCTGGATGGCACGCACTACGGCACCATTGCCGAAATCGGCGCCGGCCAGGAGGTCGCCCGCGTGTTTTTCCAGGCGGGCAGCGCCTCCGGTTCCATCGCGAAGACGATGTCGGCCTACGACATGACGTTCAGCGACGCCATCTACGGCAAGGCCCCGCGCTACGTCTCGCGTGAACGCCTCGTGACCATGCTCGGCCACGAATACAGCCTGCTGAAGGAGCGGCTCCACGAGAAACGCGGCGAGCGCACCTGTTTCTTTGTTTACGCCGACACCGTCGCCACGGCCAACGCCAAGAGCGGCCAGACCAGCGGCCACGGCTGGCTCGGCATCCGTTTCCAGACCAAGCCGCTTGAGGAACCCAGCGAGATCCTCATCCACGTCCGCACCCTCGACCGCAAGAACGTGCTCCAGCAGGAGGCCTTGGGCATCGTCGGCACCAACCTCATCTACGGCGCGTTCTACTACCGCGACGAACCCGAGAAATTCATCCAGTCCCTCGTGGACAACCTTGGCACCGACCGCGTTGAGGTGGACATGCTGAAGTTCAGCGGCCCGGCCTTCACGCACGTGGACAACCGCATCCTCTCGCTGCACCTCGTGAAGCACGGCCTGACCAATGCCGTGATGTTCGCGCCCAACGGCGATGTGCTCCAGCCCTCCGAGGTCATCTACAACCGTCCCGTGCTTGTTGAGCGCGGAAGCTTTCGTCCAGTCACGCACGTCAACGTGGACATGCTCAACTGCGCCACAGCGCAGTTCCTCCAGGAACCGCTGGTGAAGGGCAAAGATATCGTCGTGCTCATGGAGATCACGATGAACAACCTCCTCGCCGAGGGCTCGCTCGACGAGCAGGACTTCCTCTCGCGCGTGGACATGCTCGGCCACATCGGGTTCACGGTGCTGATCTCCAACTACTCCGAGTTCTACCGCCTCGTGTCCTACTTCCGCCGCTACACGAAGGAGATGATCGGCGTCGCCATGGGCATCAACAACCTCCTCGAGATCTTCAACGAGAAGTATTACGAAAACCTGGAGGGCGGCATCCTTGAGTCCATGGGTCGCATGTTCCGCCACGCCGTAAAGCTCTACATCTACCCGATGCAGCAGCAGGCCTACGACAGCTACCTGAAGACCGGCCACCCCGCCGAGGGCGGCCACGCTCACGTCGCCCACGCCTTCGCCGGCAAGGTGCTGATCACCGCGCGCAACCTCAACGTGAGCGACCACCTGCGCAACCTCTACGCCCACCTGCTCGAGAATCACTACATCGATTGCATCACAGGCTACAACGAGGACTATCTCACGATTTTCTCCCGCGACGTGCTCCAACGGATCAAGAACAACGATGCCTCTTGGGAGAAACTCGTCCCGTCCAAGGTCGCAGAAGTCATCAAGACCCGTGGACTCCTCGGTTACGGCAAGCCGGCCAAGCCCTTGGCCACGACCTCGGCGGCCCCTCTCGCACCGGGTTGAGGGGCTGAAGTCAATGTCCGCCGGCCTCGGTTGGCGGAGTCACTTTTTCGTGGGTTCACCGCATTACAGGATTTACCCGTCGGCCCGACTGCCCTCTGTTTTCCGGTTCTAGAAACATGCGCTTCCATAAGTATCACGCCCTCGGTAACGATTACATCGTCATGGACCCGGCCGATTTTTCCGGCTGGACCGCTCCGACCACGGAGCAGATCCGCGTCATCTGTCACCGCAACTTCGGCGCCGGCTCCGACGGTATCCTCTGGGGCCCGCTGCCGACCCAACGCGCCCAGTTCGGGCTGCGCATCTTCAACCCCGACGGTTCCGAGGCCGAGAAGTCCGGCAACGGTCTGCGTATCTTTTCCCGCTATCTCTACGACCAGAAGAAGGTCTCGACCGCGCCCTTCACGGTGGACACCCCGGGTGGCGTGGTGAATGTCGTCATCGCGCCCGGCGGCCAACTGCTCACAATCGATATGGGACAGGTCAGCTTCGAGAGCGCCAAGATCCCCGTCACCGGCCCGGCCCGCGAGGTCCTGCAAGAGAAGATCCAAATCCTCGACCGCGAATTCACCTTCACCGCCGCG
Source organism: uncultured Oleiharenicola sp. (assembly GCA_966252395.1). Taxonomy (GTDB): domain Bacteria; phylum Verrucomicrobiota; class Verrucomicrobiia; order Opitutales; family Opitutaceae; genus Lacunisphaera. Next base: position 23,479 of record CBINOW010000026.1, on the reverse strand, counting down.
ACCATCGGCAACCCGCACTGTGTCATTCCCCTCCCGGCCATCTCGCCGGAAATTGCGCACAAGTATGGCCCGCATCTTGAGACCCACGCCAACTTCCCGCGGAAAACCAACGTCCAGTTCCTTCAGGTGATCGACCGCGTCAACATCCGCATCGAGATCTGGGAACGCGGCGCGGGCTACACTCTCGCCTCGGGCAGCAGTTCCAGCGCCTCGGCCGCTGTCGCCCACAAGCTCGGCCTCGTGGACCGTAAAGTCACCGTGCACATGCCCGGCGGTCAGATTGGCATCGAGATCGGTGACAATTTCGCCATCCGCATGACCGGCCCTGTCACCCGCGTGGCCGAGGGGACCCTCCACCCGGAACTGTTCACGACGAAGGTCTGAGACCGCGAACGGCGCCAGCGAAGACGGCGGGCCTCGCTGGCAACGATGAGGGTCAGAGCGAGAATCCCGCCGGGATGACGGCTCCCTTGCAGACGCAAAGGATGCCGTCGCGGATGACCACGCCGTGCGGATAATCGCCGTCAGCCTTGCCCTCAGGAGAGAGCGAGACGCCGTCGCCAATGCGGGCGTTCTTGTCGATGATCGCGCGCTTGATGCGGCAGTTGCGGCCGACGCCGATGGGCGGTCGCCCGCTGTCGCGATCGGCCTTCACCTCGGCCTTGGTCTGGTAGTAGTCGGCACCCATCATGACCACGTCCTCAAAATTGGAGTTCTCCCCCAACACCGAGCGGATGCCGATGACACAGTGCCGGAGGGTGGAGTCCGTCACGATACAACCGTCGCCAATGACGACATAGTCGATCGTGCAACGGTTGACCTTGGAAGCCGGCAGGTAGCGGGCGTGGGTGTAGATGGGCGCGCCGCGGTCGAAGAAATTGAAAGGGGGCAGCGGCTGCGCGAGCGCGAGATTGGCCTCGAAGAAGGCACGCACGGTGCCGATGTCCTCCCAGTAGCCCTCGAAGATGTGGCTGAAAAGCTTGGCCTTGCCGAGGAGCGCCGGGATGACCTCCTTGCCGAAGTCTTTCATGTCGTTGGCGAGGGCCTGCTGAAGCACCTTGCGGCTGAAAACGTAGATGCCCATCGAGGCGAGGCAGCGCTTTTCAGGACAGGCCTCCAACTTTGCCTCCAGCGCCGGGCTGATTGTCAGACTGTTGATGACGGCGGGGTCCTTGGGCTTTTCGACGAACTCAGAGATCGAGAGGTCGTCGTTCACGCGCATGAGACCGAGACCTTCAACCTTGGAGACAGGGAACGGAATCGCCGCGATGGTCACATCGGCTCCGGTAGCGACGTGCTGCTCGATGATCTTCCGGAAGTCCATCCGGTAAAGCTGGTCGCCGGACAGGATAAGGATGAAGTCGTGCTGGTGTCCGTTGAAATGCTCGAGGTTGCGGCGCACGGCATCAGCCGTGCCCTCATACCACGACGTGCTCAGGTTGGTTTGCTCGGCCGAGAGCAGGTCGATGAATCCTCCGTTGAAGGGATCGAAGTGAAAGCTCTTGTTGATGTGCCGGTGCAACGACGCGGTGAGAAACTGCGTGAGCAGGAAGATCCGGTTGTAGCCCGAGTTGATGCAGTTGCTGATCGGGATGTCCACCAGCCGGTATTTGCCGGCGAGGGGGACGGCGGGCTTGCAGCGCTCCTTGGTGAGGGGATAAAGGCGGGTGCCACGACCGCCACCCATGATAACCGACAAAACACGTTTTGAGTCCGACATAAATAGGGGTGTTCTAATTCCTTGCGGTATGATTTGAAGGGGAGCAGAAATCGCCAGCCAAAACCAAATACAAATCTAAGCAATTATGTGCGGCATCGTAGGCTATATCGGCAAACAAAAGGCATCGGGCGTCAACCTCGAGGGCCTCAAACGCTTGGAATACCGCGGCTATGATTCCGCCGGTGTCGCCATCCAGAACAACGGCAGGTTTGACGTGGCCAAGAAGATCGGCCGGGTGGACGGCCTGATCAAGGCCACGCCGGCGCAAAAACTCACCGGCACCACGGGCATCGGGCACACGCGCTGGGCCACGCACGGCGGGGTGACCGACGCCAACGCCCACCCGCACATCAGCAGCGACGGCAAAATCGCCCTGATCCACAACGGCGTCATCGAAAACTACGCCAGCATCAAAAAGTTCCTGCTGACCAAGGGGTATTCTTTCCAGTCTGAGACCGACACCGAGGTGCTCTGCAACCTGATCGCCTACCACTATCACAAGGAACCGGTGCCGACCGAGGGCAGCCGCTTCCTCGAAGCGGTGCGCAAGACCTTGCGCCATGTGCAGGGCACCTACGGCATTGCCGTGATGTGCGGCGACTGTCCGGCCGAGATCGTGGCCGCGCGCAAGGGATCACCGCTCATCCTCGGCGTGGGCGACGCCGAATACATGCTGGCGAGCGATGTCTCCGCCATCATCAGCCGCACTCAGAACGTCGTTTACCTCAAGGACGGCGAACTGGTGCATATCACCGCGCAGGGCTTCGGCATCACCACCCTCGACGCCGAGGACGTGTCGCCCGTGGTGGACAAGATCACCTGGAACATCGCCGATGCGGAACTTGGCAGTTACGAACACTTCATGGAGAAGGAGATCTTCGAGCAGCCTGCGGCGCTCGAAAACACCATGCGCGGCCGCTTCTCCGAAGACGGAAGCACGGCGCAGTTTGGCGGCCTGAACATCTCGGCCGTCGATTTGCGCCGGATTGACCGCCTGCATCTGCTCGCCTGCGGCAGCGCCTGGCACGCGTGCCTCGTGACCGAACACTTGGTCGAACGCTTCGCCCGCGTGCCGGTGGAGGTGGACTATGCCTCGGAATTTCGTTACCGAAACATGCCGCTGGGCAGCAGCACCCTGTTCTTCACGATCAGCCAATCAGGTGAAACCATCGACACCCTCGCCGCCATGCGTGAGGCCAAGCGCAAAGGATACAAGGTGCTTGCGATCAACAATGTCGTAGGCTCGACCATCGCCCGTGAGTCTGATGGCGGCGTCTATCAACACGTCGGTCCGGAAATTGGCGTGGCCTCCACCAAAGCCTTCACGTCCCAAATCCTGATCGGTGCCATGCTGGCGTTGTATCTTGGCCGCATGCGTGACATGAGTTTCAGCGATGGCGTCGAGATGGTGAACGCCCTGAAGGGCACGCCCAATCTGGTGCGCAAGGTCCTGGAGCAGGCCCCACGCATCCGGGAGATCGCCAAGCGCTACGCGCACTATCACGACTTCCTCTTCCTTGGCCGTCTCTCACTGTTCCCCATCGCGCTCGAGGGTTCGCTCAAGCTCAAGGAAATCTCCTACATCCACGCCGAGGGCTACCCTGCGGCCGAGATGAAGCACGGCCCTATCGCGCTGATCAGCGAGAACTGCCCCTCGGTGTTCTTCGTGCCGTCCGGCGAGATGTTCAACAAGGTCGTCTCCTCCATGCAGGAAATCAAGGCCCGCAAGGGCAAGATCATCGCCATCGCCACCGAGAGCTGCGAGCTGCCCGCCGGCCTTGCCGACGAGGTCATTACCATCCCCGAGTGTCACGAGGCCGTGCTGCCGGTCGTGGCGACTGTGCCGGTCCAGCTTCTCAGCTATTATATCGCCGTGGAGTTGAAGCGGGATGTGGACAAGCCGCGTAATCTGGCAAAGTCGGTGACCGTCGAATAACGCATGCAAGTCTCCCCCACCCGCGAAGCCTTCCTGGAACTCAGCCGGAAGGGCAACGTCATCCCGGTCTGCGCCGACCTTCTCGCCGACCTGGAGACGCCCGTCTCCGCCTACGCCAAGCTCCGCGGCGCCGGCCCGGCCTTCCTGCTCGAATCGGTCGAGGGCGGCGAAAACGTCTCCCGCTACAGCTTCATCGGGTGCAACCCGCGAAAAATCCTCTCCGCCCTGCCCGGCGATGGCGATCCGCTGAAACAACTCGAAGCCGAGCTCGCTGGCTACAAACCCGTCGCGGTGCCCGGTCTGCCACCCTTCACCGGCGGCGCCGTCGGATATCTGGGTTACGAGTTCATCCACAGCGTGGAAAAGACCGTCCCACTCGCCGCCAAGGACCAACTGGGCGTGCCCGCAATGTGGTTCATGCTCTGCGACTCGGTCCTGGCCTTTGACCGTGCGCACCAGACCATGCGGCTCATCGTCAATGCGCACATCGGCGGCGATGCCGGTGCCGCCTATGATGCCGCCTGCGCCGAGCTCGAACGCATGCGCGCCGCCCTCGCCCGCCCCACCCCGCTTGCCCCCGCCACCCTGGGCACCACCGGCCCGGTGCAGGTCCCCGCCGGAAACTTCACGAAGGACGCCTTCGAGAAGATGGTTGAGGACTCGAAGGAGTTCATCCGCTCCGGTGACATCTTCCAGATCGTGCTTTCACAGCGTTTCAGCCGGGAGTTCAAGCGCACCTCGCTCGACCTCTACCGCGCCCTGCGCACGGTCAACCCGTCGCCCTACATGTTCATTCTGGAGACCGACAGCTTCGCCTTGGTCGGGGCTTCGCCGGAAGTCCATGTGCGCCTGACCGGCCGGAAGGTCGAGATCCGCCCCATCGCCGGCACCCGCCCGCGCGGCAAGACGCAGACCGAGGACGTCGCCCTTGAGCAGGAATTGCTGGCCGACGAAAAGGAAAAGGCCGAGCACCTGATGCTCGTGGATCTCGCCCGCAACGACATCGGCCGGGTCAGCACCTTCGGCACGGTGAAGGTGCCCGAATTCATGATCATCGAGCGCTACTCTCACGTGATGCACATTGTGTCACAGGTGGAGGGACAACTTGCGCCAGAACGCACCGCTTTTGACCTCATGCGCGCCACCTTCCCGGCCGGAACGGTCAGCGGGGCCCCAAAAATTCGCGCCATGCAGCTAATCGCCGAAAAGGAAGGCACCCAGCGCGGCAGTTACGCCGGTGCGCTCGGGTATTTCAGCTACGACGGTAATCTGGACTCCTGCATAACCCTTCGCACGGCACTGGTTAAGGATGGCCAGGTGCATATTCAGGCGGGTGCTGGAGTGGTCGCCGACTCGGTGCCCACCGCAGAATATCAGGAGACCATCAACAAGGCCTCAGCCCTCTTTAAGGCCATCGCGTTGGCGGACCAGATGTCATAATTAGGCATCTGAACGGCACAAATTTGCGTAACATTGGTCGTTACAGGACGTCTGGGAATGAGATGCCCGTTTCAGGCATCCTATCTGCAGGTAATCCGGCCAAACCATCAAACTGGGACACGCAAATGCCACACCGTAAAAATACCCGCCACAGCAGCAAACCGGAATCAGTCACGAACGATCGGATCAACTCCAACAACGTCACGATCCCGTCGCCCGATGAAGGTCTGACCCTGCGCCCGGAAATCACACCCGCCACCGTTTCCGAATTCGACAAGGCCTCGCCCGTGGACCGCCGCGACGAGCGCTCCAACCTTCAGCTTTATCTCAACGAGATCCGCCAAACTCCCCTCCTGACCGTCGAGGAGGAGATCAAGCTCGCCGCCCGTATCAAACGCGGCGACAAGGCGGCCCGCGATCACATGATCAAGGCCAACCTGCGCCTCGTCGTGAAGATCGCCTACGATTACAACCAGATGGGGCTCCCGCTGATGGACCTCATCAGCGAAGGCAACCTCGGCCTGATCAAGGCCGTCGAGCGCTTCGATCCGGCCAAGGGCGGCAAGCTCTCCACCTACGCCGCGTGGTGGATCAAGCAGTCCATGAAGCGCGCCTTGGCGAACCAGTCCAAGACGATCCGCCTCCCGGTGCATCTCGTGGACAAGATTTCGCGCATGCGCAAGACCATCGCCCGCCTCACCGAGGAACTCGGCCGCGAGCCGGAGAACGAGGAGATCGCGGCGGAGTTGCAGATCCCGACCGCCAAGGTCGCCCTGCTCAAAACCGTGAGCGTCCGTCCGGCCTCGCTCGACGCTCCCGTTGGCGAGGACAACGACTCCGCCACGCTCGGCGACCTAGTCGGTGACGACAACGCCGTCAGCCCATTCGAAGGTCTGGGCGAAAAGAGCCTCAAGGAAGACCTCAAGGCCATGGTCAACTCCCTCGACCCGCGCGAAGCCAGCATCATCCGCCTGCGCTTCGGCCTCGACGGCGAGAAGGAACTGACCCTCGAGGAGGTTGGCAAAAAGTTCAAGGTCACCCGCGAACGCATCCGTCAGCTCGAGTATCTCGCCCTCGCCAAGATCCGCCGGCAGATGCAGAAGCACGACAAGATCCGCACGACCGACGAGATCGAGGAGGAGCGTTACGCCGACGAGCGCGCGGCCGCCATCCGCGGACTCGTCGCCAAGCAGGCCGAGGCAATCTCCTGATCCTTCCTCACCTTTCTTAAAAGCGGAGGGCGCAACCTTGCGGTTGCGCCCTCCTTATTGGGTTAGGGGAAATTCTACTTCTTGAGCGGTTTCAGACGCAGGAAGGCCACGTCATGGGAAGCGAGATGCTTCTTGAAGACCTTTGCCGTCGTCCCGACGTCTTTCTTGTCCCAGATGTCACGCACGGCGCACTCGCCGCCGACGAACCACCAGCCGTGGCCAAAATCGATCTCAAGCTCGGCCGGCTCGTCGCCGGAGTTGAGCAGCGCAACGGCCCAGTCGCCATCGGAGAGCTCGCGCACCCAAATCTCACGGCCTTTCTCGGCGCGGAAACGCCAGCCCTGTTTGCCCAGAGGATCCTGGTTCACGGCGAGAGCCTCGCGATCAATGAGCAGGGCGTTGATCTCGGGCGTCATCTTGCGCACGTCGTTGCCCGCCATGAGCGGCGCGGCGAGGATGCACCACATGCTGAAATGCGCACGCGACTCGGCGAAAGTCAGGCCCTCGTTGCCCACTTCGAGCATGTCGGGGTCGTTCCAGTGGCCCGGACCGGCAAAGGCACCAATACCGTTGTTCTGGCCGTCGGCCGGTTGCACCAGCGAGTGCTGGAGATCGAGGATCACCTTCCAACCGCGCTCCCAGCGCTGTGTGCAGTCGTAGCAATCGGTGATGTCGCCGGTGGTGCGCCAGAGATGGCCGACATCCTTGGCCCACTCCCACGGCTTGGAGCCGCCCCACTCGCAGATGCTGAACACTATCGGCCGCCCGGCGGCGTAGATCGCATCACGCATGCGGACATAGGCGTCCTTCGGGTTGGCGTCGCCCGAGAAACACCAGTCGTATTTGAGGTAATCGACACCCCACTCCGCAAATTTCTGGGCGTCCTGAAACTCATGCCCCCAGCTGCCCGGGTAGCCGCCGCAGGTCTTCTTGCCGGCGCAGCCGTAGATGCCGAACTTGAAGCCTTTCGCGTGCAACCAATCGCCCAAGGCCTTCATGCCGCTGGGGACCTTCACCGGGTGCGCCACGAGATTGCCGTCCTTGTCGCGCTCCATCGCCGACCAAGTGTCGTCGAGCACGATGTAGTTGTAGCCCGCATCGCGCATTCCGTTTTTGATCATGGCCTCGGCCGTCTCCTTGATCATGAACTCGTCAATGTTGCTCGCGAACGTGTTCCAAGTGTTGAAGCCCATCGGCGGAGTTTTCACGAGCCCCTCGAACTTCTGGGCGAAGGCGGAGGTGACGAGGGAAAGGCAGAAAGCAACGAGCAGATTTCTCATGAAGATCCGGGGTTAGGGGTGATCTGCCAGTAGGTCACCGTGCTCGCGGCCTGAACTCAAGCCAAGGCACCTCCCGGCCGGTGAGATCGGTTGTCCGGTTCTTAAGGTTGTTTCCGCAGGCCATATCCGGATATGGCCGCGCCAACTGCACAAAAACTGGCTGGATCCTGAGCGCAACGAAGCAGCAAAAGCCGCGTCCGCACGCCTGCGCATCGCCCCAGCCGGGCGCGGCAGCCAAAGAAAAAGGCGCCCCGCTTGCGCGGGACGCCTTGGAAGTCTTCCGAAGGACCGGAGGCTTATTCCTTCTTCGCGGCCTCGTCGAAGATGTCACCGAGGTTCGTGAGGTCGGTGGCGCCGGAGCTCTTGGAGAACTGCTCGTAGGTCGCAGTTTCCTGCGCGAGCTGCTCCGCCGAGTAGTTGGCGGCCTTGATCGAGAGACCGATGCGGCGCGCCTCGCGGTCGATCTTGATGACGCGGGCGGACACCTGCTGGCCGGGCTTGAGCACGTCCTTCACCTTGTCCACGCGGTCTTCCTGGATCTGCGAGATGTGCACGAGGCCGTCGATGCCGTCCTTCAGCTCCACGAAGGCGCCGAAGGTGGTGATCTTGGACACGGTGCCCTTCACGACGTCGCCGATCTTGAAGTGGCTGTCGATGTCGGACCACGGATCGTCGGCGAGCTGCTTCATGCCGAGGCTGATGCGCTGCTGGGCCGGATCGACGTCGAGAACGATGGCGTCCACTTCGTCGCCCTTCTTCAGGACCTCGGACGGGTGGTTGACCTTGCGGTTCCATGTCATGTCGGAGACGTGGACCATACCGTCGATGCCTTCCTCGAGCTCGATGAAGGCGCCGTAGGTGGTCATGTTGCGCACCTTGCCGCGGACGCGGGCGCCCACCGGGTAGTTGTGGCGGACCATGTCCCACGGATTCGGCTCCAGCTGGCGGAGACCGAGCGAGATCTTCTGCTCGTCCTTCTGGATGCCGAGAACGACCGCATCGAGCTCCTGGCCGACCTTGAGCAGCTCGGAGGGCTTGGTGATGCGCTTGGTCCAGGACATCTCGGTGATGTGCACGAGGCCCTCGACACCGGGCTCGAGCTCGATGAAGGCGCCGTAGGGCACGAGGTTGACGACCTTGCCGTGGATCTTGGAACCGACGGGGAACTTGTGGTCGATGTTGTCCCAAGGATTGTTCTTGGTCTGCTTGAGGCCGAGGGAGACACGCTCCTTCTCGCGGTTGATGTCGATGATCATCACCTCGATCTCCTCGCCCTGCTTCAGCAGCTCGGACGGATGCCCGATGCGGCCCCAGCTCATGTCGGTGATGTGCAGCAGGCCGTCCATGCCGTCGAGGTCGATGAACGCGCCGAAGTCGGTGATGTTCTTGACCACGCCCTTGCGGACCTGGCCCGGCTGGAGCTTCTCGAGCAGGTCGCGGCGCTTCGTGACGCGCTGCTCCTCGATGAGCTCGCGACGGGAGAGCACGATGTTCTTCCGCTCGTGGTTGATCTTGAGAACCTTGAAGTCGTAGGTCTGGCCGACGTATTGGTCGAGGTTCTTGGGGGGCTGGATGTCGATGTGCGAGGCCGGCAGGAAGGAATCGACGCCGATCGAAACGATCAGGCCGCCCTTCACCTTGGTCTTCACGCGGCCGGGGACGATGGCGCCCTCCTGGCACTTCGAGAGGATGTTCTCCCAGTTCTTCTTCTGCTGGGCCTGCTCGTAGGAGAGGACGGGGTTGCCCTCCTTGTCCTCGAGCTTCTCGAGGATGACCTCGATGGTGGAACCGATCTGGAGTTCACCGAGATCGGAAAACTCGTTGGCGGGGATGACGCCTTCCGCTTTGCCGCCGATATCGACGACGACTTCGTTGGCGCGGATTTCAGTGATGACACCGGGGACAATCGTGCCGGTCTTTAGTTTGTCGAACGTGCTCTGCGCGAGCAGTTCCTGCATTAGCGAACTCATGTTGGACTGTTTCGGAAATTTCGGCCGTGGCTCCGGCACATCCGTCGTTTCCGGGTGGGCTCTTGCGAGCCCGTGGGTTGAGGGTTGGACTGACTGACAGGCCGGTCGGAGCACCGCGGCAGTAACCGGCCTGACCTAAGAACGCCGCGAAAGGGGTCAAAAATTCCCTGAACGCCTTCCGTCCGGCAAGAGCAAACTTACTTTTTCTCAGCTGCCTTCTCGGCGGCCAGTTCTGCCAAAACCTGCTGGAGCGTAGCGAAATAGGTCTGGAAGAAGCTGTGCTCGCGCAAGGCCTCCTGCCGGGTTCCACCCAAGGAGGCACTGCCGACCTCCTGCGTCAGGCCCAGCTCCACCTCGGATTTGCCGGGTTCCAGCTGGGTGATCTTAACCCGGGCGACAGTCTGCCGCGAGTCACCGAAGGTCTCGCTGGTCTTGATTGCGCTGGCCGCCTCAATCCGGCCCATGGTCGAGCGAATCAGCACGAAATCGAGACGCTTGAAGGCTTTTTGCGCGGCAAAATAGACCGCCTCGACATCGCCGTCCACCACCTGGGTCTGCGGCGGCACCGCGGCCAGACGGTCGGAAAACGAAGTGGATTCGCAGCCGGCAAACAGGAGCGCAAGACAGAGACCAAGGATGAAACGCATAAAACTCAGAGAGGTTGCTGTTGGGAAATGCAGTGAAGGGTGCCGAGACCCCAGATCAGGTGATAGCAGTCAATGGGCACGACCTCGCGGCCGGGGAAACAGTTCCCGATTATCTCCCGCGCCTCGGCATCGCGCTTCGGCTGGCGGAACTGCGGCACGAGCACCGCGCCGTTGATGATAAGGAAATTCGCGTAGCTCGCCGGCACCTGCTGGCCGCGAAAGCCAAACGGCTTCGGCATCGGCAGCTCGACGATGTCGAACTTCTTCCCCGTCGGGGTGCGGAAGCCGCGCAGGCGCTCGAGGTTATCCGCGAGCAGTTTGTGGTTCGGATCACGGCGATTGGACTCCACGCAGGTGATGAAGCCGTCGGCCTTGTAGAAACGCGTGATGTCGTCGATGTGGCCGTCGGTGTCGTCGCCCACGATCCCCTCGCCCACCCACAGGATTTGCTCGACGCCAAGGTAGTCGCGCAGGTTCTGCTCGATGTCGCTGCGAAAGAGCCGCGGGTTGCGGTTCTTGTTCAGGAGGCACTGCTCGCTCGTGAGCAAGAGGCCGGCACCGTTGACGTCAATCGAACCGCCCTCGAGCACCATCTCGTTCTCAAAGCGCCGCAGCTTGAGCGCGCGCGCGATGCTCGGCGGGATTTTGTTGTCGAGATCATAGGGCGGATACTTGCCGCCCCAGGCATTGTGCACCCAGTCGGTCACGGCCACCTCGCCGGTGCGCCGGTGTTTCACGAAAATCGGTCCATGGTCGCGGCACCAAGTGTCGTTGGTCGGGTGATTGTAGAACTTCACCCGCGCCATGTCCGCACCGGCCTTGGCGCACAGGCGCTTCGCCCGTGGCTGAAGTTTCGCCGCGCAGTTGAAGCGCACCGGCTGGAAACGGCTGATCTGCTTCACGATTTCCGCGAACACGTAGGGAATCGGACGAAACTGACCCGGCCACGTTGCGCGGTTATGCGGCCACGAGAGCCAGACCGCCGCCTGCGGTTCCCACTCGGCGGGCATGCGGAAACCGAGCTTCGCCGGGGTTTTGCTGGAATTAAGCTGGGACATGTTGATTTTCCGGAGGGCCCGCGTCTCTGCGGGCCGGCCCGCGGAGACGCGAGCCCTCCAACGAATGAATGCTCAGTCGATGTAGCGTTTCGTGATGTCGCCGTAGGCGTCGATGCGCCGGTCGCGCAGGAACGGCCAGTGCGTGCGCGTGGTGTCCACGCTGACGAGATCCACCGGCACGAGCAGAATCTCCTCCTTGTTGACGCTGGCCTTGGCGAGGATCTCGCCGCTGGTGCCGGCCACGAAACTCTGCCCCCAAAATTCGATGCCGTCGCCCCCGACCGGCGTTTCCGTGCCGATGCGGTTCGTCACCGCGACGAAGCAGCCGTTGGCCACGCCATGCGCACGCTGGATCGTTTCCCAAGCGCCGTGCTGGTTCGCACCGTATTTGGCTTTTTCCTTCGGGTGCCAGCCGATCGCGGTCGGATAAAACAGAATCTCGGCGCCCTGCAGCGCGGTGAGGCGCGCGCCCTCGGGATACCATTGGTCCCAGCAAATGAGCACGCCGATCTTGCCGTATTTCGTCTGCCAAGCGCGAAAACCCGTATCGCCCGGCGTGAAGTAGAACTTCTCGTAGTAGAGCGGATCGTCGGGGATGTGCATCTTCCGGTAGATCCCGAGCAGACTGCCATCGGCATCAATGATGACCGCAGTGTTGTGGTAGAGTCCGCCGGCACGTTTCTCGAACAACGAGGCCACGATCACGACCTGATGCTTCTTCGCCAACTTCTGAAACGCCTTCGTGCTGGGTCCCGGAATCGGCTCGGCCAGCTTGAAGTTCTCATGGTCCTCGCTCTGACAGAAGTATTGGGAGCGGAACAACTCCTGCGTGCAGATGATCTTGGCGCCGCGCCGCGCCGCCTGCTCGGTCAGCGTCAGGGTTTTCTTGAGATTCTGCGCCGGATCACCTGTGCAAGCGTGTTGGAGCAGTCCGATGGTCGTCTTCATGCGCGGAGCGAAGGTCCCCTATCCCATTAAGACAAGTTTTCTCAGGTTAAGGAGAGGCGTAACTTGGCTTTGACAAGCGGGCTGTGAATTGTAAAAACAATCTCGTCTCCTCTCTCCAGCCCCCCACCCCTATGTGCGCCGAACCCCGCCCCCTGATCGTCGTGGTCGAAGATGAACTCGAACTCGCCCAGCTGATCGCCACGCACTTGGAGGAAGCAGGCATGAACGTGCAGACCTACCAGCGCGTCGCACCGGCGCTGCGTTTTCTGCAGAACAATTTCGCCAACCTCATCCTGCTCGACGTCAATCTGCCCGACGGCAACGGCTTCGAACTCATCAAGCAGCTGAAGGCGGAGGACATCAACACCCCGGTGATCTTCCTCACCGCCAACACCCACGACGAGGCAAAGATCCAAGGGCTCAATCTTGGTGGCGACGACTACATCACCAAGCCCTTCAGTTACACCGAATTGGTCGCGCGCATCCGCGCCGTGCTGCGCCGCACCGAGGGCCACACGGATTTCAACGTCACCAAGAATCTCCGCACCATTGACGGCCCCTTCGATTTTCTCGGCACCAAGGTCCATCCCGAGCGGCTCGAGATCGAGTTCCCCAACGGCACGACCTTCAAGACGGGGCGCAAGGAACTCGGCATCATCGCCTACCTGCACACGCATCGGAGCGTGGTGATCACCCGCAAGGAGCTCATCCACTCCGTCTGGGGCATCCACGCCGACATCCGCAGCCGCTCGCTCGACCAATACATCGTGAAGGTCCGTGCCGCCTTCGACAAGAACGGCATCTCCCTCGACTGCTTCAAGACCGTCCACGGCATCGGCTACATCTTCGAGCCGCCGGCGACGAGCTGAGCGCTCAGGCCAGGTCGCAGACCTCCAGCACGCGGGCCAGCGCATCCTCCAGGTGATCCCGGCGCTTGAAGGCACCGATGCCCGGCACACCTTCCTCCAGACGTTTGAGCCGCGTGGCCAACAGTTCCGTGTTGTAGGATTGCATCACCAAATCAATGGCCCGTTCCCGGCCCACTCTGGCGACGATCTCCCGCATGACTTCCTTCTTGTTGACGCTCTTCTTGCTCAAGGTGCTCATGGTATCTCCTTTCGGTGAATACTGAACCGGTCTCGCGCGGACGCAAGCCCGACGGCTCCAGGAGAGCGGCTCCAATTCGCCTATCATGAGAGCCGGCGCAATGGCGGGCAAGCGCCCAAACCACGCCAGCTCCTCAGAACAACTCCGCCTGTCCGCTGTAACGCTTCTGCGCCTCGGCCAGCGTTGACCGCATCTCCATAGCTTCGAGCAACGGGAATAACTTCGCCGTCTGCGGTTCACCGGGGCCGACGTGCACCATCGGCGACTTCGCGCTTAGGGTGGTCAGCTTGAGGTTCATCCGCAGCCGCTCGGCATCCTTTGCCACCGCCTCGCGGAAACGCTCGGGCTTGAGGTTGCCCGCTGCGGCGATGATGCCTTCAAGTGTCTTGAGCTCGGCAAACCACTTCGCCGCGGTCTTCGGCCCCACGCCGTCGATGCCAGGAATGTTATCCGAGGTGTCGCCGATGAGCGCGAGATAGTCGGCGATCTGCGCGGGCGGCACGCCGAATTTCTCCATCACGCCGGCCGCATCCAGCACCCGCCAGCCCAGCTTCGGATTGGCCGTCGGGGGCGGCAGCAGGATCTTGATGCGGTCGTCCACGCATTGCGCGAAGTCCTTGTCGGCGCTCACGATCAGCACATCGTGCCCGGCCGCCGCCAGCATCCGCGCCTGCGAGGCCAGCAGATCGTCGGATTCCACGCCGTCGAGCTCGATGCCCACCAGGCCCATCGCCCGCGTGAGTTCCTTGATGACGGGGATCTGCTTCTCTAGCGGCTCGGGCGTTTCCTTGCGCTGCGCCTTGTATTCCGGATGCAACGCCAGCCGGTCCTGCGAGCCGCCGAGGTCGAAAAACACCAACATGCCGTCGGGTTTCTCCTGGTCCTGTAGCTTCCACATCGTCTTCACCCAGCCATGCAACGCGCCGGTCGGAAACCCATCCGCGCGGGTGAGCTCGGGCATCCCGTAGAACGCCCGGAATGCCATGTTGAAACCATCCACCAGCAGCCATTTCGCCATGCGCTGACGAAAGCGAAACACCTTCCCACGTAAACCTATTTTCCGTCGGCCACGGCCGCGGCCGACACTGCCGGCCCGGTGCGCGCGCCGCCGGGTGTCACGAGGTTGGCCGTCACGAAAATGAGCAGATTTCGCTTCTGCGTGCTCTCGCCCTTGCTGCGGAACAAACGGCCGATGATCGGCACGCTGCCGAGCACAGGAACCTTGTCGGTCACCTTCTTTACATCCTCGCGGGTGAGGCCACCCATGATGAGGGTCGCCCCGTCCCACAACGTGACGCGCGTGCTGACTTCGCGCACGGCGAAGATCGGCTGATAAAATCCCGGCGGCACCGTCACGGTCGTCCCGCCGGAAATCGCCACACTGGGGCCGCCATACTCGACGAAGCCCTCGAACTCGGTGACCTTGGGATTCAGGTCGAGGCTGATGCTGCGATTGTCCTCCTCCACTGTCGGTGTGACGCGCAGCTCCACACCGATGTTGCGCGTGGTGAATTCCTGCGGCGTGCCCGAGGTGATCGACACGCCCGCCGAACCACCGCCGGAGATGCTGCCGGTGCCCACTTGCGACTGAATTTGGCCATAACTCTGCGGATAACGCATCTCCTGCGCCACGGTGATGGTTGCCGCATTGCCGGACAGCACGGTGAGCTTGGGCGCGCTGAGCAGCTCCGTGCCGCTTTTTTGGGAGAGCGCCCGCACGATGGCGTTCACGTCAAACTCGCCGATGCTGCCCGTGATGTTGGCCAGCGGA
Source organism: uncultured Oleiharenicola sp. (assembly GCA_966252395.1). Lineage (GTDB taxonomy): Bacteria > Verrucomicrobiota > Verrucomicrobiia > Opitutales > Opitutaceae > Lacunisphaera. The sequence continues at coordinate 8,391 of CBINOW010000026.1, read as the reverse complement.
CCGGCCCCGGTGCCCAACATGACTCCGCCCGGCATGGACGGAGCCGCCGCCGGCAGGCTGAGCCCGCCCTCAGGCTGCCCCTCGCCCGAGATGGAAATCTGCTGCGACGACGTGGCGTTGCGGAAGGCCTCCGCCAGCGTGCGGGTGATCCCGTTGCCCGTGGTGTAGCGGGCATCCGTGCCGTTCAACTGAGCCGCCTTGGTGGCGGCACTCCATTGCACGCCCAGTTCCTCCAGCGCACCCTGCTGCACTTCCATGAACTTCGCCTCGATCTCCACCTGCCGCACATCGCGGTAGCGCGCCAAAATATTGCCGATGCGCTGCAGGTTGCGCGGAGTTTGCGTGACAATGATCTGCGAGCCGTCAAACGCCAGCGTGCTGCCCAGCGTGCCCTCAAAATCCACCCCCGCCAGTTGCAGGAAGGTGCGAATCGCGCGCGCCTCTCTCTCGACGTCGGGCGGCGGGCCGGCCGACGAAACTGACTCTTGGGCCGCGGCGCGCCCGGTCATCCTCAGCACGGTGGAACGCGAGACGGGATGAAACCGTGTCTCCAGCTCCGTCACTCCACCCACCGGCCGCAAGACCACCGCGTCCGCCTGCACCTCGTATTCATAGTCGGCGGCGCGGGCCACGAAATCCAACACGCGCCGCAACGACATGTCCCGCAGCGTCAGGCTGATCTTGGGATTCGCGTTGGCCGGATCGAGCACGACGATGTTCACGCCCTTCGGTCCGCTCTCCATTGGATCTGACTCCATGGACACCAGGCTGAGCGTGCCGGCCACCCGGCTCAGCTCCATGCCGCTGAAGTTCACGCTGGGCAGCACGATGGCCTCGAGTTTGCGGTGCAAAGGTGAGCGCGGCTCCACGTCATCATTGCTCGCCGCCGATCCGCCCTGGTTGGCCGGGCGTGTCCACGCTGCATCCACTTCCCGGAGCATCTCGCCACCGGTGTGGACACGGCCACGACTCTCCGGAGCCTGCGCACACAGGCTGTGGAACAAGACCAAGCAGGATAGGAGAAAAAGCGAACTCGTCCGGAGCGGGGTGATACTCATGGTGGGAAAATCATTCGCCGGCCGCGGCGAGATGGGGAGAAACCGCCTCGTGCGGTGTGGGCGCCCGAGGTGGAGACTCGGCGCCTAAAGCCAGTCGCAGGGTCATCGTTTCCATCGACGCCGTCTCGCGCTCAAGCACGACTTCGGCTGGTTCGGCCCGGATGCGCAGCACGCGGTAACTGACATCCTGCACCACGAGCCTGTCGCCCTCGCCGAGTTCCGTGGGTTCGTTGCCAGCGGCTGCTCCCTGAACCAGCGCCAGCCAATGGCCCGTGTAGCATGGCCCGCGGCTGTCGAGCGTCACCTCCGCGCCCGTGTGCGTGTCTAGCAGGACCGCTTGCGCCACCGCTTCCTGGATCGGACCTGCCTCGTTCTCACCAATGGGCACCCGTTGGACCTCAAAGCTCTTCAAACTCATCGTCGAACCCGGCAATTGACGACCTACTTCGACGAGCAGGGTATCGGCGCTGCCCTTTGCGGAGAACAGCACCTTGTAGGCGCCGGGAAGGCCAACATAGCCGAGGAACTGGAAGCGAAACGGTTCTGGCTTAACCGCGAGCAGCACCGGCCCGGCCTCATCTGCTGGAAGCGAAAGTGATCGCACAAGCGAGGTTTCGTGTTGGTCGCGCCCGAGGCCCGGCGCCGTGAACAAATCGACGCCGCGCCCATGGTCCGAGTCGGTTGCGTTGGGCGCTTTCCAGATGGGCGCCCGATTTTCGGCATCCGGACCGGAAGCCGGCATATAAACCGCATTCGGTCGCATGACCTCGGCTGATCCCGCTAGCAATCGCCTCATCCGGTCAGCGTTCTCCAACGTCCGAACCACCCCCCACCCCAGCAGCAGAGACGCGGCTGCCACCAGAAGTTTGTCGTAGTGGGTTCGGAGCGGATGCATCAGCGGGAGACGTTAGGTTTCACCGCAAGCCACGGCACTTCGAGCAGCACGGAGAACTTGGCCTCAACCGGCGCGATCCCGGAGACGGCGGCCACCGGTTCCACTTCAACCGCTCGCACCAGGACGGGCTGCTCCGCCGTCCCCAGTGCCTGCATAAACTCCCGCAACGCCGCGGTTCGTCCGGTGAACTCCACCCGCAGCGCGTCGCTCTCCACCATCCCGGCCTGCCGCACCAAGCGCCCCGGAGCCGGCACAAAAAAATCCGCGGTCCGCTGCGGGGCTTCCGCCGGGCCACTGACCGCGAGATTCTCCCGTTTGACCGACAGCAGGGCGATTGGCTGCGCTGCCAGCAGATGACCGACCAGTTGCCGCACCTCCGCCGCCTGCCGGTGGACCGCGGGCAGCAACTCGTCGGCCGGCCCTTCCTGCGCATGGCTCCCGAAGCCAAACCGCTCGTCCGCCCGGAGACCGACCCGCGCCGCCTGCGCCTGTCGCCGAAGATCCTCCCCGAGTTTCTGCAACGCAAAGAACCCGTCTGCCGACCGTCCGGGAATCGGATCGGCTGGCCCGCTCTCGGCGCTGAATGTCAGCTCGCGTTGCATCTGCTCCAGACGCTGCCGCACCTCGCTCACTGCCTTCGCCGTCAAAGTCACATTTTCCTGTGTGGGCGCCGGGGCCTGTCGCGCCAACCAATCGCGGGCCTGTTGCTTTTGCTCCAACACCGCCAGTGCCTTGTTCGCTCGCTGCCGCGTTCGCCAGAGCAGTCCGGCCTCCGCGGATATCACCGCAATCAACAAGGTGACGAAAATCGCCGGCAGGGTTGTTTTGCGCGATAGCATGCTCAAAGGCCCTTCGTCCTGTCGGCCACCAAAACCAGATCGAAGACCAGCATGCCCGTCTGCGAGCCGTCGAAGCGTTCTGATTCCACCGCCTCCACAAACGGGGATGCCTCAAGCGACTGCAGCAGCGTCCGGGCTCGCATCGGCATGGCCGTGCTGGCTGATTCGGTAGGCTCCATGGGCAGCAGCATCCGGCCTGATACTCCGAGTCGCGCTCCTCCCGATGCCCCACCCGGCAAGACCTGCAACCGCTCGATCCACACGCCGCCCAAGGCCTCGAAACGCTCCTGCCAGTCGGCAAACAGACGCAGCCAACTCGACCGTTTTTCCTGCACGCCCTGCCAGGCGGCAAGCTGTCGCTCAAGGAGTGCGCACTCGTTCAGGTTCGTTCTGATTGCCTCTTCGTGACGCTGCCAAGGCGCAATCAAACCCTGGATTTCTGCCGTCTTTTCCTCCGCCGCCACAGCCATCCGATGAAACTGGACCAACGGTGCGACGGGCGCGCATACGAGCACTGCCGCAGCGACCACCAGCCACGGCCGTCGGCCTTGCCGGCGCTGCCGCGTGCGCAGGTCGCGTGGCAGCAGGTTCAAAGTGGCCTGCCCCTTCAACAGCGACACCGCCGCGGCTCCTCCCAGTTCAGCCGTGGATATTCCTTCGGATTTTCCGGTGAAAAGCCCAGGCCCTGCCGACAGTTCCAAAGTCTGCACGGGCACGCCCAGCGGCGCACCCAGCCCCGGAACATCGCACGCCGACACGGTTCGCTCGCCCACCAGCCACAGCCGCACCGGATTCGCCAGGTTGCTTTGTCCGCGCAAGTGCAACACCGATCGCACGACTTCCTGCGCCAGGGAAGCGGCGAACCCGGCTCGATCCGGTCCGCTCCCGTCGCCCGCGACCAACCAGCTGCGAGCGGCAAACCGGCGCCGATCCAGCAGCAGCAAGGTGGCGGCGCGCGACCCTAGGTGCAGCACCAGTTCGGGTTCCCCGGCGAAGTCACGCGTGAGTCGGCATCCCGCCAACAGCGCCAGCGGAAACGGCACGACTTGCTGCGGCGCGAGGCCCGCAGCTTGTGCGGCAGCGCACAGGGGCATCAAGACGGCGGTCTTGGCCGCAGCGAGCAGCACTTCCTGGTTCGTTCCGTCCTCACCCGACACTAGGCTGTCCCATGACAACTCACCCAAAGCACCCGGCAGTCGCTGCGCCGCCTCGAATTCCACCAGCTTGTTTCGTTTCCGCAAATCCACGCGCGGAATGCGCAGGTGCTTGAGCAAGCAGAGGTGCGCCGGGATCATGAGGACGACCGGTCCGCGCGCGGCTTCGCTGCGCAAGGAGGCCAGGGTCGCCGCCAATCCGTCGAGGGAATTCCCGGGCCCCGCCGGTTCCTTGGGCAACGCCACCGAGGCGTGATGCTCGCATCGCAGGCGGTGGGCATCACGTTTGAAAACCGCGAGGCTGGCACGATCCGCGTCGCAAAACAGGACGCTCGTTCGGGGTGATGAGAAAGCGGGCAGCACGATCAGCTGGCCCGCTGCACCGGCTGTGATGTCGGCGCTCCCCGCCGGCGTCACGAGAAAACGTCCGACTAAAACCGCCCGATTTTAGGTGGTTTTTCCGTTGTTCGCGCCCTGCTAGGCCGACGGCTCACTTCGTCGGCGACGCCGGTTTCGTCGCGGCTTTCGCCGCCTGCACACGCGCCAAGGCTTCCGTCGCCTGCGGCAAACCCAATGCGGAGGCCTTGCGGTAATTTTCCGCCGCGGCCGCGAGATCGCGGTTTACCGCGATACCGTGTTCCAACAAAAATCCCCGCACCATCAGCGCCTCGGCGCCGCGCAGGCCCGAGAGCATCAGGCTCCAGCGCGCCGTTTCCTCCGGGTCTTCATCCGAGGCTCGTTTCTTTGCCTCGATCAGTTCAAGCGCGATGGTCGCCCCGATGTCGCCCTTCTCCGCCTCCGCCCGCCACCACGCCATCGCCTTGTCGGGATCGGCCGTCACCGCCTGCGTGACGGCTTCGATGCGTCCGATCACCAGCTTCGCCGGCGCGTCGCCCAGTTCCGCCGCCCGGCGATACCACTGCATCGCCAGCCCAAGATCTCGCGCCACGCTTTCTCCCCGCGCATACATCTCGGCCAACGCCCGTGCCGCCTGCGGCTGGCCGGCTGCTGCGGCTTGCACATACCAACGCTGTGCCGCCACCGGATCGCCGGACAGGCCGGGATGGCTGCGATAAAGATCACCCAGCGCTTGCTGCGCTTGCACACTGCCCTGATCGGCCGCTTTGAGCAGCCACTTCGCTGCTTCCGTCAGCTTGTCCTGATCTTCGCTCACCGCCTGGAGCGAGCCGAGCGCCGTCTGCGCCTCCGTGGAACCCGCTTGCGCGGCGCGACGCAGCCACTTCTCGGCTTCGGCCGGATTCTTGTCGAGACCATCGCCCTCGCGGTATTGCAGGCCGAGCAGATACTGCGCCTCGGCCTCGCCCCGCTCGGCCGCAGCGCGGAGCAACTGGGTGTTCTCCCATTTCATCGGCCGGGCGGCAAACAGCACCGGACCGGCAACGACCAGCAGCAGCGCGATGGGCAAAGAGCGCATGACGTCTGACTGTCGAGCGACGCCGGAAGCGTCAAAGCCGATTCCCGGATGAAGATTTGTTTGCGACTGCTTTTCCATGAGCCAAGGTGCGCGTGCCGATGTCCTCCGCCCTGCCCTACAAGATCAGCGTCCTCGTCTTCATCGAGAACCACGCCGGCGAGCAGCTCCTGATGTTGCGCGCCAAGCCGCCGAACCTCGGCATCTGGTCGCCCATCGGCGGCAAGCTCGAGATGGCCACCGGGGAATCCCCCCTCCAATGTGCCATCCGCGAGACCCAGGAGGAAACGGGCCTGGTCGTGCGGGAGGAGGACATGCACCTGTTCGCCATGATTGCGGAGAAAGCCTACCAGGGAGAGACGCACTGGCTGATGTTTCTGTTCCGCTGCAAACGCCCGATCGACCGCCTGCCACCGGACATCTCCGAAGGCCGCTTCGCCTTCCACTCCCGCGAGGCCATCAAGCACCTCGAAATCCCCGAAACCGACGACGCCGCCCTGTGGCCGATCTTCGACCGCTACCGTGACGGATTTGTCTCATTGCGAGCGGATTGCTCGGTTTCGCCCATCAAGATTACCATTGAGCAGGTCGTCCCTGACCAGTGAGCCTCGTTGGCAACTGCGCGCCTGCCAAAACTTTCGCTTGTCATCGCCCGCCTTTGCCTAAAAGACGGACACATTCGTCCTGATATTGCTTTAAACTCGAAACATTTCCTGTGAGCAAGAAAACCGCCTCCACAAAAAAAGCCGAAGATCCCGGCTACAACGCCCGCACGGCGCCCATCAACGCCAAGCTCGGCCACGACGAGCTGATCGCCCTCTACCGCGACATGGTGCGCATCCGCCGCTTTGAGGAGCGCTGCCTCCGCAGCTACCAGGCGGGCGGCAAGATCGGCGGCTTCCTCCACCTCTACATCGGTCAGGAGTCCGTCGCCGTCGGCTGCGTTTCCGTCATGGGCGACGACGACCATATCATCACCGCCTACCGCGACCACGGCCACGGCCTCGCCGTTGGCATGGGCATGAACGAGATGATGGCCGAGAACTACGGCAAATATACCGGCTGCTCCAAGGGCAAGGGCGGCTCGATGCACTACTTCGACCCCTCCCGCCGTTTCTGGGGCGGCCACGGCATCGTCGGCGGCCAGATCCCGCTCGGCGCCGGCATCGCCTACGCCCTCAAATACCAGGGCCGCAAGGGCGCCTGCATGGCGTTCATGGGCGACGGCGCGGTCAACCAGGGCGCGGTCCACGAATCCTACAACCTCGCGGCGCTCTGGCAGCTGCCGGTGATCTTTATCGTCGAGAACAACGGTTACTCGATGGGCACCTCACAGGAGCGTTCCTCCGCCGGCCCGAGCCTCGCGCAGCGCGCCGAGGGTTACGGTATGAACTGGGAGATCGTCGAGAACGGCCACGACGTCCTCGAGGTCCGCGACCGCGTCGCCGCCGCGCTCAAGCTCGCCCACGAGAAGTCCCTCCCCAGCGTCCTCGAGATCCGCACCTACCGCTACCGCGGCCACTCCGTCGCCGACCCGGACAACACCTACCGCGACAAGAAGGAGATCGAGGAATACAAATCCACCAAGGACCCGCTCATGGTGTTCCAGAACGCCCTCCTCAAGGAAAAGGTCCTCACCGAGGAGATCGTCGCCTCGATCGATGAGTCCGCCCGCGCCGAGGCCGAGACCTCCGCCCAGTTCGCCGAGGCGAGCCCCTACCCGACCGTCGAGGACATCCAGAAGGACGTCTATTGGGAGGCCGACAACCCCGCCGACCGCAAATCCCAAGGCACGCTCTTCTTTAACTGAGGGGCTTCGCCGAACTTCGATCTCCGAACTCCCATCTCCGACATTACCATGCCTCTTCTCACCTACCGCGAAGCCCTCCGCCACGCCATGGCCGAGGAACTCGAACGCGACCCGAACGTCGTCATCATGGGCGAGGAAGTCGCCCAGTTCAACGGCGCCTACAAGGTCACCGAGGGCCTCCTCGCCAAATTCGGCCCCAAGCGCATCGTGGACACCCCGATCTCCGAGGCCGGCTTCATCGGCATGGGCGTCGGCGCCTCGATGCTCGGCCTGCGCCCCGTGATGGAGCTGATGTTCTTCAGCTTCTACTCGGTCGCCTTCGACCAAATCTTCAACAACGCGGCCAACGTCCGCTACATGTCCGGCGGCCTGATCAACTGCCCTATCGTCCTCCGCGGCCCCGCCAACGGCGGCACCAACGTCGGCGCCACCCACTCGCACACCCCCGAGTCCATCGCGGCCTACCACCCCGGCATCAAGGTCGTGGTGCCCTCCACCCCGGCCGACGCCAAGGGCCTGCTCAAGTCCGCCATCCGCGACAACGATCCCGTCATCTTCCTCGAGAACACGATCCTCTACGGCGAGACCGGCGAGGTCCCCGAGGGTGAGCACCTGGTCCCGCTCGGTTCCGCCAAGGTCATGCGCGAGGGCACGGACATTTCCATCATCGGTCACGGCCGCGCCATCCAGATGGCCCTCAAGTCCGCCGACCTCCTTAAGGAAAAGCACGGCATCAACGCCGAGGTCGTGGATCTCCGTTCCATCCGCCCGCTCGACGAGGAGACCATCTTGAACTCCGTCAAGAAGACCAATCGCGCCCTCTACGTGGAGGAGGCCAAGCCCTTCTGCTCCGTCGGCTCGATGGTCGCCTGCCTCATCCAGGAAAAGGCCTTCGACTACCTCGACGCCCCGGTCCTGCGCGTCAACTCCGTGGACGCCCCCGCCATCTACTCCCCGCCGATCGAGAAGCTCCAGCTCCCCACCGTGGACCGCATCTACCAGGCCGCTCTCAACGTTTTGAAGTAATCGTTCTCTTTCTCCTACTCGTTCTCATTCTCTCCCTAAAAAACCCGAGAGAACGATTAAGATTACGAGAAAGAGAATGATCCTCAGATCCCAGACCCTAGAACCCAGACCCAATCTCTCCCATGCCCAACATCATCGATATGCCGAAACTCAGCGACACCATGACGGTGGGCACGC
>CBINOW010000025.1:0-39668 GCA_966252395.1 uncultured Oleiharenicola sp. | reverse complement strand
TTTCTTTTTGTTTGTTTCGGGGGGGCTCCCCCCCCCCCGCCCCCCCCCTAACACCTCCATCGCCCCCGGGGGGGGTCCGCACACCCCGCCCTACAACTACTTCTTCAATGCGATTTCCAACTGGGTGAAGGAATGCGCCGGGAAGGTGTGGGCGAGGCGGTTGCCGGTGAACGCGAGGTCGGTCGTCACCGTGCGCACCTGCTCCGCCGTGGCGGTGTTGGTGGCGGCGGTGGAATCGGCGTTGATGAGGTGCACGCGGCCTTTGCCGGTGTAGGCGCCAGACTGGAGCTCGACGTCGGCGGCGATGGCGTCGGTCTCGCTGCGGTTCACGACGTTGACCAGCAGCTTGCCGTCGGCCGCGTTGAGCACCGCGGTGACGTCGAGGGTGGGAATGTCCTTGAAGGCCTTGTTGCTGTAGGTGGCGCAGCGCAGGTGGACGTCGAGCGCGGTCCCTCGGCAGTGGTTCGAGTAGAGGAAGAACGGGTAGTAGAGGGAGGTCTTGTAGCCGCCCTCGGGCGTGATGCCGGTGAGGCTGGTCAGGAAGGTGAGGTTCGCCATCTTGACGATGTCGGCGTGGCGGATGAAGGCGTTCAGGTGCTGGGCGAGGAGCAGCGGGCCGGCGAGGTTGTTGCCGCGAGCGCCGTATTCGTCGAACGAGATGTAGATCGGGCGGTCCGTCTCGGATTTGACCATGGCCTTCTGGATCTGACCCTTCGTGACCTGGATGATCCGGTCGATCTCCAGGCCGAGGGACATCTCGTCGGCGAAGGTTGGTTTGTCGAAACCGCGCAGGACCTGGAACACGTAACGGTGCAGGGAAATGTAGTCCACGTAACCTGCCATCTGATCGAGCACGTAGTCGTTCCAGTCGGTCCAGCCGTCCTTGGGATCGTAGCGCTTCGTGACGAGCGGGTAGTTCGACGCCCCGGCGGCGACCAGTTTGATGTCCTTGTCCACCGAGCTCATCATCTTGGCAGCCTCGATGGCGAACTTCACGTAGTCCTCCTTGTTCTTGTGGCCGAGCTGCCAGGGACCGTCGGGCTCGTTGCCGAGGGCCCAGTATTTCACCTTGAAGGGCTCGGGGTGGCCATTCTTCACGCGCAGGTCGGCGTAGCGTGTGCCGGCCGGTGCGTTGCAATACTCCACCCAGCGCGCGGCCTCGTCGATCGTGCCGGTGCCGGCGTTGATGCAGATGAAGTTCTCCGCCCCGACCAGGTTGCAGAAGGCCACATACTCGTCCGTGCCCATCTGGTTCGATTCCTGGCGCGTGCGCGACAGGTCGAGCGAGACCGGCCGGGCGGCCTTCGGCCCGATGGCATCCATCCAGTTGTGGCCGGACACAAAATTGCCGCCGGGCCAGCGGATGGCGGTGACCTTCAGCTCCTTGATCTGCTGCAGGTATTCCTTGCGGAAGCCGTTCTCGTCCGAGTGCGGCGAGGCCGGATCATACAGCGGGCCATAGACGATGTCTGGGCGATCGCCGCGCGAGAGCGGCTCGAGGAAGCTGCCGTAGATGTTGGGGTCGATCGCGCTGATGGTGCGGTCGAGATCGATTTTGATGAGCGCGTTCTCGGCGGCCGACAGGCGGCCGAGGAGCGCTCCGGCCAGGAGCAGGGAACCGAGCAGGAGGGGGGATTTTTTCATGGGGTCGAAACGGTGGGGTTTCCGAAGCGGTAGAGATGGAGGGCACATCTCCTGATGTGCCGCGGCCCAGCTGGAGCTGGGCCCTCCACAGGCGGGGTTCAGCCGTCGCCAAGGCTATGGCTGACGGAGTCGGAGACCCCGCCCTACAACGATCCTACTTAGCGGCCTGTGCTTTCAGGAAGCCGTTGTGGTCGAGCCAGTGGGTGAAGGGCTCGAACCAGTAGTAGGTCGGGTGGCCCGGGTAACCCATGCCGAAGCCGTGGCCGCCGTCCTGGTAGAGATGGAATTCCACCGGCTTCTTGGCGTCATACCACGACTTGATCAGGCCGAACTGGCCGTTGAAGAGGAAGTCATTGGCGGCGATAGCCACGAACAGCGGCGGCGCATCCTTCGGCACCTCGACCGGGCCCATGCCGCCGTAGATCGGGGCGATGAACGCCAGCTTCATGGTCTTGGAATTGAGCGTGCAGTGCATCGTCAGCCCGGCGCCGGCGGAGAAACCCATCATGCCGATGCGGCTGGTGTCCACGCCCCACTCCTTGGCGCGGGAAAGAATCAGCGCGTAGGCGGCCTCGGCGTCGGCGAGCTGGTTGGTGAGATCCGGGCGCGGCGGACGCGGGGGCTCGGCCGCGGCCGGAGCCGCTCCGCCGGCGGCACCCCCGGCGGGCGGGGTCACGGCGGCGAAGGTGCGGTTCATGGATTGCTGGAGGCCCTCGATCGTGGGCGGGGTCGGGATGAGGCGATACTTAAGCACGAAAGCGGCGATGCCGCGTTCATTCAGGGCCTTCGCGATCTTCCAGCCCTCGTTGTTGATGGACAACCAGCGGAAGCCGCCGCCGGGCGCCACGATGACGGCGGTGCCGTTGGCCTTGGCCGGATCGGGCAAATAGGGCGTGAGGGTGGCGGTGGTGACGTTGCGCACCATCGGCTCGCCCCACTGCTTGAACCAGCTTTCGGAAGCCGGTTGGTTCTCGACGCCGCCCGTGCCGAGCACGATGGCGTTCGGCTCGGGGATTGGATCGAGCGGATAGATGGTGCCGTCCTGCGCAAAGGCGGACACGGCGAGGGCGAACAAGGGGGCCAGCGCGGAGGCTTTGGCCAGTTTCAGGAACGAGGCGGGCATGGACATGGCGGGGTTGGGGGCGGGGTTTGCAGTTTGCGATGAACGCAGGGGAAGGCTGACCGACCGCGGGGCAAAGCTAGGGAATTTGCTGCGGGCGGACCTGCAAAAGACTGGGAGCAGGCATAGGATTTTAATCCGCGGGCGGCAAACCGGCGCGCAGGATTACCGTTCAGTGCCCCGGGCGGGCGGCGGGGTTCCACCGGGAACGACCTTGGAGGGCCGAGCTCCCGCGAGGCCGTTGTTCACAGCGGATGAAGGCTTCGCAGGAGCTCAGCCCTCCGAGGTCCAACCATCGCGCACGCTGTTGAGATCCGGCAGCTACCAACTCACCGCGCAGACTCGGCAACGCCGAGCAGCGGCCGCATTGTCTCCGCATAACGCCGGCCGAGTTCGCGGTAGCCCGCAGGACTGAAGTGCAGTTTGTCGCCGACGGCCTCGCAGCCGTCCGAGGAAACGAAGTGCGCGGTCGGGATGAGCTTCGGCAGATCGGCGATGACGGCGTTCATGCTGGCGCATTTGCCCTGCTGGTCGGCCGGCACGAGGCCGCCCACGAGGAGCGGCACCTCCGAAGCCTTCAGCCCGAGGTCGGCGAGCAGCTTTTCATAGACCGCCTTCACCTTGGCCGACCAGGCAGGGTCGCCGACGTTGGACTCGCCCTGGTGCAGGAGAATGCCGCGGATGACGCCCGCCTGCTGGGCGACGCGCGCCATGTCCACGAGGCGCTGGTAGGGATTGCCGGCGTAGGCGTTGAGCGCGCCCTTCATCCACGCGGGGGCATTCGGGATGTATTCGGGAAATGAGACCGGGTTGAAGAGCTCGATTTTGCAGCCACCAACCGAGACGTTGACCACGCCGACGCGATGATCCGCGGGCAGGGCGGCCACCAGCGTGCGCCCGAAATAATCCGCCGGGCTCATGCCGGAATTCGGACGGCACAGCGGCGGCACGGCCGGATACCATTTGCCCTGCTCGCGACCCAGCGCGGGGAAATCCACCGCGGCCAGCAGCTGGAAGCGAGGCTCCGCGTAGGTCTTTTCCTCGGCGGGGATGCCGGGGAAGCCTTCCATGTTCGACTGCCCGAGGCAGAGGAACACGTGGAAATTCTTGTCTTGGGCGCGGGCGACGGCGCCCGCGAGGAGCAATCCGGCCAGCAGCAGGCGGCAGAGCGAGGTATTCATGGGGAAATTCACAGGACGCGAAACACGCGGATGATGACGGTGCCGGGACGCGGACCGCCGGCAATCGAGCTGACGAACTGGGACTGATTGAGCCAGGCGTGCGGGCCGTCCGGCGCCTCGAAACGCAAGGCCGTGCGCATGTAGGCGCCGCCGCCGGCGATGACGCCCTGATTGCGCACAATGATGACGGTGCCGTCGTCGGCGCGCACCGAGTAGAGCGCGTCGGCCTCGACCACGCCGTCGGGCCGGATCGTTTGCCAGTCGGCGCCGCCCGGCAGGATCGTGCCGCGCAGCTTCGGGCCTACGAACGTGCCGCCGGTGATGGGGATGTAGAGCCGGCCCCCGCGCGGCGTCGGGCCGACGTTCACCGGGGCGTCGATGGACACGACCGCTTCATACACAAATTCGGTCTGCAACGGCGCCACCACGGGCGGCGGTAGCGGGATTTCGCCGCGCACGGAAACCTTGTCCGCCGTGGGAAAATCCGCCGGCACCGGGAAATCCGCCGGGCGCTTGGCCAGCCACTGGAGGGCGCGCACCACCACGGTCTGCAGGCCGGCACAACGCATGCGCGCGGGCTGCGTGTCGCCTTTCCACACGTGGCCGAAGGTCGAGGTGTAGACGCGGCCCTCGCCGTAGGTGACGGTCCACTCGAGCGGCCACGACTGCTGCGTGCGCGGGTCGTGGCCGTGGGACAACACCTCGAGGTTCTGCGCCGGGCCGCGCGCAAAGTAATAGACCTCGATGTCGGGTGTGAGCCATTCGCGCGGCAGGCCGGCATGGATCGGATGGTCGCCGAGGCGTTTCACGATCGTGTCGAGCCGGGCGCCGTGACCGGTGTCGCCACCCTCCCCCGCCGGGATGCGCACGACTTTGCCGTCGGAGCCGACCGCGAGCGCCCAGCCGAAGTCGCGTTTCCGCCAGCCGAGGCCGATCATCTCGTTGTAGGCGGGCCAGCCGGCGAAGGCGTTGTTGCCCGCGTGCCAGACATAGACGCCGCCGCCCTGGCGCACGTAGTTCTCGAAATCCTCCTCGACCGCGCGCGGCCAGCGCGGGCCGCCGCCGAGGTCGTTGCAGGTCTGGATGACGACGTCGTAGTCGGAAAACCTCGGCCGCCACGCGTCCCAGCCCGGCGCATCCTTCGTGGGCGGCGCGGTCGAGACGCTCACGTCGAACAAGCCCGTCGGCTCCAGCATGCCGCGGATGAGCGCGGTGGTGAGCTGCCAGTCGTGGTTGCTGTAGCCGTCCACGATAAGCACGCGCACCCGCGGCGCGGCGAAGGCGGATACGGTCAGCAGGACGAAGAGGAGCCAGGCGGGGGTAAGGCGTCGCACAGAGCGGAGCGTGAGGAAGGTGCCGGGAGGTTCGAGCGGCATGGCGGTTGACCGTAATCTTTGAATCGCGGAAGGCGAGACGTTGCAGGCTGGAAATCCGGCGCGCCGGCCGCGTAATCTCCCGCCAACCCCATGCGCCTCACCCTGCCCCGCCTCGCCGTCCTGTTTCTCGCTTCGCTCGGCCTCCTCGCCGCGAGCCCCGACCTCATGCTCCGCTACACGCGCCCCGCCGCCGAATGGGTCGAGGCCCTGCCCGTGGGCAACGGCCGCCTCGGCGCTATGGTCTTCGGCGGCATCCACCAGGAGCGCCTCCAGCTCAACGAGGACACGCTCTGGGCCGGCGGCCCCTACGACCCGGCCAACCCCGAGGCGCTCACCGCGCTGCCAGAAATTCGCCGGCTCATCGCCGCGGGCGACCACGAGGCCGCCCAAAAGCTGACGCAGCAGAAGTTCATGGCCAAGCCGATGACCCAGATGCCGTATCAGACCGTCGGCGACCTGATGTTCACCTTCTCCGGTGGGGAACCCGCCGCCAGCTACAGCCGCGAGCTCAACCTCGACACCGCCGTCGCCACCACGCGGCTCACCATCGGCAACGGCCCCTGGGGCACCGTCCGCGTCTCCGAGGTCTTCGCCAGCCCGGTGGACAACGTGATCGTGATGCGCGTCACCGCCACGGCGCCCAACCGGCCCGATCAGGGTCGCCTCACCTTCACGCTCGGCGCGTCAAGCCACCAGCAGGCCACCAGCAAGACCGAGGGCGACGACGTGCTCCTGCTCGACGGCCGCAACGGCTCTTCCGCCGGTATCGCGGGTGCGTTGAAGTTCCAAGCGCGCGTCAAGGTCATCGCTGATGGCGGTTCGCTCCGCGCCGACGGCCAGCAGCTGCACGTCAGCGGTGCGCGCTCCGCCCTCGTGCTCATCGCCGCGGCCACGAGCTTCAGGAAATACAACGACGTGAGCGGCGACCCCGACGCCCTCAACCGCGCCACGCTCGCCGCTGCATCGGGCAAATCCTACGACCAGCTCCTCGCCGCGCACACCGCCGAGCATCAGCGGCTCTTCCGCCGCGTGTCGCTCGACCTCGGCCGCACGCCCGCCGCCGACCTGCCGACCGACGAGCGCGTGCGCCGTTTTGCCGAGGGCAACGATCCCGCGCTCGCCACGCTCTTCTTCCAATACGGCCGCTACCTGCTCATCAGCAGTTCCCGTCCCGGCACGCAGCCCGCGAACCTGCAGGGCATCTGGAACGACAGCCTCACGCCGCCCTGGGGCAGCAAATACACGATCAACATCAACACCGAGATGAACTACTGGCCGGCCGAGATCACGAATCTCGCCGAGCTCACCGCGCCGCTCTTCGGCATGATCCAGGACCTGAGCGAGACCGGCGCGAAGATGGCCAAGGCCCACTACAACGCCGGCGGCTGGGTGACCCACCACAACACCGACCTTTGGCGCGCCACCGGCCCGATCGACGGCGCGATGTGGGGCATGTGGCCCACCGGTGGCGCCTGGCTCTGCACCCATCTGTGGGAGCATTACCTGTTCTCCGGCGACCGCGACTTCCTCGCCCGCGCCTACCCGCTCATGAAGGGCTCCGCCCAGTTCTTCCTCGATACGCTCGTGCCCGAGAAGGGCTGGCTCGTCACCAGCCCCTCGAACTCGCCGGAAAACTCGCACCGAGCCGGCGTCACGATCGTGGCCGGCCCGGCGATGGACAACCAGATCCTGCGCGACCTCTTCGCCGCTTGCATCCGGTCGTCGGAGATCCTCGGCGTGGACGCCGACTTCCGCGCCAAGCTCATCGCCACGCGCGCCAAACTCCCGCCCGACAAGATCGGCGCGCAGGGCCAGCTGCAGGAATGGATGGAAGACTGGGACGCCGGCGCCCCCGAGCAGCACCACCGCCACACTTCGCACCTCTACGCGCTCTACCCCAGCGACCAGATCGACATCCTGAAAAATCCCGAATTTGCCGCCGCCGCCCGCCGCTCGTTGGTGATGCGCGGCGACGACGCCACCGGCTGGGCCATCGGCTGGCGCATCAACCTCTGGGCGCGCCTGCACGAAGGCGAACGCGCGATGGACATCCTCAAGCTCCTGCTCCGCCCCGAGCGCACCTACCCCAACCTCTTCGACGCGCACCCGCCCTTCCAGATCGACGGCAACTTCGGCGGCACCGCCGGCATCGCCGAGATGCTGCTGCAGTCGCACGGAGGTGTTCTCCAGTTCCTGCCCGCCCTGCCCAAAGCCTGGCCCACGGGCACGGTGAAAGGCCTCCGCGCCCGCGGCGGCTTCGAGATCAAGGAACTCACGTGGAAGGACGGCAAACTGACCAAGGCCGAGATTCTCTCCACCCTCGGCGGTGACATCCGCCTGCGCTACGCCGGCCAGGTCACCACGCGCCCCACGCAAGCCGGCGAGACCTTCGTGTTCACGCCCTGAGGCGGACCCAACATCCGTGGGGCCTCAACGCGCGACCGGAGGACCCGCCCCTCGTGGGGCGCGCTGAGGCGCTTGGTGGCTCAGGCAACCACCAGCCTGTCCTCTGAAACCGCGGGCCGGGTGATCTCGGGCCCGATGCGGATTTCCTCCGCGGCGGTGGCGTGGTCCAGCCGCGCCAGATCCGCGGTGGACAGCGGCAGGGTCGCCGCCTGCAGGAGTTCCTGCAGCTGCCCGACCGATTGCACACCGATGACCGCGGAGGTGACCGCCGGATTGTGCAGCACCCACGCGAGGGCCACGCGCGCGGAGGAGACCTCGTGGCGCGCCGCCACGTCGGCGACGACAGACAGCGCCGCCTCGCCATAGGCGTTGCCGAAACGCTCGACCAGCCGGTCGCGCCGGGCCGGGTGCTGGCCCATCCCGAAATCACGCCCGCCCGAGAGGAACCCGCCGGCCAGCGGCGACCGCGCAAAGAAGCCCAGACGCTGCTCCTGACACAGCGCCATCGCTTCGGGCTCGAACCGGGCCCGCGTGATCAGCGAGTAGTCGGCCTGCAGCGCCTCGAAGCGGCAGTGGCTGTGGAGGTAGGCGCGGCCGAGGCTGTCCGCGACGCGCCACACCGGAAAACCGCCCGCGCCGATATAGCGGGCCATGCCGCCGCGCACGGCATGGTTGAACGCCTCCAACGAAACGTGCATCGGCACCAGGCCCTCGTTCCATTCGAAGAGGACCAGATCAACATAGTCGGTCTGGAGCCGCCGGAGCGACTCCCGGCAGGCTTCACGGACGACGGCGGCGAACGCGGCCGCGCCGCCCGCCGGCGACGGGCGCACATAAACGCGCGTGGCGAGGAACAGATCCTCGCGGCGCAGCGGCCGCGATTTCCACCAGCGGCCGACGATTTCCTCGGAGAAGGTCGCGGCCACCGAAGGCAGGGCGAATTCCGGGCCGTGGTTGGCGGCCTGGATGAAACTCCCGCCCGCGGCGTGGTAGGCGTCGAGCATCGTGAACGCGGCGTTTTCGTCGGTCTTCCAACCGAAGTTGAGGGTGTCGAGGCAAAGCTCGGAGATTTTGAGGCCGGTGCGGCCGAGGAAACGTTTCTTGATCATGGCAGTATTCGGGTTGGGGCGCGGGGAGACGCGCAGGGACGGAGAGAGGGAGCGGCGCCACGGGTGCAGGCGCACCCCGCTCCCCCGGCAGTTCAGGGGAAATCGCAGCGCGGAACGATCGCGTGCGACGAGGCCCGCGGAGACGCGGCTCACGCAGGCGGGGGACAAACAGGACGCGGGCGGGTTGGACGGCGCCCGGGGAAAATCAACCGGGCCAACTCACCGCGCCAACGCCGCAAGGCAGACGTCAATCCCCTGAAAGGATTGGCCCGGCGGAAAATGGAGGCGACGCGTGATCATGGTTGAAGAGACAAGCGCACCAACGGCCCGAAACTATTTTTTGTCAAGCCCCGCAGGCCGCGCGCGTTGTCGCGCGAAAAAGCGGCGGGCGAATTTTTGCGCGCCGAAATTTTTCGGCGCGCACGCCATCACGCGCGGGCGCCGGGGCTGCCGGGCTTGACAAGCGCAGTTTCGGAAACACGGTTACGCTCGTGAACCCGAACACGCATCAGAAAGCCAGCTTCTGCGCGCGCCTGCAACAGGCGGCGGCTCTTGCGTTGTCCATCCGGCTCTGCCCGGAGCGGCCCGGGGCCGCGAGCTAAAGGTCGGCGCGCACCGCGCGATCAGGCCTTGGTCACGGCACCGGGATAACAAATAGGATTTACTGACCGCGGCGCGTCCAGTGCGGACGTGCGCGCGCACCCCATCACGCCGCGCTTGGGCGCGGATCCGTTTCAGAAACCACCTGCCCTGCCGCATGCCCAACGTGCGGATGCGAGGGCACAGCCTGCGCCATTCCCATGACCATCCTTCACGTCACCGATTTCCATTTCAACCAGCACTGGTTCGACTGGTTGCTTCATCACGCGCCGCCGCACGACCTCACCGTCATGTCCGGCGACATGCTCGATCATGCCACCGCGACGCCCCAGCGCCGCCAGATCGAGTGGGTCACCGGCTGGCTCAACGACTACCCGCGCGCGCTCAGCGTGTGCAGCGGCAACCACGACCTGGAATGGGATTCCGCCGCCGAGCGCTGGAACCCCGCGTATTGGCTGCGCTCGCTGGCCAATCCCCTCGTCTGGACCGACGGCCAGCGCGTCGAGCGCGTCGGCCTGTCCTTCCTGAACATCGGTGCGACCACGCGGCCCAAGGGCGGCGAGGCCGATGCGTGGGTCGTGCACGCGGCCCCGACCGGCACGCGGGTGGCCACCCGCGCCTCCGGCGCCGACTGGGGCGATCCCGATCTCGTGGCGCCCGTCCGCCGCCATGCGCCGCGGCTGGTGTTCACGGGCCATGTGCACGAGCCGCGCCACTGGCGCGAGCTGCGCGACGGCACCCTCTTCCTCAACCCGGGCCGGGGCGAGGCGGAGGCGTTCCCACAGCACATCCTCGTGGATACGGACACGATGAACTGCCGGTTCGTGAGCGCCACCCGCGAGGAAAGCTACACCCCGCGGTTCCCCGCCACGCGGAGCCTCGTCGCCGAAGATGTCACCGTCGCGGTCGCCTGATCAAGCGGCCGCTTCCCTGCGACGGCGCGCGCCTACCGAGGCCGCGTGCCGCCGCACGCCCTCCCCCCCACCAACAACGCCCATCCCTCATGAATCACACTCCCATCTACCTCTCCCGCACCGACTATTTGAAACTCCGCCGGCTGCTGGCGACCTCCCTCCATTCCCATGCGGGCACGACCCTGCGGAAACTGGGCGAGGAACTCGATCGCGCCGCCGTCATCGACCCGGCGGCCGTTTCCTCCGACGTCATCACCCTAGATGCCACTGCGGTCATCGAGGATCTGGTGACCGGTGAGATCGAGGAATACACCCTCACCCTCCCCGAGCACGCCGACACGGACGCCCAGCGCATCTCCGTGCTGGCGCCCGTGGGCACCGCCCTCATCGGCTGCCGGGTGGGCAACATCGTGAAATGGCCCACGCCTGGTGGCATCCGGGAAATGAAGATCCGTCAGGTGACGCGTCCGGTCTCGGCCGAACCCGCCACCGCCGAGCTCCCGCTCTTCGCCGCCCTCACATCGTAATGTCGCGGCCGCCCCCGCCATCACCCTCAACCCACTCTGTCTCCATGGAATTCAAGAACCGCATCGTCATGATCGGACACGGCATCGTCGCCCAGGCGCTGCTACCGATGCTCGTCAAACACCTGCGCGTGCCCTGCGCGGCCATCGTCGTGATCGACTTCGCCGACCGCACCGCGGCGCTGAAGCCGTGGATCGAAAAGGGCCTGCGGTTTTTCCACGAGCGGGTCACGCCCTTCAGCCTTGCGCGGCTGCTCTCGACGCATGCGCGGGCCGGCGACCTCATCATCGATCTCGCCTGGAGCGTCGAGTTCTTCGACATCGTCCAGTGGGCGCACGACAACGAGGTGCTTTACGTCAACGCGTCGCTCGAGTCGTGGGACCCCACGGCCGAGATGCACCGGAAGCCGCTCATCGAGAAAACGCTGTATGCGCGCTATACGAAGCTGCTGCCGCTGCTCGCCAAATGGCGCGGGGCCACGACCGCCGTCGTGGACCACGGCTCGAATCCCGGCCTCGTCTCCCATTTCGTCAAAGCGGGGCTGCTCGACCTCGGTGCGGCCGTGCTGCGCGAGAATAAGCTCTCCACGGCGCGCAAGCGTCGCCTCGAGCGCCTGCTCGCGGACGAAACCTTCCCCGAGCTCGCCCGCGAACTCGGCGTGAAGGTGATCCATTGCAGCGAGCAGGACACCCAGCGCGCGGACCAGGCCAAGTCGCCCGACGAGTTCGTCACCACCTGGAGCCCCGAGGGCATGTGGGAGGAGTCCATCTCCCCGTGCGAAATCGCCTGGGGCACCCACGAAAAGTGGCTCCCGCCGACGGCGACCGTGCCCACGACCGGGCCGGGCAACCACATCGTGCTCCCGCAGATGGGGCTCAACACGTGGATCCGCTCCTGGGTTCCGAACCAGGAGATCGTCGGCATGGTCGTCACCCACGGCGAATCGTTCGGCCTCTCCCATGCGCTCACCGTGCAGGAGAACGGCCAGACCGTTTACCGGCCGACCGTCCACTACGCCTACCTGCCCTGCAACGACTCCCTCGTATCGGTGCACGAGCTGCGCGCGCGCAACTACGAGCTGCATCCGCGGACCCGCATCCTCGCCGACGAAATCGTCACCGGCCAGGACGCGGTCGGTGCACTGATCATGGGCCACCGGTTCCGCTCGTGGTGGACCGGCAGCACCTTGTCCATCGCCGAGGCCCGGAAAAAAGTCCCGGGTGTCAACGCGACGGCGGTGCAGGTGGCCGCGGGCGTGCTCGCCGCCATCGTGTGGGCGGTCCGCCATCCCAAGCGCGGCCTGTGCCTGCCCGAGGATCTGCCCCACCGCGAGATCCTCGACGTGGCGCGCCCCTACCTTGGCACGATCTCGTCAGCCCGCTCCGACTGGACGCCGCTGAGCCGTCTCCGCCCGCATTTCGAAGAACCGGACGACCTGCAGGTTGACCGCTCCGATCCGTGGCAATTCCGCAACTTCCTGTTCCGGCCGTGAGGTTCTCACGCCGGCCAACTCCCTCCTGAACATGATCTCCTTCGCCCAAATCTCCTTTCCCTCCGCGCAAGCCCTCGGACCGGTGGCCCTCGCCGCCGCCGCGGTTCTCGTCACGGTCCTGGCCGTCCGCCCACGCCCGACGCGCGACCCCGCGGCCGGGCCGGGGCGTCGCCGGCTCGGCCTGCCCAAGGGCGTCGCCCGGTGGCTGGTCATCGGCGTCCTCGCCACCACCGCGCTGTTGGCGCTGGGCATCGATCTGCAGGGGCTGTGGTCCACGCTGGTCGCGGTGCTGAGCCTCGTTGCCATCGGGTTCGTCGCCATGTGGAGCATCCTGAGCCACATGCTGGCCTCGATTCTCCTCGTCATCTTCCGGCCCTTCGAGGTCGGGAATCGCGTCGAGATCGTGGGCGATGATCCGGTGCTCGGCGAGGTCACGGACCTGAACCCCGTTTACACAACCCTGCGCACCGCAGACGGCGGCACGCTCCAGATTCCCAACAACCTTTTCTTCCAAAAGGTGCTGAAGCGCCACGCGCCGCCCCCGACCGGAGCCACCCACCCGGCCTCCTGAACTCAACCCGCCGACCTCCCATGTCCCTGCACTTCTCGCCTCCCGACACCCCCTTCCTCACCGGGGTGGATTGCGCCGCGACGCTCACGCGGCTCATCGGCAATCTGCGCGGCTTCGTCTATCGCCGCCGGCACGATGCGCCTTGGACGATGGAATTTGTCAGCGCCGGCTGCCGCGACGTGACCGGCTACGATCCGCACCGCTTCATCGCCAATGCGAGCCTCGCCTTCGGTGATCTGATCGCTCCCGCCGACCGGCTGCGGGTGGACGAGCGCGTGCGTTTCGCCGCCCGACAGCAGCAGCGTGGCACGGTTGAATACCGCATCCGCACCGCCCACGGCGCTTGGGTGCAGGTCGAGGACCGGTTCGCCCCCGTCGTCAACGCCGCGGGCGAGGTGCTCGCGATCGAGGGTATCATCGACCGCGTCCGCCAGCTCCAACCGACGCCGTGGCCCCGCGCCCGGCGCGCGAGGACTTCGCCCGACGCGGCCGACACCGCCTTCCTCCCGTTCCAGGACGACGCGTCATGACCCAACGTCATCCGTTGCGCACCCGGCGTCATCTTCGTTTGCGGCCTCTTTCACCCGCAAAGTCCACGGGATCGGCCGCAGCCATTCCCCACCGCAGGCGCACCGTCTGCCTGGGCGCGCGGCCGCCGCCGGACGGTTTCTAACCGCCCGGAAGCGGCCGATCTCCCTCGCAAAAACGGTTCCGTCCGCGCCCAAGCGGACACCGCCACAACCCAAACATCCCTTATCATGAGTTCCGAATCCCAATACACCCTCAGCAACAACCAGCTTCGCCGCATGCAGGGCTGGGCCCGCGCGGTTTATCCCGCCGACTGGCCTGACCGTTGTGCGGTCGTCACCGAATACCTCGCCCAGCTGAGCGAGGACACCGCCACGACCCTGATCAGAAAGGAGTGGCCGGCGGTCTTCGCCGCCGCCGAGCGCGACTGGCCGGAAGCCTTCGCCGGCTGGAAGCAGGAAACGACCGAATCGGCGTAACCTCCACGCCGACGTCGGGCACGCGGTGGCAATCCGGCTGGATTCCGCCGCGTGCCATGCCGCGGCGCGCATTCCGACTACGGCTTCCCCGCCGGCACGAAGCGCAGTTCGTCCACGGCAAGGAATTCGCCGGTGCGCGGGCCGCTGAGGCGGACCATGGCAATCTGCGCGGCGCGCACGCTCAGCTCGAACTGCGGCACCGGATCGCCCGGCGCCTGGCGGCCGGGCACGGCGGGCAGCGCGGACTCGGCGACCAGTTGGCCGTTTTGATCGAAGGCCTGGAGCTTGGCCGGACAGCCCGTTGACCCCCAGAGCACGAGCGTCACAGACGAGACCGGCGACGGGAACTTCGTCTGCAGCGGGATCTGCTGCTCGTGAGCCATGGCGTTGAGGATGCCTTTGCGCGCAGTCGGCAGATACGGGAAGAACATCACGCGGCCGGCGGCCTTGCTGTGCTCCAACGGTCCGGCGAGCGAGAACACCACGCCCTGCTCGCTCCACGCGGGCACGGGCTTGCCGATCTCGGCGCGCTCGAAATCGATGACGACTTCCCGCGGCTCGGCGGCGGCCAGCCCGGTCGTCAGGGCGATGAGAAGAGCAACCCAGACAGCCCTCTTTTGCGTCTTCGCTTGCATGTTCAGACCATCTCCAGCCCGTGCATGCGGCCGGTGGATGAGGCGAAGCTGCCTTCCTCGAGGCCCATGCGCTGGAGCATCGAGACGAAGAGGTTCGGCAGCGGGTAGTTCCGGTCCTTGTCGAACACGAGGTGCTGGCCATGGCGGAAACCGCCGCCGGCAAAGAGTGTGGGCATGTTCGTGGTCGAGTGCGCGTTGGCGTCGCCGAGGTTTGAGCCGTAGAGGATCATCGTGCGGTCGAGCAGCGTGTCTCCGCCCTCGCGCACACCCTTCAGGTCGGCGAACAGGCCGGCGAGGAGCTTCATGTGCCACTCGTCGAGGATGCGCAACTGCGCGAGCTTGTCCTCGGATTTTCCGTGGTGGGAAAGGTTGTGGTAGTCGTCGGTGATCGTCTCGCCGGCGATCTGCGGCACGGGCGTGCCGACGCTGTTGAGCATGAGCGTGACGGAGCGCGTCGAATCGGTCTCAAACGCGAGGCGCACGAGGTCATACATCACCTTCACCTTGGCCATGTATTGTGCCGGGCTCGGCGGGTCCACGGGCACGGGTGCGCTCACGACTGGTTTTGGTTTCCGCTCCCAGCCCTTCGAGGCCTGCAGGCGGTGCTCAAGGTCGCGCACGCTGGTGAAATACTGGTCGAGCCGGTCGCGGTCGCGCGCGCCGACATTCCGCGCGAGGGACTTCGCCTGGCCGGCGACGGCGTCGAGGATGCTGCGTCCGGTGTCGAGTTCGCGGATCTGGGCCTCGACCTCCTCCGGCGTGCCTTGGAGGAACAGCTGGCGGAACACCTCCGCGGCCTTCTCCTCGGGCGGAATCGCCACGCCGGCCGCCGTCCACGAGAGGCTGCGCGTGCTGGTGTTGACCGCGAGCGTCAGCGACGGAAAGCGCGTCTGGCCGCCGATGCGCTCGGCGATGTGCTGGTCGAGCGAGATCGTGTTGCGGAAGGAGCTGCTGGCCGGGTGCGGCGCGGCGGTCAGGAACGCGATGTCCGCCGGGTGGCCGCCGTCCACGTTGGGGTGCGAGACGCCGCTGAACACGGTGAAGTCATCGCGATGCGCGGCGAGCAGGTTCAGGTAGGGCGAGGCGGCGTAATCCCGGCCCGCGCCCGTCGGGAAGAAGCGGTCGCCGAGCAGGCCGAGGTTGTTGCAGATGCCGAACATCCGCCGCGGTTTCGCGTTCGGGGCCAGCGGGGAGGACGACTCCGCCGCGCGCACGAAGGCCGGCAGCATCGCCTCGAGGAACGGCAGCGCGAGCAGCGTGCCCGTGCCCTGAAGAAACCGCCGACGGGTGAGGGCGCGACGGGTCGCGACGAAAGGGGCCGGGGAATCGTGGTTCATGGCGGAGCGGGTTGGGCGCGGGGGCGCGGTTCACTTCATCTGGAAAAGGTCGCTCTGCACGATCCCGTGCACGAGGGTGCGGACACCGTAGCCGGTCGGCGCGGCGCGCGCGAGGATGCCGTCGAGCGCGGCCCGCTCGGAGAAGCGCACCGGCTGGCCCGTGGCGTAGGTGACGAGATGCTTCGCCAACGCGCGCGCCACCGGCTCCGGATCAGCCAGGAGCAGGCGCTTGAAATCCCGCACGTCGTGAAACGAACGGCCGTCCGGCAATGCCCCGGCGGCGTCCACGGTCAGCGCGTGGTGGAAAACGAAGCGCTGGCCATTGAGCCCGATGCCGGGCACGGGCGCGATGTCCTCCTTCACGGCGCGGTAGCGGTCACGCCAGCCGCCCATGACATCGAAACTCTCGAGCGCGAAGCCGGGCGGGTCCATCGTGGCGTGACAGGAGGCGCAGCTCGGATCGGCGCGGTGCTTTTCCAGCTGCTGGCGGATGGTGACGGCGCCGCGGATGTCGGGCTCGACGGCCGGCACCGGAGGCGGGGGCGGGGTCTCGATACCCAAGATGCGTTCGGTGATCCAATAGCCGCGCAGCACCGGCGACGTCGTGGTGCCGTTGGCCGTGACCTTCAGGATGCTCGCCTGGGTCAGGAGACCGCCGCGCACGCTGCCGGCGGGCAGCGCCACACGGCGCAGTGTCGCGCCGGTCACCCCGGCGAGGCCGTAGTGGGCGGCGAGGCGCTCGTTGGCGAAGGTGAAGTTGGAATGGATGAGGTTGCTCGCGGGCAGGTCCGCGTGCAGCAGCTCGGCGACGAAGAGCCGCGTTTCCTCCAGCGCGGCCTGCTTCAGCGGGTCGTCGAGCTCGTAGTCGTTGTAGAGCGTGGCGGACGGCGAGGTGTCGTCGATCTTGCGCAGGTCGAGCCAGTAGTCGGTGAAGGCCTCGACGAAGCGCTGAGATTTCGGATCGGCGAGCAAACGCTCGGTCTCGGCGCGGAGGACGGCGGGGTCGCGCAACTCGCCCCGGTCGGCGCGGGCGCGCAGCGCCGCGTCGGGCGTGGAATTCCAGAGGAACAGCGCGAGCCGCGTCGCGAGGGCGTGGTCATCGAGCCGGCCGGGTGCCTCCTCGACGAACACGAAACCGGGCGAGGCCAGCACAGCCGTGTAGGTGGCGAGCATGGCCTGGCCGAAACCGTCGCCCTTCTCGATTTGTCCGCGGAAAAGCGCCAGGAAGAGCTGCACATCCTCCTCGCGCACCGGGCGGCGGTAGGCGCGGGCGAGGAAGCGACGCAACAGCCGCTCGGCGTCGCGCGCGGGATTTGCCGAGATCACCTCGACCGGGACCTCGGTCAGCTTGAACGATGGCGGCACGGGCGGACGCGGGGTGCCCGGCGGTGGGGGCGGCGGCACGGTCTCGAGCCTCACGCCGCGAGCGCCGGGCTCGAGGCGCCGGAGCGGCAGGTCGTCGAAGAGCAGGCGGTAGCCCGCGCCGGTGGTTTCGTCGGTAAGCGGGCCCTCGACCTCCAGCCATTGCACGGCGTAGCCGGGCATGCCGTCGGGTTGCGCGAGCGGGTTCACGTATTGCTCGTCGGTGCCGTTGACGCGCGTGCGGAAGAGCCGCGAGCCGTCGGTCTGCATCACCTCACCGGCCGCAAGGAGCACCTCGAGTTCGTGGACCCCGGACTCCGGCTGAAAGTCGAAGGCGCCGATTTGCCGGCGCATCCCCTGCCCCGCCGCGGCATAGACGCCGATCGGTTCCGGCCGGCGGCCGGGCCAGACCTCGTCGAGATTCGGCCGGTGCCAGACGGGCAGCCAATAGACGGGGGATTTCTGTTCGCCCTGGCCCTCGAAAAACCAGCGGCCGATCCCGCCGCCGCTCACCCAGACCGAATAGCCGGCGAAGCGCAGTTTGTAGCGGCCCGCGATCGGCGCGCGAAACTGGCCCCAGCTGTAGGCGCCCGCGTCGCTGAACGTGCTCGACACCTTGCCCACGGCCTCGCGCTCGCGGGTCTCCGGGCTCGTCACCGGCGCGCGGCCGGCGCGGACCTCGGGTTGCGCGCGCGAGTCGAGCACGGGAAAGGTGAGTCGGTCGGGCAGCGTGCCGTTCTCGCGCGGCATGAACGCGCGCAGGCTCGGTTCGTCGCGGGCGTAGTAGCGGCGCACCGCCGGCTCCGGCCGTTCGAACTGCTGCCGCATCGCCTGCTTGAGGGCGTAGTCGGCGGCGCTCAGGTAGCGCGCCATCTGCACGTGGGACACGTCGAGCGCCTCGCCGCTTTTGTTGTAGCGGAACGCCTCGCCGTCCTGCGGGAGCTGGTGGCGGATCGGCGCCCAGGGCACGTCGAGCAGGTCGCGGAGGGCGTTCTCGTATTCGTAACGGTTCAGCCGGCGCTGGACGGTGCGGCCGTCGCGCGCGATGAGCGCCTGTTCCGATGCCGTGAGCGTGGACGCCAGCACGCGCAGGAACTCCTCGATCTTGTCCGCCTCGGGGCGCCGTTTCTCCTTCGGCGGCATCTCGCCGGCCATCACGCGGTCGTGGATTTTCACCCACTGCGCGAGGTTGGCGCGTTTTTCGGGATCATAGGCCAGCGTCTCGAGGTCGAGCCGGCCCTTCAGTTCTTCGGCGTTGTGACAGCCCGTGCAGTAACGGTCGAGGAAGTTGCCGACGTCGGCCGGCGGCTCGGCGGCGCGCAGCGTCGGGCCGCAGGCAAGCGCAGCCAAGGTCAGGGGTAAACAAAGCCGGGGTAAAAACACGTGGGGTGACGACCTGACCGGAATGCGAACTTCCTCCGGCGCAAACCGCCACCCTCATTACCGTCCCACATGAGACCAAGCCGCGTGCGGCCGGCGGGCCCTGCAAGGGAAAGTCCCGCGGCTCCCGCCGCGGGCTACTTCTTCAACACCCGACTCCGCGACTCAATCCGGCTTGCCGTCGGATTTCTTGGCGCGGAGCGCGAGGGCCAGCATGGCGGCGCCGAAGAGGGCGAACAAGGCGCCCCAGGTCACGTTGACGTTCTGGCCGAGCGAGTGCCGCGCGTAGATCGCCGGATCGGCGGCGAAGCCGTAAACGACGAGGATCACGCCGAGGATCAGAAAGAGCAGGCCCATGGGCAGGCGGACGTCGAGCTGTTGCATGGCGAAAGGGGTTGAGGGTTACCAGAAGGCGAGATTGAGGCCGAGGGTGAGCACGAGCACGATGATGCCCAGCGTGGCGGGCCGGGCATACCATGGCGTGTCGTGGGAATCGCGGATTTTCTCCGTGAGCGAGTAAACGAGGCCGCGCAGCTCGGCGTCGGTGCGATTGGGTTTCGTGGCGAGCGAGATCAAGGCCGTGCCGAGGAAGCACCCGGCGAAGGCGAAGATCGCCATCCAGAAATTCTGCGCCATTGAGCTCACGAAGACGTGTTGCACGGACAGCCAGCCGCCCTTGAAGACGGAGGCCACCTCGCCGCGCGGGAGCGTGTTGGCGTGGAACAGCACCGCGGTGAGCGTGCCGAGCAACAGGCCGAAGAATGCGCCGTGGCCGGTGGCGCGCCGCCAGAACATGCCGAGCAGGAAGATCGCGAAGAGCGGGGCGTTCACGAAGCCGAACACCAGCTGGAGCATGTCCATGATGTTGTTGAAGCGCGTCGCCGCGTAAGCGCAGGCCGCGCTGATGAGCAAGCCGACGACGGTCGTGAGGCGGCCGACCTTGATCAGGTGCGCGTCGGTGGCGTCGGGCTTGAACCAGCGCTGGTAGAGGTCGTAGGTCCAAACCGTGTTGAAGGCGGTGACGTTGCCCGCCATGCCCGACATGAACGAGGCCATGAGTGCGGTGAGGCCGATGCCGAGCAGGCCGTTGGGGAAGTATTTCGCGAGGAGCACGGGCACGACCATGTTGTAGTCGGGCTGGCCGTCGGCGCCGACCGGCAGCGGAATGCTGGCGGAACCGCCCTTGTGGTAGAGAGCGATCGCCAGCATGCCCGGGAGGATGACCAAGGCCGGGAACAGCATCTTCGGCAGCGCGGCGATGAGCGGCGTGCGACGGGCGGCGTTCATGTCCTTGGCCGCCATGGCGCGCTGAATCACGAGGAAGTCGGTGCACCAGTAGCCGAAGGAGAGCACGAAGCCGAGACCCGCCACGAGGCCGAACCACTCGATGCCGATGGGATTAGCGGAGGCGTCGCCCATATGCGCCCAGGAGTGGTTCCACGCGCCGGGCATGCCGCGGGACTCCGAGTAGGCGCCGAGCTGGGTCATGAGCCCGTCCCAGCCGCCGATATCCTGCAGGCCGAGGAGCACGAGCGGGAGGAAGCCGAGGACGATGAGGAAAAACTGGAGCACCTCGTTGTAGATCGCCGAGGTGAGGCCGCCGGTGTAGATATAGACCAGCACGATGGCGCTGGAGAGGAAGATGCAGGCGTCGAAATTCCACCCGAGGATCGCGTTGAGCAGCTTCGCCAGCGCGAACATCGAGATGCCCGAGGAGAACACGGTCATGAACGCGAAGGACAGCGCGTTGAAAGTGCGGGTCTTCTCGTCGAAGCGAAGCTTCAGGTATTCCGGAACGGAGCGGGCCTTCGAGCCGTAATAGAAAGGCATCATGAAGATGCCCACGAAGACCATGGCCGGGATGGCGCCGACCCAGTAGAAGTGGCTGGTGGCGATGCCGTATTTGGCACCCGACGCGGCCATGCCCATGACCTCCTGCGCGCCGAGGTTGGCGCCGATGAAGCCCAGCGCGCAGATCCAGGCCGGCAGCGAGCGGCCTGACTCGAAGAAGTCGGAGCTCGTCTTGAGGTGCTTGCGCAGCACCCAGCCGATGCCGAGCACGAAGGCGAAATACGTCGCGAGGATGAGGTAATCCACGGCGGCGAGCTGGAGCGTGACACCACCGGCAGCGGAAACCGCGCCACCACCGGTGCTGGCGAAGAGAGGCAGGGGAATGAGGGCAGTCATGGGGGAACAGGGAAACTACCGGCAGCCAGCCTGCGGCCGGGGAGGCCGCGCGACGACGCCGATTGATGCGCACTTTTTGGCGAAGTTACGGCAGCGGCCGGCCGGAGCGAGGGCAGCGCGGAAACTCATGGGGCGATCAACCCGTCGGCGACGAAGATCCGGTAATCCCGGATGCGGCCGGTGACCTCCGCCCCACCCTGCCGCGGCATGTAGCGTAGGCCGCCTACCTCGCGGGTGCGGCCGAGGTCGAGGATCAGGCGGTGCGGATGCGCGGGCTTCGCGGAGTCGCGCCGGGTCTGCCAGGCATTGGCGGTCTGGCCGTCGAGGGCGTTTTCGGCGAGACCGTCCTCGGCCTCGCGTTCCTCGCTGTCCACGAAGGCGATGGTCCAGCCCTCGGTGCTGAGCGGCGCCCCGGCGGCGTCGAGCAAAGTGAGTTCCGCGGCGGAGGCATCGGGCCCGCCGTCGTGGGCCGACAAGGTTTCGAGGCAGAAGAAGCGGCCGCGCGCCGGCGCGGCGAAACGGACTTCCTGCAGCGCCGAACCCGGCGCGAAGGCGGCGGCGAGGACCGGCGCGGGGAAAGTCGCCGCCAGCTTCACCTCGCGGCGTTTGCCACGGGCGAAGTCGAGCACGGGGCGCAACTCGTCGAGAATCGGGTGGTCGAGGGCGCCAACAATAGGGGCCTGCGGGCCGAGCAGATCGAGGATCACGACCTCGTTGTCGCCCGCCTTCAGCCACGGGCCGGGCACATACATGGTCTGCTGCGGACCGATGTTCCAGTAGCGGCCGAGGTTGTGGCCGTTGACCCAGACGAAGCCCTTGCCCCACGGGCGCAGGTCGAGGAAGCAGTCGCCCGGTTGCTCGACCTTGAGCGTGGCCCGCCAGAAACCGGGTCCGCCGGTGGCCGGCGCAGGCGTGTAGGTCAGCCCGGCCAGCATGGCGGCATCGAGCGTGAGGCGGTGGATTTTCCAGCCGCGCAGCTCGCGGGCGTCGTCAAGCGACGCCCCTACAGGGGTGAGCGTGACGGGGCCGTGGATGCCCTTGCGGTCGTGCACCTCGACGCCGAAGTTCACGCGGCCCATCGCCTCGACGAGGATATCGAGCGTGGCCGGCTGCGGACGCGCGGGGAGTTTGACGCGGAAATTCTGCGAGCGACGGTCGGTGAAGCCGATGCGCACGCCGTCGAGAAAGACCTGGCCGATGTCGTGAATGGCCTTCGCTTCCAGCGTCGCCGCGGGCCCGGCGGGAAGCTGCGTGCGGTAGAGGATGCAACCGTAGCCTTGGTCGTAGTGCTCCATGGTGCGCGGGGTCTCGTCGGCCACCGGGGCGGGCAGCCCGGCGAAAAGCGGGGCAAACTCCTTCGCGACGACCGGTGCGATCGTGATGACGGGATTGCGGGCGGGCGCGGACGGCAGTGTTTCGCCGGGCGCGAGGTGGCGGGAGATCAGCTCGCGGGTGAGCTCGAATTTCGGCGTGACCCAGCCGGCCTCGCTGATCGGCGCGTCGTAGTCGTAGCTCGAGGTGTCGGGCTTGAAGGGCCGGTCGGCGCCGGTGCCGAAACCGAAGGTCGTGCCGCCGTGCGCCATGTAGATGCTGAACGAGGCGCCCATGCCGAGCATGGTGCCGAGGTCGGCGAGGTATTTGTCGGTCTTGCCGAGGTGGTGCGGTGCGCCCCAGGTGTCGAACCAGCCGGGGTAGAACTCGCCGCACATCAGCGGGCCCTTGGGCAGGATTTCGCGGAGCGCGGCGAAGGCGCCCTGTGGATCGGTGCCGAAGTTCACGACGGGAAACAGGTCGGCGCGGTAGCCATCCTTGAGGTGCTGCTTCGGATTGCAGGCGAAGAGCGGCACGTCGAACCCGGCGCCGAGCAGCGCCGTGCGGAGGTCGCCCATGTAGTCGGCGTCCTTGCCGTAGAAGCCGTATTCGTTCTCGACCTGCACCATCAGGATCGGGCCGCCGCGCGTGATCTGGAGCGGACCGAGCACGCGACCGACCTCGGCGAAGTAGCGTTGCACGGCGGCGAGGTAGCGCGGATCGCGCGAACGCAGCGCGATGCCGTCGTGCTTGAGCAACCACCAGGGAAAACCACCCATCTCCCACTCCGCGCAGGCGTAGGGACCGGGCCGGAGGATGACCCAGAGGCCTTCCTCCTGCGCGATGCGGCAGAATTCCGCGGCGTCGGCCTGACCGGACCACTCGAACTTGCCCGGCTGCGGTTCGTGCAGGTTCCAGAACAGATACGCACAAACCGTGTTGAGCCCCATCGCCTTCGCCATCTGCAGCCGGTGCCGCCAATACTCGCGCGGCACGCGCGGCGCATGCACCTCGCCGCAACGGATCTGCAGCGGCTGGCCGTCGAGCAGGAAGTCGTTCTCGCCGATCACAAAGGTGTGCGGCGCGGCCGAGGCCGTGACGGCGGCGAGCACGAGTCCGGCGAGCGCGGTCAGGAGACGGCGCGGGAAAGCCGCTGGGGAGATCGGGAGGTTTGAGCGCATCGGAGGAGAGGGAGGGCGGGGCTTGGAATTCGATCCTGACCATCTGTCACCCGGAGTCCACGACTGCCGCCGTGGCCCGCGGCGGGAGCCGCGGGATACGTTGGCGGGAGCGTTCACTTCGGTCCCTGCGCTCCCGCGCAGGGCTACGAAGCGCCGGTCCAAAATCGGAATTCCGGTGAAAAAACAAACGGGGCATCCCCGTGGATGCCCCGTGCAAGCAAGGGTCGTTTTAGAAGGAGAACGTGTTCCGCAGCGTCCAACTCGTCAGGGCGGGGATGCGGACTTGCGCGATCGTGCCGTCCGGATTGGCCCAGGTCGGGATGAGCGAATCCTTCGCGAACACATCGTTCACGTTGAGCTGGACGGACCAGCGGACCTTCTTCGTGAGGGGACGCTCATAGGAGATCCAC
Organism: uncultured Oleiharenicola sp.; assembly: GCA_966252395.1. Taxonomy (GTDB): domain Bacteria; phylum Verrucomicrobiota; class Verrucomicrobiia; order Opitutales; family Opitutaceae; genus Lacunisphaera. The sequence continues at coordinate 15,920 of CBINOW010000025.1, read as the reverse complement.
ATGTCGTAGTTCACCTCGGTCGGGCCCTGGATCGGCTTGCTGAGATCGATGACCCACGAGTTCGCTTTGCTTTCGAACTTCGGATAATAACCGATCGTCGAGCGATCCTGCCAGCGGACGGCGCCACCGACACCGACGCCCTTCAGGAAGCCTTCCGAGAAGGAATAGTTCGTGACGGCGTTGAAGTGCCACTTGCGAAGCTCGTTCACCATTTGATCGGCCGTGGCCTTCGCCTGGTAATACTTGTTGTAAACTTCGTCGTTGAACGTCGTGCCGAGGCGGCGCGTGTCGCCCGCGGTGTGGCGGATGTCGTAGAAACCCTTCATCGTCCAATAATCGGCGGCCGGCGTGTCGCCGAACTGGTAGCCACCATCGGCGTAGAACGCCTTGTTGGCTTCGATGAAACGGTCCCACGAGCCGAGGACGTTCGAGCGGACTGCTTCCGCCCGGGAGGCGTTGAACGTGAGGCGCCAGTTCGGCGTCGGGTTGGCGGTGAGTTCATACTCGGTGCCTTCCGACGTAATATCGTTCAGGCTCTTCTGGTTCGGCGGACGCTGCCATCCGTTGCTCTCCCAGAAACCACCCCAGGTATCGGAGTAGTTGCGGGCGAAGCCCATGGCCGTCCAGAACTCCTGGTCCACCGGGCGGGACCACTGCGCGTCGGTGCGGGCCTTGAACCACTGTTCGCGGTAGGCGACTTCTTCAGCCGTGAGCGGCGGGGCTAGATAGGCCTGGCCGGGGGTGTCGGGATTGATGGTGCCTTGGGCAACGTAGGTCGGCGAGCCCGCGACCGCCGAGGCGCGGATACGCAGCGGCTGGCTCAGGATATTCGGATCGTTGCGCCAGTTGGCGGGCAGCGGCTGGCTCTCAATGCTCTTGTCGTAGCTGGTGCCGAACATCCACTTGTTGACGAGCCACTCGGGCGTCTGCTGCACGCGCTTCGTCGGATCGGCGCCGGCCCAGGGGCCGATTTCCCACATCATGCCGTCCATCGAGCGGGCGAGGTTCGCCTTGGTCCAACCCCAGTCGGGAGACGTGCCGGCAAACGAGGTGTTGCGCTGCACCGTCTTGTATTTGGTGACGCGCAGGGAAACCTTGTTGTCGAAGGCCGACACGAGAACGCTGAGGTCCTTCGTTTCGCCGGAGGGCAGAGCCTCGGGCTGGTTGTAGACGTCGACCGCTATGTCCGAGGGACGGAAGCTGGTCGAGTCGTTGTAGAGGAGGGTGACGTCCAAGCCTTTCGGAAGCTCGGCGCCGAAGAGGCGCGCCAGCTCCTTGCCGTGCACGGCGACACTCCAGCTGCGGCGCTGCTGCTTGGCCATGATGGGGGCAACCTTTGAGGCATCGTAAACCCACTTGTCGCTGAAGGGGAGGACGTAGCCATAGGTCGGATCCTTCGAGCCGCCGGAGGTCGAGGGCGACGGCTTGCTCCAGCTGAAATACTCGTCTTCACGCCAGCCGAAGATCGGCACGATCACGTTGTCGAGCATCTTGCCCTGCCAGACGAAGACCTTGGACTTGGTGTCGTCATAACCCTGGCTCGCGCCGTCATAGAGCTTGTCGAGGTTGTTTTCGGAGCTGAGGAGGTTGAAGTTGCCCATCGTCCACGCGGTCTGGTTGTCGTGACGCACCGCCTGCGTGAGGGCCGGGACTTGCAGGGTGCGCACGCCGGTGAGGCCGGTGATGTTGTTCATCGACGCGGTGTTCAGCAGGCTGTCGCCGAGGTAGTGCAGGCCGCGCCAGGTGGCGTAGCCGTTCCAGTTCTCAACGGTCTGCAGGTAGGGGGCATCCCAGCGGTAGAGCGCGTAGTAGCGGTCCATGCGCTCGAGGTGCTGCGACGCCCGAACCCCGGTGAACGTGTGCTCGCCGATGATGCGGGTGAGCCAGCCTTCCTTCTTGATGAAATCCGTCGCCTTCACCGCGGCGAAGGCCGTGACACGCCAGTTCTCGCGTTCCTTGTTCCAGAAGCCGCCGCGGCCCTCGCCGATCGTGAACGGACGGCCGAAGTTCGGGTTCGGCAGCAAACTTCCGCGCAGCGTCTGGTTCACGTCCACCGAGATCATGTTCATGCCCCAGAGACCTTCCATGAGGTTGGTGTAGCCCGTGCGGTAGGACGCCTTGTTGTAGGCCGCGTTGAGACCGATGCGGCCATCGAAGTAGGTTTGGGTGAAGCCGAGGGTGATGTCCTCGAAATTGTTGAACTCGCTCTTGTTCGGGCCGACGATGTTTTCGTTTTCGAGCAGGTGCGCGAGCGGGCCGTCCACGATCATCTGCGTGGGCCACATGCCCTGGCCGAAGCCGCGGAACGCATTGCCCGTCTTCTGCTGATAGTCGCTCAGGATCGAAGCGACGACCGGGTTGTTCGCGTAGTAGGCCGCCGTGTTCTTCGGATTGGCCGGATTCCAGAGTTCCCAGTTCGGATTGAGCATGCCGACCCAGCTGCCCCACCCGCCGCCGTTCACGTTGTGCGCGCCGCGCAGCAGCATCGCCTGGACCGAATTGCCCGGCATGCCGAGCGCGCCGCTGTTCGGATCGCTGAAGAAGCTGACCGCGTGGTCATCCCACAGCTGGCCGCCGATCGTCTGGGCCGCGTAGAGGTTTTCGACGAAACCGGGCGCGCTCCAATACTCGTCGTTCGGGATCGCGAGTCGGTTCGCGGGACCGAACCAGCTCGAGAGGAAGTCGCCCGGCGTGCCGGCGACCGGACGGTTGCCGAGGATCTTGCCCGCCTCGCCCTGCACGTCGATCTGCGTGAAGATGCCTTTCGCGACCCGCGGCGACCAGCGGAGGGCAGCGTAAACGCGCTTGTCGTGATTGTAGGTGAAGTCCTGCCGGAAATTCGCCTCGTCATTCAGGCCGACGACGCGGACACCGAGCTGGCCGGGAATGATCGTCTGGTCCACGTCGAGCACCTGGCGGGCCGAGCCGTAGCTCCCGACCTGGAACTCGAACGAGTTCGAGTCCTTGGTCATGTTCGGGACCTTGAGCGTGTTGTTCACCAAGCCGGCCGGGCTGCCCAGGCCGAACAGGATCGCGTTCGGACCGCGGCTGATGTCCGCGCGGGCCATGTTATACCAGTCCATCGGCAGATCCGACGGAAAGTATTCGCGGGTGAGGTCCGCGTCATTGAGGCCGCGGATGCGGGTGCTCTTCTGCGGGTCCACCAGCATGCTGCGCGCGCGCCCCTTGTCGTCGGTGTTGCCGCCGTAGAAATTGCCGCCGACGCCGCCGACCTCGGTGTTCGTCGTGTAAACGAGAACTTTCTGGATATTGTTCGCGCCGATATCCTTCGCGAAGTCCGCCGTGACGACCTGGACCGCCGGGGCGATGTCGCGGAGCTCGGTGTTGAGGCGCGAACCGGCGAGCGAGGAGGACGCGGCATAACCGCGGTCCTTGGTCGTGGAGACCTGGAAGGGGGCGAGTTCGAGGACTTCCTCTTCCAGCTCGGTCTTGCCCTCCTTGGCTTCCTGCTTGGATTCCGGCTGGTCGAGCACGGGGCCGGGAGTGGCGGAATGAACAAGCGGGGCGGCTCCGCAGCCGGCCGCGACAACGAGGGCCATCGCGCAGAAACGGCGAAGGGCCTCGGGACACGAGAGGTCAGCCAAAGAATGGCGAACTGGATTCATGGTGGTGTTGGGGTTAGGGGACGCCGGCCGTGGAGACCGGTTTAGGGGAAAGGGTGGGACGAGAACCGTATCTGGCCGGGGCGAACGGCCGGGGAAAATTCTGCTGCGATTAGCTGCGTTAAATTCCGGGACGAAGGGGGCGGGAAGTGGGGTGTGGGAAACACCGGCAGGCGGCACGCAGGCGTGCAGACCCACTGGCGGTAAAGCGGGCGCATCCTACAAACCCGCCCGCCGCCCAGCTATCACTCGAATGGGTGAAACCCTCGCCGCGGGCGCGTCAGCGCGCCGCGAAACGAAAAACCGTCGTGGTCCGGTAAGTCCCGCCGGGCCGCAGGATTGTCGAGGGAAAGGCCGGCTGGTTCGGCGAGTCCGGGTAGTGCTGGGTCTCCAGACAGAAGCCGCCGCGGTAAACGTAGGGACGGCCGCCCTTGCCCGCATACGACCCGTCGAGAAAGTTGCCGCCGTAGAACTGGATCCCCGGCTCCTCGGTCCACACCTGCAGCACGCGGCCCGAGTCCGGTTCGAAGACCTCGGCCGCGAGCGACAGCGGTTCCGCGTCGCGGTCGAGCACCCAGTTGTGATCGTAGCCGCCGCCGAAGCGAAGCTGTTCGTCGGCGGCGCCCAGGCGGGCGCCGATCGCGTGCGGCGTGGTGAAGTCGAAGGGCGTGCCGCTGACGTCGCGGATCTCGCCGGTGGGAATCAGGCCCACGTTGACCGGCGTCATCCGGCGCGCCTGGAGCTTCAGCACGTGGCCGTTGATGTCGCCGTGGCCCTCGCCCTTCAGGTTGAAATACGAGTGCTGAGTCAAGTTCACCGGCGTGGGCCGGTCGGTGACGGCGGAGTATTCGACGTGCAGCGCGTTGTCGTTGGTGAGGCGGTAGCACACCGTGACCTCGAGGTTGCCCGGGTAACCCTCCTCGCCGTCGCGGCTGAGGTAGGTGAGCTGCAGCCCGGCGACGTTGTCGCGCAGCTGCGGTTCGCCGCGCCAAAGGACCTTGTCGAAACCGACCTGGCCGCCGTGGAGGTGGCACGGCAGGCCGCCGGGCGAATTGTTGGTCGCGAGCGCGTAGGTTTTTCCGTCGAGCGTGAAGCGTCCGCCGGCGATGCGGTTGCCATAGCGACCGACCACCGCGCCGAAAAACGGCGAGGCCTTGACGTAATCCTCGACGCGGTTGAAGCCGAGCACCACGTCCTCCAGCCGGCCCTGCCGGTCGGGCGCGGTCAGCCGCACGACGATCGCGCCGTAATCGGTGATGTCAGCGCGCATGCCCTGCGCGTTGGTGAGCGTGTAGAGGGTGGCCGCCCGGCCGTCGGGCAGACGGCCGAAAGATGTGGACGTAACGGCGGGCGTGGCGGCGGAGGACGAAGCGGAGGACGACATGGCGAAGAGGAAGGAGAGGGAAATGAAGAAGACGGACTTCATGGAAAACGGACGCTTCACCTTGGCATGATCGGAGGCCGCGCGGCGAAACAATCTTTTCGCGCCGTCCGCCAGCCCGCGGGCCTGCGGCCCGGAACGGACCGGGCGCAACGGCAGGGCCGGGGTTCGGGTTTGCACCGGAAAGGCCTAGTCGAGGTGCACAATGCCGTGGCGGATCGCGGCCACGGCGGCCTCGGTGCGGTCGCGCACCTGGAGTTTGGTGAAGAGGGTCTTGAGGTGCGATTTCACCGTGTCCTCGGAAATGTGCAGGCTGGAGGAAATCTCCTTGTTGCTGCGGCCCTTGACCAAGGCCGTCAGCACTTCGCGTTCGCGCTCGGTCAGGCTCTGCCGCTGCAGGCGCTGCGACAGGCGCTCGGCCACCTGGCGGGGCAACGAGGTGCCGCCCTGGTAAACCTCGCGGATCGTCTCCGCCACCTCCTCCGTGGACATGTCTTTCAGCAGATACGATTTCGCGCCTGACTGGATGGCGCGATGGATGTCCTCATCCATGTCGTAGGTGGAAAGCACGATGATGCGCGCCTCCGGATCCTCCTTGCGGATCGCGAGGATGGCCTCGACCCCGCCCATGCCCGGCATGCGCAGGTCCATCAGCACCACATCCGGGCGCACATCGGCATAGACCTCGACCGCCTCTTCCCCGTCCGCCGCCTCGGCGATGACCTCCATGTCCGGCTGGCTGCGCACCAGTGCCACCAGCCCAAAGCGCATCGGCGGGTGGTCATCCACCACCAGCAGACGAATTGATGAGCCGGGAGAGCCGGAATCCATGACAGGAGGGGTAAACTCGGGAGCGGGCATGATGACGACAAGGAAGGCGCGGTCGAACCTTTGCTTCGACGCAAGGGGCCGGCCCAGCCTAACAGCCCCGTTCCGCCGCCACACTCACCCGTTTGAGGGAATCTGCTCCGCCTTGAGCGAATTGCCGGTGTTTCCTTCCCTGCCCTCCCGCGCAGGGCTACGAGACGCGGGTCTGCAGGTCGGGGCCGATCTCCGAGCGGCCCGGCGCGCGCCCTCAGCCCGCCACCGTCACCTCGATGCGGGTGCCCTGCCCCGGCCGGCTCTGGATTTCCACCCGGCCGTTGAGCAGGGTCACGCGCTCGCGGATGCCGATCAGGCCGAAGGACCGCGGCTCATCCCGCGACGGCGGGGTCTCGGCGAAACCCACGCCGTCATCCTCCACCACGAGCCGCACCGCGCGCTGGTCAAAATCCAAGGTCACACGGATGTGCGCGGCCTGCGCGTGTTTCACGGCGTTGGTGATGGCCTCCTGTCCGATGCGCAGGAGGTTGTTTTCCACGACGGGCGGCAGGCGGCGCCGGGTTCCCTCGATGCGCATGTCCGGCGTGGCCGGGGTGCCACCCGCCAGCCGGCGCAAAATGTCGTCGAGGGCGTCGGCCAGGTCGTTCCGTTCCAGCACGTGCGAACGCATGTTCCAGATCGAGACGCGCGCTTCGGCCAGGGAATTGCGGGCCAGCTGGTGCGCCGTCGCGAGGTGCTGGCGGGCCTGGGCGCTGATTTCGCCGGCATACTTGCGCGCCAGCTCGAGATGGACCGAGATCGCGCCGAGGCCCTGCGACAGCGTGTCGTGGACCTCGCGCGCCACGCGGTTGCGTTCGGTGAGGATGGCGGAGAATTCGGCCTCGGCCATCTCGCGGCGATGTTCCTGCTCCCGCAGCCGGCGCTTCGAGGCGAGCATGACGGCGGCGACCGTGCCGAGCGCGAGGGCGAGGATGCCCGCGAGCAGCCAGGCGAGGCGCTCGGCATTCCACCACGGCGGCGCCTGGATCACGGCGAGGTCGGCGGGCGAGCGCAGCAGCAGCTGGAAGGAGCGCGGCAGCCACAGGCCGCCGAGCGGGCCGTCCTCATCGGTGATGACCGAGCACACGCCGCTGACGCGCACCGTGCTCCCGGGCAGCCAGGCGGCGGGCACCGCGCCTTCGGCCGGCAACACCATGCGGGCGGTGATGGCGGAGCCCTGCCAGTCGAGCGCGAGCACCACGCTGTCGGGAAAGCGGCGGACTTCCGTGATCCGGCCGTCGAGCCGCACGAGGTCGGCATCGTGGCGCAGCGCGTCCTCGACATCCGTCAGGATGCTGGGCGGCAGCGGGCTGTGCGCCGCCCGCTTGCGAAACACGGCATCCTCCAGCACGGCGCTGTAGGCGCCGCCGGCCGGGAAACCCGCCACGTCCACCTCGTCGCCCGGCTGCAACTGCTCGGGTTCCGCGGTCGCGACACGCAGGCTGTGTTCGCCATCGCGCAACCAGAGGGCGACGCCGAGCTGATGGTGAATGACCTTGCCGCGCACGTGCACCCGGTGACCGGGCCGGCTCTTCAGCTGCTCGAAGCCGAGCAGGCTGGCCACCGGGCTCGGTTCTCCGCCGAAGGGATTGTCCGGCGGCGGCGCCAAAATCTCCACCTCCACGCCCTCCGGCACCTGCACGAAGGGCCGCACGAACTGCCGGTTGCGGTTGTGCAGGTTGAAGCAGATGCCCCGCACGCGGACGGCCGCGTCCACGTAGCGGGCGGGTTCGAGGTCGTGGTTGATCTGCACGATCACCTGCGCGCCGCCGGCCGCCAGTTTCATCTTCACCGGCCGGCCCGCCGCGCCCGCGGTTTCCCGCGGCTGGACCTCATAGCGCGTGCCGGGCGGCGGCGGCGCGACATCGCCCGGCTCCTTCGGCTTCAGGCTGCGCACGATTCCGGTGATCTCGACCCACTTGGCATCCACGCGACCCGTGTTCAGCTCGTCGAGCGTGAGCGGCGTCGGCGCAGGCACCGGCGCCGTGCCGAGCTTGCGGATGTCCTTCGCGACGACGTAGGGCGCGAAGCCGCCCGGGTCGCTCTGGCCCGTGAGTTCGACCAGATCCCCGCGCACCAAACCGGCCACCAGCGGCGCCGGTCCCTGCGCATAGAGGCCCTCGGCGCCGTCCGCGATGACGAAGGCAATGCCCTCGGGATCGGCCCCGCCGATGAAAACGCCGCGCAGGCGCACCGACAGACCCTGCCGCGCCTGCGCCTCGCTCAACGCCCGCACCTGCGCGATGCTGGTCAGTTCCTCCGCGCCCGCGGGAGCCGCGGTCCAGAAGAGGGAACCCGCCGCCAGCCACGTAACGAGTCGGCGCCGCCACGGTCGCCCGCCTCTCCGCACCGACGCCGCGCGCGCAGCGGGTCCGGGGGCGATGACGGCTTTTTCCATGGCGGCTGCCTAGCATCAGGCCGGAGCCTGGCGAATGAAAAATCTTTCGCGCGACTCCCGACGCGCCGACTTGGCCGAGTTCACGGGCCGTCAGATCGCCATGCGGCAACCCGCACGGCTGTCCCTTCGTTCACGCCCTCCGCGCTGGCTGCACGGGACAACGAGAAGTGGTGCGGGTCCACCTCAACGCTCTGCGATGCGCAGATTGCGGAACTCGACCTTCATCTCCACGCCGCCGTGGATTTGGAAGCCGAGCGGCGCGGCGCCGGAGAACTTGGGGTCGGTGTATTCCGAGGCCTTCGCGCCGTTGATCCAGCAGGTGAAGGTGTCTCCCTTCGCCTGGATGCGGAAGGTGTTCCACTGGCCCTCGGGGCGCATGAGCTCCTTCGCGGTCTTGGCCTGGCCGGCCTCGGGATAGGCCGACTTGCCGCCGGTGTAAAAGCTGCCGGTCATGTCCACGCGCAGGCTGCCCGACACGCCGAGCTGCAGCTGAATGCGCGGCTGGCGCATCTCGATGCCCGTGTCCACGCCGCGCGGCGTGGTCGTGGTCCAACGGACGTCAAACTCCAGGATGAAATCGCCGTAGGCCTTTTCCGTCCAAAGATAGTGCCCGGTCTTGGCCGCATCGTTCTCGCCGACGAGGACGCCGTCCTCGATCCGCCAGAACGCCCCCGCCTGCTCGCTCTTGAAGCCGCTCAGGTCCTTGCCGTTGAACAGCGGCAGCCACTGCGGCTCCGCGGCCGCACCCTCCGATGCCGCGCGGACGGGAGCGAGGAGGACGACGAGCAGGAGGGGCAGGACCGAGCAAAAGCGTGTTTTCAAGGGGAGCGGGGTTGCGGCTGGTCAGGTAGCATCGCGCGGTTTTTGCCAACCACAACTCCCGAGGTGGCGGTGAGGGGGATTGAACCCCTGTGCCCCGGTGCTTGCATTTCGGCGCGGCGGGTGGCAAGTTGCCCGACCTGTTCTTTGACGGCGCACGACGTCAGCGGTCCTCTTGTCACTTTCCCCTAGAGCCTGAAACCCAGACCCTAGACCCTTTACGGGGGTGTTCCGGATTCGACCCTTGGTTGGAGTGCGCGGCTGCCTTTGGAGAGTCGGGGGACTCTCTTTAATCCACCCTCGAAAAAACAAACGGCAACAACGAAGAAATGCTCATGGCGGCTTAATGCCCGCCACGTTCTCACTCTGACTCCTGCTAGGGGCTGAGAACGACGACAGCAGGAAATAGTGGTTGAGGGCCATCGTGACCTCGCCGCCGTATCTTCAACCACGGTTGGCCGGCCGGGGAGCGCGCGTTGAAGCGCCCCGATTGGCGAGATCAAACCAACGCTATAAAGGTAGATGCCGTGCGCGAAGGCCCGGGGCACAGGGGTTCAACTCCCCTCACCTCCACCATTCGACGCGCCCGCATCCGGTTTAACCGGATGCGGGCTTGCTCATGGCGGGCCGGTTTGCGTCGAATGGTGCCCTGAGCCCTGCTTGCGGTGAGCCAGCCGAACCGTCGAAGGGCCTCTGTGGATGAAAGAATCCTACACCGTGTATATTTTGCAGGACGCAACTGGCGCCTATTATGTGGGCTACACCCAAGATTTGGCGGCTCGGGTGAAGGCCCATCAATCAGGCCAAGGCGGCCCTCATACCAAGAAATTGATTTCGCCTACGCTCGTTTATTCGGAGCTCCAACCCACGCTGGAGGCCGCAATCGATCGCGAGCGTCAGCTCAAAGGCTGGGGTCGCGCAAAGAAGCGCGCCTTGATCGAAGGCCAGATGGGTGAGCTCAAGCGGCTAAGCCGCAGTCGCACCTAACCCAGCCTATCTCTCTTCCACCACTTTAACGCGCCACGAAACGTCGGCGGCTGTTTTCGGGCCAGGCGTGGCGCAGGCGGGCGGCGGTCAGCAGCGCGAGCGCGTCGTCGTCAAGGCCGGGACCGAGGAGCCGGGCGCGCACGCGCACGTTGCTCAGCGGCTTGCGGACAAAACTGGCGTCGCTGAAACGCAGGCGGTGCGCAGCCGGATAGGCCAGGAAATGAAACAGGTCCCCGCCCGCGGTTTCGAGCAGGGCGGCGGCCGCGGGGTGTCCGTCGGCATGAAACCGCGTTTCCATCGTCGTGACGGCGGCCTGCGCCTGGTCGCGGTTGCCCGCCGCCCGCAGCGCGGCGAAGCCGTCCACCACCGCGGGCACGAGGTGCGCGGGCACCTTGTAGAGCACCTGCTCCTCGAGCCGGTGAAGACAAAGCTGGAAACGGTGGCGTGGAAAATGACGGCGCACGGCGGCCCGCGCCTCCGGTTCGCGATCGCCGACGAAAAGCTCCACGCCCGCCAGGCCGCGGCACCGCAGGCCGCCGAGCAGGTCGTCCCACGCGACCGCCCCGGGCGCCGCGACGATCCCGAGCGGCGCGATGACGCCGTGAAGATCCACGCCCACGGCGACCGCCACCGTTGTCTCGCGCGCACCGTGCGGCGGCTTTTGCGCGACCGTCACCGCGTGCAGAAACACACTGCCGCCCGAGCGGGCGAGCGGACGTTCCCGCCAGGCGTCGAGCCGGTCGCGAAGCGCCTGCGCGCGCGCGGACAATTCCGCCAGACCGGAGGCCGGCCCGAACAACCGTTGCGCGGCGATCTCCGCATGCGCGGGGGAAATGCCGCCGTGAAAGAGCTCGAGCACGACCTCCTCCATGCTCGATCGGCCGTGGTCGTAGCGTTGCAGGATTTCTCCGGCCGCCCCGAAACCGGCACCGGCGGACGGGCGGGCGGGCGCGGGCTCCGGCGGCGGCTTCACCCGCGTCGCAGTCAGGCGGGGCGCAACGGCGCGAACAGACAGGAGACGGCGGGCGAGCATGAGCGGAAGGGAACAAGCAAGTGACCCCGACGGCGCGCGTTCGCGCAAGGTGCCAGAGGTCCTAACTCCACGTATAACCTAGGTCATACCGTGAGACCGCGAAACAGCTTGCGCCGCGATTCCCCGTGCGGGAATTTTTCCGTCATGCCCCTCGTAAGTGCCAGGGCAGGCGCGACTGCCTGCGGTGCACATGGCCGGTCCGGCGCGACCCGCCGGATTTTTTTCCGCCACCGCTGGCGGACCGGACTTGCCGTGCTGCTGCTCGCCGCCGGTGCGGTCCGCGCGGCGGAGCCGGCGCTGGGCGGGGAACAGGGCCTGCCGTTCACGCGCTTCTATTCCTTTGAGGAAATCGGCAATGCGATGCGCGGCATGCGCCTGGGATTTGACCCGCTGGGCCGCATCGCGGTGACGCGCGCCGGCTCGTGCATCGTGCTCAACGACACGACGTGGATCGACATCGCGGAACGCGAGGGCAACGGCACCGTGATGGAGCGCCTGGTCTTCAGCCCGGCCGGCGACGCGTTCTACGGCGCCTTCGGCACCTGGGGCCTCGCCCGGCACGAGAGCGGCAAGCTGCGCCCGCAGTCGCTCGTGCCGAGGGATGCGCCCGCGTGGGCGCTCAAGTCGAACTTCGACGACATCCTCGCCACGCCGACCGGCACCTATTTCTCCAGCCTCAACGGCCTGGTGCACTGGGACCGCCGGACCGGCCGCCAGCACTTCGTCGAAATCCCGGGGCTGGCGCGCATGTTCCTGATCGGGGAAAAGCTCTACGTCTCCTCCTACCGCCTCGGCATTTGCGCGGTGGAGGTGGAGCGAGCGTCGGTGGTGAGCCTGCGCGATCCGGTTCCGGAAGGGGCCGAGGTGGACCAGGTGACGCGCTTTGATGCGGAGCGCGTGCTCACCAGCAATGTCGCGGGCCTGCTGCGCTTCTACGACGGCAGGAATTTCACGCCGTTTCCCGGGCCCCTCGGCGAACGCCCGCTGGGCCGCGTGACCGCGCTGGTGCGGCTGCCCGACGGCAATATCGCCGCGGCGGTCAGCGGCGGCGGCGTGTATGTCGCCGCCCCCGACGGCCGGATCCTCTCCGCGCTGACGACCTCCGACTACCACCGCGTGACCGATCTCGCCGCCAACGAGGACGGCGTGCTCTGGGTGGTGAACGAGACCGGGCTCGAAAAAATCCTCTTCAACAGCCCGCTCACCGTCTTCGGCCAGCGGCAGGGCCTGCCGTTGAGCTGGCCCCAGGTGGTGCGCTGGAACGACCGCATCGTGGTCGCCTCCGGCGGCCGCCTCTACACCGCGCTGGACGGGCGGCCCGGGGAGACAACGCGTTTCCAACTGATGTCCGACCAACCGGCCTCGGCCGTGTGGGCGATCGCCACCGTCGGCGAGGAACTGCTGATCGGCACCTACCAGGGCCTGCTGGTGCGCGGCGCCGACGGGATATTCGAGCGGGTGCTCGACGGCCTGGATGTGGCCCGCCTGGTTTACGCGGACGGCGTGCTGTATGCGATTGGCGCGACGGAGATCACCGCGCTGCGCCGCACCGAAGGGCGGTGGACAGAATGTGCGCCCCGCGTGCCCGGCGTGGGCTACCCGATGATCGTGCACGGCACCCAGCGCGCCGCCTGGATGGAACTCGGACCCAACCGCGCCGCGCGGGTGCGCCTGGGCGCCGACGGGCTCCTGCACGTGCGCGTCTTCGAGGAGTTCCCCTGGAAAACCTCCCGCTGGGTCAACATCGGCTGGGCGGGCGACCTCGTGGCCCTGACGGCTGTGTCCGAAGGCCGGATTTATTTCGACGAGGCGAGCGAGCAGCTCATCCCCCGGCCCGAGCTCGGCCGCATGCTCGACCAGGCGCCGTTTCCCATCAACCGCTTCCGCCAGGATGCCGACGGGACCCTCTGGGCCACGCATGACGACGGGCTGCTCACGATGCGCGTGCAGGACGGGCGGCCGGTGTTCGACGCCGCGACCTTCGGCCGCATCAACGACCGGTTTCCCCTCGCCCAGCTGCTGTCCCCCGGCGACGTCTGGCTCGTCACCGGCCAGTCGCTCTACCACCTGAACCGCAATTTCGCGGCGGCGCCCAAGCCGGCTTTCCGGCCCGTGCTGGTCTCGCTGACCGCCGGGCGGAGCAATCGCGAGCTGCTGGCTCAGCCCGGTCCCCTGGCTTCGCTGCCGCCGCTGGCGCATGAGGACAACAGCCTCGTGCTGCGCTTTTTCGCCGGGAGCTACGCCTCGCGCCAGCCGCCCGCCTACGAATTCCGGCTGCACCGCGGCCGCGAGAGCTGGGTGGCCGTCGGCAACGGCTCGCTGCTCACGCTCACCAACCTGCACGAGGGCCGCTACCTGCTCGAGGCCAGCCTGACCGGCGTCCGCGGCGCCGACACCCCCGCGCTCGCCGTCTCGTTCGAGATCGCCCCGCCCTGGTATCGCACCTGGTATGCCTACGCCGGTTACGCGCACGGCCTGGCGGTGCTGCTTTATGCGCTGCTGCGGTGGATGACGGGGCGCGCGCGCGCCAAACACGCCGCGCTCGAGCAGGTCGTCGCCGAGCGGACCAACGAACTGCGCGAGACGATGGCGCGCCTCAACGACGAGACGCGCCAGACCGCCACGCTGGCGGAGCGCAACCGGCTCGCGGGCGAGATCCACGACAGCGTGCAGCAGGGCCTGAGCGGCCTGATGCTGCACCTCGACGCCACGCTCAAGCTGCCCGGCCTGACCGAGGCCGTCCGCGCGCGCCTGAGCGTCGCGCGCAACATGGTCTCGTTCACGCGCCACGAGGTGCAGCACGCGGTGTGGGACATGGAGTCGCCGATCCTGGAGGGCACCGAACTCGGCGACGCGCTCCGGAAGATCACCGCGCTCATTGACCGCGGCACCGCCGAGATGCAGGTCTCCATCGAGGGCCCGCCCACGGAACTGCCCCCGGCCACCAAGCACCACCTGCTGCGCATCGCGCAGGAAGCCATCACCAACGCCGTGCGGCACGCGGCCGCGCGCACCATCACCATCACGCTCATCTACGAGGCCGGCGGCGTCGCGCTGCGCGTGGCCGACGACGGCAACGGCTTCGTGCCCCAGGCGGTGCTCGCGGGCGGCTTCGGGCATTTCGGCCTGCGCGGGCTGCGCGGCCGCGCCGAGAAAATCGGCGGCGACGTCCAGATCCAGAGCGCGCCCGGCGCGGGCACGACCGTGTGCGTCACCGTGCGCGCGCCCCTCCCCGTCGTATGAACACCCCGGCCCGCAAAATCCGGATCCTGCTCGTGGACGACCACATCGTCCTGCGGATGGGTCTTGTCACCGCCGCCAACGGCGAACCCGACATGGAGGTCGTGGCCGAAGCCGACAATGGCGCCGACGCGCTGACGGCTTACCGCCAGCACCGGCCCGACGTCGTCGTGCTCGACCTGCGCATGCCGGGCATGAACGGAACCGAGGTCATCCGCCGCCTGCGCGAGGCGTTTGGCGACGTCTGCGTGCTGGTGTTCAGCAATTACGCGAGCGGCGAGGAGGTGTTCCTGGCGTTCCGCGCCGGCGCCCGGGGCTTTGTCGTGAAGGACATGCCGCTGGAGCGGTTGCTCGATGCCATCCGCAAGGTGCACAACGGCGAGCAGTATGTGCCGCCCGAGATTTCCGCGCGGATGAGCGGCCGCGTGCTCTCGCAGCTTTCCTCGCGCGAGGTGGAAGTGCTCTCGCTGGTCGCCAAGGGACTCAGCAACAAGGAAATTGCCGCCCGGCTCGACCTCGTGGAAGGCACGGTGAAGGTTCACCTCACCAACATCCTCTCCAAGCTGCGCGTAGCCGACCGCACCCAGGCCATCCTCGCCGGCGTGAAGCAAGGCATCATCCAGCTGGAATAAACCCGGATTCCGACTTCAGCACCGCCTGGGTAGCCCTGCGCGGGAGCGCAGGGACCAGCACTTGCAGCGGCTCCAAAGAGTCCCGCTGCTCCCGCAGCGGGCTACGGCCGCAATCGCGGAATCCGTGATAGTGGGAGCCGCAGAGCCCGGTTTGGGGCGGCCGGCGCCTCCCTCGTCGTCAACCGTTGATATAACCTAGGTTATAAAGACAGGCTGACCATCAGCAGGTTGCGCAAGTTGAAGGCGCTCGACGATTGTCGGGAGGCTCGCCCCACCCCGACCATGCCTTCCGCCCGGTTAACCCTTGCCGTCCGGTTTGCCTTCGCGCCCCGCCCCTCTCGCTTCGGGAGGATCCGGTCGTGAAGGAGCGGATCACGCAGACCGACGTCGCCCAAGCGGCCGGGGTGCACAACACCACGGTGTCGCTGGCGCTGCGCAATTCGCACCTGATCCCGGTCGCCACACGGGAACGCATCCAAGCCATCGCCCGCACCCTCGGCTACGCGCCCGATCCCGCGCTGCGCGCGCTGGCGGCCTACCGGAATTCCTACCGGCAACGGCGCCGCGCCGAGACCCTCGTCTATCTCACCCGCAGCGACACGCGCTGGGGCTGGCGGCAATCGCCGGCCGAGGAACAGTATTTCTCCGCGGCCGAACGCCGCGCGACGGAGCTGGGCTTCACCTTCCGCCACATGTGGCTGGGTGAACCGGGCATGAATCCGCGGCGGCTCGACCGCATGCTGACCCACGAGGGCATCCGCTGCCTGCTGCTCGCCCCGCACCTGCCCTCCGGGGAATCGCTCGACGCCCTCGACTGGTCGCGGCTCTGCGCCGTGCGCATCGGTTGCACCACGTCGCTCGCGCCGGACGTGAACCAGATCTCCATTGATGCGGGCGCCATCGTGCGGCTGGCCTTCCATCATGTTCTGCAGGCGGGCTATTCGCG
>CBINOW010000024.1:0-40366 GCA_966252395.1 uncultured Oleiharenicola sp. | reverse complement strand
GGCCCAGAGCGTGAACCTCTGGCTCAAGACGCCCGACCTGAAGACCCTGAGCCACATGTATCGCTCCGCCTGGCACGGCGGCCTCAAGACCACCTACTACCTCCGCTCCCTCGGCGCCTCGAACATCGAGAAAGCCACCGTCAGCGTGAAGAAAGAGATGCGCGGCGTCGGCGCCACCGCCGGTGGTGAGCAGTCAGCCGTCAGCAGTCAGCCGTCAGTGGTCTCCAATCCCCCGATGGCCGTCGCCGCTGGCGTAGCCACCCTGAGCACAGCCGAACGGGCGTCCGCTGTTTCCGCCTCAAGCGGAAACACCCCGAGCAAAGTCGAGGGGCAACCCGCCAAGAAGGTTTACACCGCCGAAGAAAAGCGCGTGTGCTCCATCGAAGCCATGAAGAATGGCGAGGAGTGCGAAGCCTGCCAGTGACCTAGTTCAGTTTCACCAACACCAACTCAACGGGCCGCTGGCGACATCACGTCGCCGCGGCCTCTTTTTTTAAACAAGCAGTTAACTCTAAGCCGATGCGTGTTTCATCAATTACTATTCGAAACCTCAGATCCATCGACGAACTCAGCCTTGAGTTTCCGTATGGTCTGACAGCTCTCGTCGGCGCAAACAGCTCTGGAAAATCCAACATTCTACGTGCCTTTGAGCTCTTCTTCACAGGGCTGATAGATCGAAGGCAATTTCAGGCAACATATGATATGCCGTCGTGGATCATCAATAATGTTGCCCCTTCAGCTCGCACTTCTGTGCAGGTTACAAGGCGCTTCAATTATTCATATCGGCGTCTGTGCAATCGGGGAGTGCTGCCTCATGAAGAGGAAATTGTCGCATTCGTTTCAGGACATGGATCGAGTCAACAAGCCACAGCGTTCACGATTCTTCGATCATGGTCTCCATTGAGCAAATGCGGGGCGATATTCGATTACGATAATGCTGGGCGCAATGATGGCGCCTCTAGATTGAAAAATGCCGTGGTTAAAAAGGATTACTTTTTTCTTCCCAATGCAGGCGCTGACATTGTCTTGGAGGACCTCTATCCCGCGCCAATCAAAGCTGCTGCTGAAAGCAGCAATTCGATTGCTCAAAAGATCATTATTGAGAAGCGACCTGATGGAACTGAGCTATCGAAGACTATAGAATGGAATAAGGACCAGCTCGCTCAATTCTTCGTGAAGCATGCTTCAGATGCAGATTGGCAATTGATCGAGGACTTTGTGAAGGAAGTGGTAGAAACCACTGCTCAATAGGACCGGAAAATGGGAGCGGTCAACCGGACGGGGTCAGGCTGGGATTCCCCTAATATTTCGGACAGCGGCCGAAGGGTGATTTAGTTCAGTTGAGGCCAAGCAAAGGGGTCATGCTTTACCTTTTACCTCGGGAAGCGCCGCGCGGATGAATGAGACGAAGTTCGGGAATTGTGCGACGCGCCCGGCGTTGCATGCTCACGTTTGTGCTGACCATCCGTCCCACCAAAATGCTGGCACGCCAGCTCGGGATCGAGCTGCCCGCAGGCATGCCGCCCGTGCCGAGCCGCACCGCCGACGCGCTGGCCACCTTGCGCGCGTAACCAAGCGAGGCAGCCCTCTGCCTCAATCCAACCCGAGTTCCTTCTTGGCCTGCGCCCAAGCGATGCCGCGCTTGCCGCCGTTGCGCGCAATGGCGGCGTTGAGGTCACGCAGGTCTTCCAGATCCTCCACCCGCGCCCGCAGCTGCGCCAGCTCCGCGCTCATGCGCTTCAGCGACGGCTTGCGCTTGGTGGGACGTTTAATCGCGGTAGGCATCTTTTCTGTCCTTCACCTGATGCACCATGATCAGGTCTTTTTCCAGTGCGAAGAGCACCCGGTATTCACCGACTCTCAGGCGGTATCGCCCCGCCTGCCCGGCCAGCTTCTTCACGTCACCCTGCAAGTTCTCCTGGAGCGCATCGAGCCGGAAGCCGATCCGTCGCCGCGCCTCCTTTGGCAGCGTCCGCAACTGCGCCAAGGCCCCCTCACTGATCTCCAGCCGGTAATTCACCCGCGAAGGCTGCCGTCTTCCAGCTTGCCGCGGAACCGCGTAAATCACCTGAAATCAGGGGGCGGCCGGAAGGGGGCAGGCTGCGGAAATTGATGTCCTGTGCGGCCAACGGATAGCGTCGGGCTGCGAGTTGCTCGTATTGCTCAAGGCGCCTGTCCGTCAAATCAGGGCAACCCTGGGTCTCGGCGCTTGACCCATGTCGCCCGCTTCACGGCCTGTCTGAATCCGCAGCCTCAAGCTTCGGCCGGTTGAACAACCTCCTGACAGCACCCTGTCAGCAGACCTGACACGCGCGCGTTTGCCCGCTGGCCCTGCGGCCGGTGCGCGCCCAACCTCATGGGATGCATCACGCCCTGATCGAGCAATCCGCCCAAGCCTCCGCCGACGGCACGCTCCCCTTCCCGACCATTGTCGGCCAACTCATCGCCGCCGGCGTGGAATACTACCACATCGACTACGTGCGTCGGCTGCAGACGTGCTATTCCGCGACGGGCGAGGTCCACGTCGTGCCCCTGACCTTTGCCGTCCCGGCCGTAGCCGCGGACTTTGACGGCCCGGCGCTGGTCGCCGCCATCCGCGACAGCCAGCAGCGCGGCCAGAAGTTTCCCGCCTTCAGCGCCCGTGCCGCCCAGGCCGGGGTCCAGGGCTATACCGCCTTCCTCCGCGGCCAGCGGGTCGTCTATCAGGGCCGCCAAGGCGACCAGCACACCGAGTGGTTCCCCGGCGCCGAGCCCCGGCCGTAGCGCCAGCACCGGAAAGGACCCGTGGTCCGTCGAATCGCGGCAGCTCCCGCTGCACCCTGACCTTCTTGGTGCCTCCGTGCCTTAGTGGTGAACCTGTCTCGGCCGAAAGAGGCACCCGCCCCAGCGTGTCTCGCCTCTCTCCCGTGTCGATCAGCCCGGTTGTTCCCGTCGTATTGGTGGCCATTACGAACAGCCTACCACCTCCGGCCTCCCACCCCTACGAGGTCACCGGCCGGACTCTTACCGAAGATCACGGACGGCACGGAGATCTTGCGTGCCGGCCAAAACTGGATTGCTCATGCGGGGTGCGCGCTACCCCCGCCCCTCGGTCCCGTCGCCTCGCCTTACAGTGCTTGCGCGAGCCCTGAACCCGCCGGCACCGACCCCGCGAAATTCCCATGAACCTACTCCGGTTGGCCACGGTGCTGCTCCTCCTGACCGCGTTGGGCGGCCATGCGGCCCAAGAACGTCCGAACATTGTCTGGCTCACCAGCGAGGACCACGGCACCGAGATGGGCTGCTACGGCGACCCGCTGGCGCGCACGCCGAACATCGATGCTCTCGCCGCGCAGGGCATGCGTTACCGGCTCGTCTGGTCCACCGCCCCGGTGTGCGCCCCCTCGCGCACCGCGATCATCTCCGGCCTTTATCCGTCGAGTTCCGGCGGCATCCACATGCGCTCGATGGTGTCCCTGCCGGCGGGAATGCGCCTCTACCCGCACTACCTGCGGGCGGCCGGCTATTACACCACGAACAACGACAAGGAGGACTACAACGTCCGCGCGCCGGCCGACCTCTGGAATGAGTCGTCGAAAACCGCCCACTGGCGGAACCGCGCGCCGGGCCAGCCGTTTTTCGCGATCTTCAACTCCATGAAGAGCCATGAATCCCAGATCCGGAAACGCCCGCACGCGGCGGTCACGGATCCGGCGAAGGTGCGCGTCCCCGCCTATCATCCGGACACGCCCGAAGTCCGCCAGGATTGGGCCCAATACTACGACCAAGTCAGCGCGGCCGACGCCGACGCCGGCGCGCGCCTGCGGGAGATCGAGGCCGCCGGCCTGGCGGAAGACACCATCATTTTCTACTACGGCGACCACGGTAGCGGGATGCCGCGCAGCAAGCGCTGGCCGTCCCATTCCGGCCTGCACGTCCCCCTGGTAGTTTACTTCCCCGAACGCTGGCGCCACTTGGCGCCTACGGACTATGCCCCGGGCGGCGAATCCACGCGGTTCGTCAGCTTTGTGGATCTGGCGCCGACGCTCCTGAGCCTGGCAGGGACCCCGCCGCCCGCCTGGATGCAAGGCCAGGCCTTTGCGGGACCACACGCCGCCCCGGGCCGCGCGCTGCTCTTCGGCGAGCGGGGCCGCATGGACGAGCGGCTGGACCTGGTCCGCAGCGTGACCGACGGCCGCTACGTTTATGTGCGGAACTACCTGCCGCAGGTTTCCCAGGGGCAGCACGTCGCCTATCAGTTCCTGACCCCGACCACGCGGATCTGGCGCGAACGCTTCGACCAGGGAAAAACCACGGCGGCCCAGTCGCTCTTTTGGCAGGTGCCGAAGGCGCCGGAGGAACTCTACGACCTCACCATCGACCCCGACGAAGTGCGCAACCTCGCTCATCTGCCCGAGCACCGGCCGGTCTTGGAACGGCTCCGCCAGGCGTTGCGCTCCCATCTGCTGGAGACCCGTGACCTGGGCTTCCTGCCTGAGCGGGAACTCCATGCCCGGGCCGGCGCGGACACGCCCTACGCGCTCGGTCGCGATCCCGCCCACTACCCGCTGGAAAGCATCCTCGAGACGGCCGAGCTGGCCTCCGGCCTCGATCCGGCCGCGACGCCGACGCTGGTGAACCGCACCCAACACGCCGACAGCACCGTGCGCTATTGGGCGATTCTCGGCCTGCGCCTGCGCGGAGCGGACACGGTGCGCGCTCAGGAAGGCGCGCTGAGCCGGGCGCTGGCGGACGAATCCCCGGACGTGCGCATCGTCGCGGCCGAGGCCTTCGGTCACTTCGGCACGGCGGAGCAGCGTCGCGCCGCCCTCGAAGTTCTGCGCGGTCTCGCCTCTCCGCGGGAGAACGGCGTCTTCGTCGCGCTGTCCGCCCTGCTGGCGATCGAGGCCCTCGGCGAGCGCGCGGCGGAGCTCCACCCCTTCGTGGCCGGACTTGATCCGCGCAGCGCCTTGCCCGATCCGCGCTTCGACGGTTATGTCGCCCGTCTGATCGAGAGCATCACCGAGAGACCGCCCGCCCGACAGCCTTGAGTGAATCGATGCTCCTTTCTGCAATCGAGTTTGCCCCCACCCCATCGCACACCGTCACATCCATGAAGCCTGGCTCTACCCTCATGTTCGCTGCGCGACGCGTGGCCCTCCCGCTCATCGTTCTGACCGGCCTGGTCGCGACCGCGGCCGACCGACCTGCGCCGCGTCCGCCCAACATCATCGTCATCCTGACCGACGATTTGGGCTATGGAGACCTCGGCTGCTACGGTCATCCGTCGATCCGGACCCCGCAGCTGGATCGCATGGCCGCGGAGGGGCTTCGCTTCACCGATTTCTACACGGCCGACGCGATCTGCACGCCCAGTCGCGCCGCCCTCCTCACCGGACGCTATGCGGTGCGCAGTGGCATGAGCTATCCGCGGCGCGTGCTTTTCCCGGAGTCGGCGGGTGGGCTGCCGCCGGCCGAAATCACCCTTGCCGAGGCGCTGCGCGCGGCCGGCTACGCCACCGCACATGTCGGCAAGTGGCACCTTGGTCTCCACCCGGGAAGCCGCCCCAACGACCAGGGATTCGAATACAGCCTCGAGCTTCCCTACTCCAACGACATGGATCCGCGTCCCGGACTCGCCCCCAACGCCAACAAGTCGGCGAACCCGCCCGTGGATGGCTGGAACGTCCCGCTGCTGCTCAATGGCGAGATCATTGAACGCCCCGTGGACCAGCGCACCCTGACCAAACGCTACACCGAGGCCGTCGTGTCGTTTATCGAGCGCCAGCGCGACCGTCCCTTCTTCATCTACTTCGCGCACTCCTTCCCTCATGCACCGGTGTTCGCCTCGTCCGGGTTTGCCGGGCGCAGTCCGCGGGGCATCTATGGCGACGCGGTCGAAGAGATCGATTGGAGTGTCGGCCGGGTGCTTGAGACGCTGCGCCAGCGCGGCCTCGCCGAAAACACCCTGGTCGTCTTCACCAGCGACAACGGCCCGTGGCTCACCATGGACCAGCAAGGTGGTAGCGCCGGTATCCTGCGCAACGGCAAGGGCACCACGTGGGAAGGCGGTTTCCGGGTGCCGGGCATCGCTTGGTGGCCCGGCAAGATTGCCCCGGCGGTCACGCAGGAAGTCGCCGGCACCATGGACCTGTTCACCACGAGTCTCGCCCTGGCCGGAGTTTCCCTGCCCGCGGACCGCGCCATCGACGGCATCAACCTCCGGGGGTTGCTCTTGCGGGGCGAGACGCTGCCCGAGCGCCCCCTCTTCTTTTATCGCAGCGAGCATGTCGTCGCCGTCCGCCTCGGGCCCTATAAGTTGCACCGCTACACCTTTCCGGCCTTCAACACGTCGCACGCCAATCGCGAACCGGGCCCGAACCTTTACCACCTCGGGATCGATCCGTCGGAACAGTTCAACGTGGCGGCCGAACATCCGGATATCGTCGTCCGCCTGGAGGCCTTGATGGCCATGCAGGACGCGATCGCGAGGCCGCAAGAGGGCCACGTTGACTGAGTCAACCGGACGAAGTCATGCCGTTGTTCGTTGATTTGACCGCGCCTGGAACCTGCCGGGCTAGCAGCCTTCCCAGTAGTCCGGCGCCTCGGTCCGCTGGAGCGGGCGAACGCGGCGTTCGCACCAGACGGGGTCAGGCCGTTGTTTGTTGATTTGATCGCGCCGAGCCAGGCCAGCAAAGCCAACTACCCTCAGCTCCATTCATGCCGGGCGTTCGGCGTTGTATGCTCTGCACCGCCGCGCGCCCCTACCCGACACCATACGGCGGAAAAACCTCCTCGGCCTGCTTGCCCAGGTCCTCGAACAGGTGCCGCGCAATCAGCAAATAAGCGCCGTCGAGCGACAGGTGATCACCGAAATGATGCGAGTTGAACAGGCGGCAATAGACGATCTGCCCGGACTCATTGACGACGTAGACCTGGATTCCGCTGACAAACTCACTGAACGCATAGATCTCCGTAAACAGGAAGTAGTCCCCCGCCGGCCGCGCGATCTGGATGTGCCGGCCGTATTCGCCGGCCCGTGACCATAGATAGCGCATCTGATTGTGCCCAAATTTCGTGGCGGGAATCGCCGGGGCGACCGTTTGCAGAAGCAGGACCGGATCCGCGCCACGGGGTGCCGCGCGGTGGATGGCCGTCGCCAAAGCTGCGGCCATGTCGGGTGACCAGGCCGGTCCTTGATCCGCGACCGGGTAATCGGGCTGCGTCAATACCGGCAGGACCGTGATGGGCCGGGTCGCAAAGTCGGCTTGTAAGCGACGGAAACCCTCCCGGCATTTCACGAGCTCAGATTCGCGCGGAGAACCGAAGGCCCGCGCCAGCGGATAAAGCAGGATTTCTGTCCCCGCCCCGACCGCACCCACGGTCAGACTGGCCATGAGCACCAGTCGAACAATCATCCTCGATTTATTCATGGGCCAACCTCCTTTCGGACTTTCGCCAATATACACCCAAACTGCTGCGGCCGCCCACAAATCTGTTTTCATCCGCCCGCTAGCCTCGGCCGCGGGCGGCCGGAGGGAGTCACGCAGCGGGCCAATGGTAAGACGCAGATCTTGACTCTCGCCTGAAGCACCCGACCGCCGGTCCAACCACCGCCCCTGAATCCAGCCACCCGCCCCGCCAACGCAGGATTGCCTGCGCGCCCGATCCCGTCCTTCCTCCCTCCACGGGCCGCCGGCGACATTACGTCGCCGCGGCCCTTTATCATTATGGTCGAAGTCCAAGCTCACGGATTCAGCTTCGAAAAATGGGTGCGTGATACCATCTTTGCCGGCTATACCGGCAAGTACATGCAAGAATGGGATGTGCCGCCCGAAGCCAACCAAGGTGACGCCATCCCCGCCGCGTTCCGGAGTCTGCCGGTCTCCATCAAGACCGCCAAATACGGCAGTCCTATCAATCTCGGCGACGTGCTGCGTCAGCGCCAGATCGCGGCGGATTTCGTCATGATCGTCGGCTTCTGGCGCCAACGCACGCCCACCGAGAAATGGTTCGAGGAGATCGGCGTGGTTCGCTTCACCGCCGCCACCTGGGCAGCCCTGTGGGGCGACCTCACTCTTGAGCATCTCTCCGCGATAGACCGCCAAGTGAAGGACCTAAGCCTCTCCTATGCGTCCGCACGGCTCCGGGCTCGCGACTGGAAGCGTCAAACTCCCTGCGTCCGAACCGCCCGATTCGTCATCAATCCCAAGATCGATTCAAAGACCCAGCGCCGCATCCAGTGTTCGCTGCCCTTTGCCGAGTTCTGGCAAAAAGCAGGACGCACTCCGCAACCCGTAGATACTCCGGTCTTGTGGAGTGCTCCCTTTCCCAATCCGGTGCGCTCAAGGCCCCGCGTTTTCAACCGCTGAACCATCATTGCTATCGACTCGCGGCGGCGACCGTTTCCTATAATCCCCATCCCATGCGCCCCGACCGCATCATCACCGGCGATGCCCTTCAGCAGTTGAAGAAACTGCCTGCCGGCACCGCGCAGGCGATCATCGCGGACCCGCCTTACTTCAACGTCCTCACGAAGCAGGACTGGGACACCCAGTGGAAAGCCACCGGGGAATACCTCGACTGGGCCAAGGCATGGACCGCCGAGTGCCTGCGCGTGCTGCGCGACGACGGCCTCTGTTTCATCTTCGGCCAGCTCGGCAAGCGCGAGCACGTCTTCCTCCACCTGATGTCGGAGCTGGCCAAGCGCCACCAGTTCCACGACCTCCTCATCTGGGACCGCGCCGTCGGCTACAACGAGCGCCGCGACAGCTTCACGCCGGCCTACGAGATGGTCCTTGTGCTCCGCAAGGGCGACAAACCCAAGTTCAACAAGGGCGCCGTGCGCGAGCCCTACAGCAGCGACAAGATCCAAGCCTACCTGCGAGACAAGCGCTACAAGGACCGTGACGCGCGCATGAAGCACCTCCTTGCCGGCAAATACGCCACCAACCTCCTGCGCGTGCCCAGCCTCAAGGGTTCGTCGAAGGAGAAGTGTGGCCACCCCAGCCAAAAGCCCGTCGAGCTCATCGCCAAGCTGGTCGCCTGCTCTACCGACGCCGGCGACCTCGTCCTCGATCCGTTCATCGGTTCCGGCACCACCGCCGTCGTCGCCCAGTCGCTGGGCCGCCACTGGCTCGGCATCGAGGTCAATCCGCTCTACGTCCGTCTCGCCGAGCAGCGGATCTCCTCTCTGGCCTCCCCTGTCACCGACCGAAACCCGGCTTCCCGTCCCGCCTCGCAGCTATCGGCGTGATTGGATCGAGCGGCCGGCAACCGACCGGGGTCAGTCCGTTGCTGGTTGGCCAGATCGCGCTGGGCGCCTGCCGAGCTAGCAGCCTTCCCAGTAGTCCGGCGCCTCGGTCTTCGGGAGCGGGCGCACGCGGCGTTCGCGGCGGGGGTCGATCTCCTCGACCTCGGGCGTGGGGATGCGCGTGAAGGCGATGCGCATCGGCGCGTCCTTCGTCACGCCGAAGGCCCCGCCGAGATAGACCGTGCCGTGGCCGTAGGTCTG
The DNA here is from genome assembly GCA_966252395.1 of uncultured Oleiharenicola sp. Classification (GTDB taxonomy): domain Bacteria; phylum Verrucomicrobiota; class Verrucomicrobiia; order Opitutales; family Opitutaceae; genus Lacunisphaera. The sequence goes on along the minus strand of CBINOW010000024.1, from coordinate 30,873 downwards.
GTTGAGCGTGTCCACCGCACTGAACAGCCGCTCGCGCGCCCCGGCCTGCCCGGTGTCGAAGAGGTCCGGCGTGTGCGTGTGGAGCGGCAGCAGGCGCGTGAGCACCACGCCCACCTGCAGGGGCGCGCGCCGCCGCAGCTCGGCCGGGCGCCGCGCCCACAGCAGTGCGAGCGCGCGGCTCAGGGCGAAGGTGTCCTGCGTCTCGTTGAACCGGATCTCGTCGGCCCACTTGGCGTCGTCGCGGTAGCCCACGAACACGCTGAGCGCGCCGGCGCAGTGCGCGATGTGGCGCAGGCGCATGGCGGCCTTCTGCAGCAGGCGGTGCAACACGGCCCCGGCGCGGGCGTCGGTGCGCAGGGCGGGCGGCAAGACGTGCGAGTGGCCGACGGTCTTGTTGCCCTCGCTGTGAAACGGGATGGGCTCCCCGCGCAGGCGGCAGAACATGCGCTCGCCCTCCACCCCGCCCCACACGCCGCGCAGCTCGGCCTTGGTCGCGGCGTAGAGCCTGGCCACGGTGTCGATGCCGTGCGCCCGCAGCCGTGCCTCCATGCGCGTGCCGATGCCGAGGAAGTCCTGCAGCTCCAGTCCGAGCAGCCGCGCGGGCAGTTCGCCCGCCTCGATCACCACGAGGCCGTCGGGCTTCTGCAGGTCCGACGCCAGCTTCGCGAGCAGCCAGTTGGGCGCGATGCCGATGGAGCTGGTCAGGCAGGGCCCGACCGCGCGGCGCACGCGCGCCTTGATGTCGCGGGCCACGCGCTCGGCCTTTTCCCGCGGGGCGAAGGTCGCCGTGAGGTCGCACTCCATCTCGTCGATGGACTTGATCTCGGCGATGTGGATGCACGCCTCGATCTCCTCGCGCAGCCGGCGGTGGTAGGCGATATAGACCTCGGGCCGCGCCTCGACCAGGGCGAGCTCCGGACAACGCAGCTTCGCCTCGCCCACGCCCATCTCGGCGCGCACGCCCCGGGCCTTGGCCGCGTAGCTCACCGAGATCGTGCACGTCGTGTCGGCCACCACCGGCACCACCGCCACCGGCCGCCCGCGCAGCGGCGGACACTCCTGCTGCTCGCACGAGGCGAAGAAGGAGTTGAAATCCACCGCGAGCGTCCGGAGCGGGTGCATACCCGCATTCGCCGCCCGCCCGCAACCGCCCGCAAGACCCTAAACGGCATTGTGAACAACCTCCTGACAGCGCCCTGTCAGCACAAGGCCGCAGGCAGATTGGCGAAGTGGAGTTTCCGTCCGTAAAATCAGGGCAACCCTAGGCTTTACCCTTTTACCCATCGCGCCCGTCGCCGACTCTTGAGCCGAGCCAGGGGTCAGGTTAGACGGGCGCGCGCGTGATGGCGGAGACTTCGGCCAGAATCGCTCGCTCCCGTAGTTCGAAATTACCGAGCGCCGGATGGGAGAGAACGGAGGCCACCAACGGGCTGGCTTTGAAAGCCTGCAGGGCCGCGTCATCAGCGAACAGATAAACCGCCCCAGCTTCCGGCTTGTCCTCGGCGATGGTCCAGATTTTCCACACGCATCCCGGGACATCGGCAAAGGCCTGGGCGAGCTGGCCGGCCATGGCCTTGAACTCCTCCCGCGGGACCGAATAGGTGAAATTGGTGACAAGAATTTTCTGGGGCATGTTGTTAGCGGGGTTGAGGATTGTCATGATCTTCGGCCCCTCCGTTTGCATGCAGGGGTGACCGGCGGGAGCAAGACGGCCCCAATCGGCGCTGTCTTCACCCTGCCACCACAAGATTAAGTCACATGCGGCGCGCTGTCCACTTGCGATCAATGAAATTTAAGCGGCGAAAGGGTCATGCACTCTTTACCTCTAGCCAATCGTAAGGCGCTAGATCTCGACTCTTGACTGGCCGCCCGCCCGCTCGGTTCAGCCCGCTCGCATCCAGCCGCCCGGCCCGCCAACGCAGGATTGCCTGCGCACCCGATCCCGTTCTTCCTCCTCCACGGGCCGCCGGTGACATCACGTCGCCGCGGCCTCCTTTTTGCCATGAAAAGACTGCTGTCGATCCTCTGCTTGCTGCTGGCCACCCTCGCCCGGGCGCAACCGCAGCCGGCTCCCGCCGATGCCATCCTGATTGTCGGGATCTCACCGGAGACCTTTGTGGACGCGCAGGAAACCGAGGTGACGGTGACCATCGCCTACCACCTTGATTCCAGCGATGAAGGAGTGATCGACCTGAGTTCGAACGAACTCCAGGCGAATGGCTTCAGTCCTTTTGCCCATCAGCGGGTTCAAAAGGGCAGCGGGACCGTCTCCCTCACCGGGAAGATGATGCCACGCTACTGGACGCCCAGCGTTCCGGCCAAGATCCACGTCAGCCTGCGGAGCAGCACCGCCGACCCTGTCATCCAACGCCGGCCCCTCGCCAGCGACGACATGACCATCGCCGTGGCCCGGCCGGACCGTCCGCCGGAAAAACACCCGGAGAATCCAAATCCCAGCGAGGTCTATGCGGACACGATCAGCATCAAGTCAGTCACACCCGTCAAAATGCGTGAAGGTCAGGAAACCCTGGTGACAGTAACCGTGACCTATGAGCTGCTTTCCCGGGAGGAAGGCCAGATCAACCTCGGCTATAACGAAGGCCGCGGAAACGGTTACCGGATCATCGGCAGCACCTTGATCAAAATCGGCCAGGGCGAAGCGACGCTGCAGGCGAAAATCCTGCCGGCCAAAACCGGCCCGCTGCCCTTCTCCAAGGTATTCGTAAACCTGTCCGAATACCCCCACCGGCAATCGTGGTCACCCCTTGCGGGCGACTCCCAAGTGGTAGAAATCCACTGAGTCGGCCCCGTCTGCGCCCGACACGAAGGCATTCGGCGACATGGGTTCCGCTTCCCGGCTTGCCGACCAGCGGCGGGTTATGCGTTTCGCGCGAGAATTGCGGGGCGAACGGCACCAGACACTGACTCTGGGCGGGCTGCCGTTCTCAGGAATTCAGCCACAAAACCCCGGCGTTGTGCGCGGCATGGATCACCAGCGCTGGCAGCAGGGACTTCGACTCGCGCGTCAGGTAGCCGGCAATCGCCCCCAGCGGCACCAACAGCACGGCCAGACTCAGCGCACTCAGGTGCAGCACGCCGAACAGGATTGCTGTCACCCAGATCGCCTGGGCTCCGGACATGACCCGCTGCATACGAACAAGCAACAAGCCGCGAAAGGCCAGCTCTTCGAAGACTGGTGCAAACAACACGACACTCATGGCCAGCAGCCAGACAGGATAACCGCTTGGGCCGAAGCCTTCGCTGAGGTCCTGCACCGGCAATCCCAGTCCCAGCGCGGTAGCCTGCAGCAACTCCGCGACACTGATCGAGACCAGCGGCGTCAGGCCCATGACCACCAGCCACCGTCGGCGTCCGCCCTCGGGCCAGCGCACGAGGGGCAGCCAATCCCGACGCCAGAGAACGGCCCAGACCGTGATGACAGTATACAGCGCACCGCCAGTCCAGAAGTCTATCTCCACAGCCCGGCTTTGCGTGTGGTAACTCCACCCCGTCGCGATCAGCAGGGGCGCCAGCATCGCGGCGTAAAACGTGCCGGCTTGAACGACGCTTCGGAATTCGTCTTCGATCAGGTCACCCGGCTCCGACGCCTTTGCCGGCGGAACCGGCGAGGCGACGGGCATCGCCGCATCCGGCGTGCGGAAGGCGGTCTCCGCGGCGCGAGATTCGGGTGCGCCTTCCGGGGTCATGCAGAGAGCGAAGGCTCGGGCCTTGTCGCCGGGACGAAAGTGGTCACGGCTGTTGGGCGGCCAGTTCCTTTTCGCGCTTCTCGCGGTAGGCTTTTTTCAGGGCCGAACCGAGACCGGCCAGAACCAGCACCTTCACAATGATTCCCCGGAGGAGCGCCATCGGATCGAGCACGGCGTCGAGCAGATGAAAGGAAACGAACACGATGAGCGCGGTGAGCAGGGCCGGGAACGGCGCCTTCCGGCCCCACAGCCAAAGCCCAAAAAATATGCCCGCCAGGCTCATCGTGGTGATGAGGACCCCAAGGGCGCCCGCATCCGTGCCGCTGGAATTCGAGGCCGTGATGGCATACATGATGAGCCCGCCGAAAAACTGCATGATGGCGATCGCCAGAATCCAGCCGCTGCCGTTGCCCGGGGTCGCTGCTGGATCGCCAGTGGAATACTTCACGGCGGACACAGGCTGGGACGGAAGCGGCGGTGGCGTAGGGGTCGGGTCGGGCATGGGGGGCTGGTTCGACACAAAGCGGCGGCCGCCTTGGAGCGAGAGGTTCAGGTGACGCTGCGTTGCCGAAAGCCGTCCGGCGCGGGGCCCGGAGGCAGCTTGGGTGCGCCCCCGCAATTGCCAAGCGGGAAGATGAACGCCGCATCCGGAGTATCGTAAGGCGTCAGCCTAGGGCTCACCCGATTAGGCGGCAGTGGACTGGGAATCAAAAACCCAAGGAGTCCACCTGAAGCCGCCCTCGTCAGGGGCGGGCCGTAGGAGGGTTCAGATCGGGCGCCAGACCGGACACCTGCTCCGGACTTAACCTCTTCACCTTAAGCAGAGCCGAGACCTTGCGGTTCGCGGTGACGAACACCATGACCTCGCCCTCCATCTCCGGCGCGACGAAAGCCTTCTCATAACGGATCGTCTTTCCGGGTTTCACCTTCACATACTGCAGGCCGTCGCATGACGAGCTCCAGCTCTCCGACGAGGTGTTGTCCGTCTCGAACCCAAAGAAGATTTCCCGCTGCCGGGGAATCCAAAGCACCTGCTTCCCGGTGTTCTTGAACTCAATCGTCGCGGACACCTCTTCCCCCCAATGCGCGCTGTCCCGGTCCAGGGTCAATCGCAGCTCATAAGGTCCGTCGAGCGGCTTGACCGCCGCATTCCCACTCAGCACCAACGCCGCCGGACATCCGCCAACGAGGAGGCACGAGACCAGCCCGAGTTTCCAAGACAGTTTCATTTCCTGCTGACGGAATCCCTACCCGAGAGCCGTCCCGCGCGCCAGCCCGGATTCAGGGCGACAATTCCTGGAGCGTGACGTTGCGGTAGAAAACCTCGGCGCCCTCGGCCTGCAGCAGGATGCGCCCGGTCGTCAGCGGCTCGTAGCTCCCGGAGGCGGCGTTCCACCGCTCCATGTTGACGACCTCGTTCACCACCTTGCCGTTGAGCCGGTAAACCGCGGTCGGGCCGTCGACCGTGATTTCCAGCTCGTTCCAGCCCGGGCGCTCCCAGCAGTAGCTGCGGCCGAAGCGGGCGTAGCGCGCATCCTTGCCACCGCGCGTCTCCGGCACGCCGTCGGAGCCATAGTTGCGCGAGTCCTTCCGCGTCTTCGTGGTGGTGCGCGTGCCGATCGTCCAGATGTCGCCGGTGTCGCCTTCCTGCACCTGGCACTCGACGCCGGCCGGCCAGATCCGGCCGAGCTCGTAGACATGAAACAAGATCCCGGAATCCCGCACGGAGTCGTGGCGCGGGGCGAAGCGCGTCGCACCCCAGCGATACTCGAGCCGCAGCACGTAGCGGGAGTAGTCGCGGCGCGTGACCAGGCCCGCGAAGGGCTGGGCCGTGCCCTCCGTCTGCGTCGGATAGACATGGATCACCCCGTCCTCGTTGCGGAACAGGCTGGCCGGCTCGGCGGCCGGTCCGGCCTCGTCCACCCAGATTTCCCAGCCATCGAGATTGTTCCGGTTGAAGAGCGGTTGTGGTTCCGCGGCGGCCAGCGGGGCGAGCAGGCCAAGGGCGAGGGTGAGGAGCACGGGGAGGCAAACAGGACCGGAGCGCATGATATTTTGGGGGTGGAGGGGTTCCCCTTCATGCTCCCTGGTCCGCATCCGGACAAGCGCCGAATCGGTCTGCGCCTCCCCGGCGGAGCGGCCGAAAGTGTCAGGCTGCGGATATTGATGCGTAAGCTGGCAACCCTCCGGAAAGCCCAGCACTGGATTCTTCAACGCTCCCTGAAACCAAAGCGCCCTATTCCAGCCGCAACAGCCACTCCTCGATCAACCGACCGTCGGAGGCGGTGAAGCGGTCTTCGCCGCGGATGACGAATCCGGCTTTCTGCAGCACCCGGATTGAGCCCGCGTTGTGCTTCGCCACGCGGGCCGTCAGCGGACGCTCCCGCTCGTGATCGAGCAGCGCAACCAGCGCCGCGCTGGCGATGCCGCGCCCCCAGTGGGCGCGGCCAATCCAGTAGCCGACCGAACGCTCCCCGCTCCCGGCATCCGTCCACGCCCCGATCTGCCCGACCACGCGGCCCTCCCAAACAATCGTGCGCGCCAGGTTGGCGGGATTCGCCAGCACCTTCGCCCAGTGCGCCATGAACGCCTCGCGCTCCCGCGAGGGAAACGCCGCCAACCGCACGGCCTCCGCATCGAGCTGATGCTCGAACAGCACGGGCAAATCGGCGGATTCGACCGCGCGGAGAATGATGACCGGCGCCACGCTGCAGTGGATAAACTCCCGCCGACCGAGGCAAGCAGTCACCCGCGCCCGGCCCACAAGGCACTCGGCGCTGGGTGTCCGGCTTTCCGCCTGGAAGTCACCGCCCGCTCTAATGATGGCCCATCATCCCGCGACTGCGGGGTTGTGCCGACAGGCGGAGCGCAGCATTTTTGAATTCCCTCAAAAAAACGCCTCCTCCCCATGAAAATGCTCCGCCTCCTTGTCTCTTTCCTTGCCCTCGCCGCCGCGACCGCGGCCTTCGCCGCCGATCCCACCGGCACCTGGAAATGGTCCGTTCAGTCACCGAACGGAGAAATCCAAACCACGCTCAAGCTCGAGTCCAAGGACGGCAAGCTGGCCGGTAGCTACTCCAATCAGTTTGGCGACACCACGATCAGCAACGTCTCCTTCGCGGACGACGTGCTCGCCTTTGAGGTCATACGCGACCTCGGTGGCAGCCAGTTTGTGGTCAAGTATCGCGGCAAACTCGAAGCCGACGCCATCAAGGGAAGCATCGAGGCGCCCGGCCCCGACGGGACCATGAAGTTTGACTGGAACGCCAAGCGCATCCCGGCGAAGAGCTGAACCGGAAGAGCGGACGCACGGGGCAAGCCGCTTACGAAAAAACGCCCGGACTGGAGCACGTCACGAAACAGCGTGACGTGCCCTAACGCCCCGTGGGCCTCGACCGCCGCTTCAGGAATCTCAGCGCAAGATATTCGCGCTGCTTGAGCCGCTGAGCAAACTCATGCGTCCTTCGGCGCTGCTCCCGACGAGGTTCATGACCTCGGCCTCGAGTTTGCCGGTGACGTAGATGTCCTCCACGCCGTTGCGGCCGACCTCGACGCCGATGCCCGCCTCGGCGCCAACCTCGATACTCACCGGGCCTACATGCGCGCCGGCGCTCTTGCCCGCGGTGATCTCGACGGTGCAGCTCACGAAGCTGTCCTGGAAATCCGTGCCCTGCCCCATGTCCTGCGTCAGCCCGAGCTTCACCGGGCCGACCCCGAGCGTGGAAACCATCCGGTCGCAATCCGTGATGATCGAGCCGATGCCGAGATTGAGTTCCGTGTGATACGCGCAGTGCGCGTCGTTGAAATTCGCCAGCTTCCCGCCGCGCGCCGCCTGCTTCTCCCGGAGGCAGGACTCGTCCACGCGGATCCCCATGTCCCCGTCGGAGCCGATGCCGGAGCCCCAAAACGCCGCGAGCCACTCGAGCTGCGCCTTGATCACCGTGAGCTTGAACTCATCCCGCGGCTCGAGGAACTGCCTCCAGTAAACTTCCTCGCTGAGCTTCAACCGCAACTGGTGCAGGTGTTCGTTGTAGAGCGCTTCGCGCCCGTCGCTCCACTTTCCCAGATACTTGTCGGCCAGCGTGACGAACTGGTCGCAGAGACTGGCGTTGGCCAGGCCTTCGCCCGTTTGGTTCGCCTCCCGGCGCAACAGCTTGTCGTATTCAGGGCGGTATTCGGTTTCCACCAACTGCCGGTTCTGCGCAACGAAAGCCGCCAGCGCATCCTTCGACCGTTTCAGCCGTAGTTTCGCGCCGCCGTCCCGGTTCAGAAGGTCCAGCATGAGCTTCGCCTTTCGCGCGAACGGCCGGAGGGTCGTCGTGGTCTCGCCCGCCGTCTCGCTGACTTGCACCCCGCCGACCGACGCCGTCTGTCCCGGCGCCGGCTTCGTGGCGCCGGACAGGTTGCCGCTGCGGATCTTCTCGAAATTTGCCATCGCCTGGGCGTTCGCGGCGGCGATCAGCGGCGCCTGCAGGGTGTTGAGCTGCTTCTGCAGCGCCTCCGTCCGTCCCTGGAGCTCCTGGTAAAACGCGGCCCACTCGCGGCGGGTGCGGTTCTCCTCAACGGCGTTGGTGGGAAACGGCGGGTGGACAAACTGGTGCAACCCCAGCGGATCGGGGTCGCTTGGCCGGCTTTTCTGCATGTCATCGAGGGCGAGCTTGTGGCCCAGCTTCCGCAGGCGGTTCAGCTTGTCCTGGGTCACCCCACGCGGGAGCCCCTGCTTCGCGAGTTCGACCGCCCGGGCTTTGTCGCCCCTCGCCTCGGCTATCTCCGACTGCGTCGCCGCGGCTTGCGGATTCCCCGGCGCGACCGCCAGCGCCCGCCCGAGCGTCTTCTCCGCCTTCTCCTCCTCCTCGGCGAGGTAATACGCCTGGCCGAGGTTGTTGAGGACCGTGGGATTCTCGGGGAATTTCCGCTGCAACTGTTCCAGCACCGGCACGGCCTGCTTGGCGGCACCGCTCATCGTGAGCATGGCCGCGTAATTGCACTGGTTGTCGGTGTTGGTCGGATCGGCGGCCACGGCCTTGCCCATCAGCTCCAGCGCGACCTGCAAGCGACCGGTCATCCACAAGCCCACGGCGACGTTCCCCATTCCCGTCGGCGAGGTGGTCGGCGCAAGCTCGCCGTAAATCCGCGCCGCAAACTCCCTGGATTCGGGGCTCAGTTGCTTGCCCACCGTCGTCCCCGTGTCCGCCGCGAACTGCGCCTCCGCAAGCGGTGAGACCAAGGCCATCGCCAGGACCAGTCCGTAGAACCGAAACAAACGAGGAAAGATCATGATGCCTGCCAATTGGCGCATTATTCCTGTCTCTTTCAATCCCCGATCACTCCGGCAAAACCGGTCCGAAGGGACTGGCACCTGTGAGCCGTAGCCACGCCCCGGTTGGCATTCCTCCCGGTTTTGGCCATCGTGCCCGCATGGTTCCGTTTTCCGTCCTCGACCTTTCCAACATCATCCAAGGCGGCACCGTAGCCGACGCCCTGCATCGGTCCCGCGAGCTGGCGCGCCACGCCGAGCAGCTGGGTTACCGCCGCTTCTGGCTGGCCGAGCACCACAACATGCCGGGCATCGCGAGCGCCGCGACCGCGCTGGTCATCGCCCACGTCGCCGCCGGCACTTCCACCATCCGCGTGGGCTCCGGCGGCATCATGCTGCCCAATCACTCGCCGTTGGTCATCGCCGAGCAATTCGGCACGCTCGCCGCCCTCCATCCCGGGCGCATTGATCTTGGGCTGGGCCGCGCGCCCGGCACCGACCAACCGACCGCGCGCGCGCTGCGCCGCGGCGGCCTCAACGCCGCCGACACTTTCCCGCAGGACGTCCAGGAACTGCAGGCTTATTTCCATCCCGCGGTGCCCGGCCAGGTCGTCCAGGCGGTGCCCGGCGCCGGATTGGATGTGCCGATCTGGATCCTCGGCTCGAGCCTCTTCGGGGCGCAACTTGCGGCGGCCCTCGGCCTGCCCTTCGCCTTCGCGTCCCATTTCGCGCCGGACTACCTCGAACAGGCGCTGGCGCTCTACCGCCATGAATTCCGCCCCTCGGCGACCCTCGCCCAACCCTACGCGATGGCGGCGATCGGCGTCATCGCAGCCGATACCGACGCCGCGGCCCGGCGCCTCGCCACTTCGCTGCAGCAGAGTTTCGTGCTCCTGCGCCGCGGCACCCCGGCCCCGCTGCCGCCCCCGGTGGACAGCATGGACGGTCTCTGGAACCCGCACGAACAGGCCGGCGTCGAACACGCCTTCCGTGAGGCCGTCGTGGGCTCCCCCGAAACCGTGCAGCGCGGCCTCGATGCCTTCCTCCGGCGCACCCGCGTGGACGAACTCATGGTGACCGCCGCCATCCACGACCACGCCGCGCGGCTGCGCTCCTTCGAGCTCGTCGCCCAGATCCGCGACCGGATGTGAGGCGCGCCGGTGTCCGGCCTTGAAAGCGTGGCGGGGAATCGGCTGACTCGCGCGATGAAATTCCGTGCGACGGCGGGACTCTTTCTCGGGTTGGTGGGTGCGATCGCCTTGGGGCGGGCGCAGGCACCGGGCCTGACGGTGGTCACGGGAGGCAGCGGCGGGGGCAATCCCTACCAAGCCCCCGCAGACCCCACCGCATCGGTCCTTGATCTGCAGGTGATCGAGGTCAGCGCACGGTTGGAGGAATTTATCGAATTGAACTCCGACCTGGCCGGCAGCGTCGCCCCGGCGGTGATGACCGAGACCGCGGCACTGCGCGAACTCCGCGCCCCTTATGCCTCCGGCGAGGCCCGCCAGCTGCTCGACGGCGCCCGCCGCGAGCCGAAATTGCAGTCGCCCGACCAGCTGCAGGAAGCGGCGATGCGCCTCTACGCGCAGGGCAAGGGCGGGCCCGCGTTCGCATGCCTGCTGCTCGCGGCGGAGAAGGCACCGGCCGACGCCGGAGTCCTCCTGAATCTCGCGGCCGGCGCGCTGGCCGCCGGTCGGGCCAACGAGGCCCTGCCGCTCATCGCGGCCGCGGAGCGCGGTCAGCTGCCCCCGGGACCGATGGGCATCGGCGGCGCGAAAGTCGTCGCCTACCTGCGTGCTTACGCCCAGTTCCTCCGCGGCGAATACGCGCAGGCGCGCGGCCCGCTGCAGCGGCTCGTCAACGAAGAACCCAACCTGAGCGAGGCGGCCCTGCTGCTCGCCCTCGTCGAAGCCAAGCTGGGCGAGGAGCCTCGCGCGGCGTTCCTCAAGGGCACCGTGCGCAAGCGGGCCAAGATGATCGACCTCGAGCACGATCCCAAGACCGTCGCCGAGGCGCGCGAGGAACGCGACGGCTTGACGCAGGGCGACGAGGTCGTGCCCTCGCTCGCGGATCTTTTCGACCTGAGCGGCGGCCGCCCGGGCTCCGTGCCCAAGGTGCCGCGCCCGCGCTCGGCGGAAGAGATGATGGGCATGATGGAAACCTACATGGTGCGCTGGCAGGCCGCCTTCAACGAGCAGACCCGGCTGCACAACGAGGTGGTCGGCGGTGCCTGGGAAAAGTGGGATGCGCGGAAGGACTCGGTCCCAGCCGCCTATGCCTACCGTCAGACGGCGCTGGTCAACCGCGCCATGAATCGCCATTCCGCCACGCCGGAACTCCGCCGACTCGCCCAAGAGGTGGATCTGCTCCGCCGCGAGCTGGACGCAAAGACCGAAGAGCTGGTTTCCCGCACCATCGAACAACGCCTCCCGATCGCGGAGCGCCAGGCCCGGCAAAGCCAGGGCAAGCAGATGACGCCCGCGCTGCTGCGCCAGTTCGCGCAGGAGCTCAACGGCCCGACCGATGATGCGCTGAACAGCATCGAGGGCGCGCTGGCGGCTTACCACGACGCCGTCGGGCGCGAATACCTCCTGCACAGCGCAATCATGCACGGGATGCTGTCGGTCGTGGGCGCGCCGGAATTGCGCACGGTCCTCAAGGCCGCGGCCGAGGAAGCGCGCTTCAAGACCGAGGCGGACATGCTTTCCGCTGTCGCCAACCTGTTCAACACGCTCGGAGCGGCCTACGACCCGAAGCCCATCAGCCTGGAGGAAGGCCAGGCCGGCAACGGCCCGCCGTGCAGCGACGCACAGGCGGCTTTTTCCGTCTCGCTCAACCTCGGACCCGCGGGAGTCGAGATCAACTGCAACAGCGTGTCGCTCGAGCTGGAAGCGGACGTCATCCCGGAAGTGCTCGGGGTCTCGGGCGAGATTGGCATGGATTTGAGCGGCGAAGTCACCGGCTTCATCGGCCCGAAGCAGTCGATCCCCGGGGTCGGCAGCGTGAAGGAAGGTTTCTACATGAAGGCCGGACGCGACGGCCTGCACGACATCGGCGTCAAGGCCGAGGCGAAAGCGTCCGCCGGCGTGGGCCCGGTCTCCGGTTCCTACAAGGTGGGCGAGGTCGGCTGTTCATTCCTCCCCTCCCCGCGCACCGCCGTGTCATCGCCCGGCGCGCTGCCCGAGTTCAGCCGATGAGGGACGGTCGGCGCGGCGGAGCTCGGGTCGAGGGCTTGCACCGCGCCTACCTCATCGGTCTCCCCGCGCTGAGTATCTCCGCTGGCGCGGTCGCGCAAGGTGTGCAGGTTGCCCGATGCGAATCCTCCTGCTGACCATCCTCCTTGGCGGCTGCCTGGCCACGTCAGCGCGGGCTGCCGCCGACCACCGCGTGCTCGTGATCGCCGCGCCCTCGCTCCAAGACGAACAATACCGCGAGCAAGCGGCGCGACTGCTGTCCGTCTGGACCGGTCTGATCGAGCGGGACTTCGTGATCGAGACGCGCTTCGGCGCGCCGGCGTTTGCCGTCACCCTGATCGGCAAGGACGGCGGCGAGAAACTGCGTCGGACCACTCCGCTGGCCCCCGAGGAACTGTTCGCTGTGGTGGACGCCATGCCCATGCGCCGCGCGGAAATGCGCGAGCGCCCGCCCGCGAAGCGCTGAAGCACGCGAAGCGCGCCGCGGCGATCCAGCCGTTTCGACAAGCTCAAGGTCCCGAGCCTGTCTAGCGACTCGATTGTTTCGTGGTTTCACCCTTCGCCATGAGAGGTGGTCTTAACCTCTTTGAGTAGAACGCAAAAAATCCGGCCCGAGGATGCGGGCCGGATTCGGATGAAGGGCAGGAAATGCGCCGGGCTCAGCGGCGCACGGGACCACGCGCCGGACCGCCGGGGCCACGACGCGGACCCGCCTGGGGCAGCACGACCCGCCGGGGTGCCGGAGCCACCTGGGGTTCGCGGGCCACGCTGACGGCCAGCTTGCGGCCGTGAAAATCGGCTTCGTGCATGCCGGCGATGGAGGCGGTCATGTCTCCGACCGTGGCATAGGTGATAAAGGCATAAGTGGGCAGAGCGGTGTCGCGATCGGTGGCGACGAAAACCTTGGCAATGTCCCCGAACGGCCCGAAGGCGGTGCGCAGATTCTCTTCGGTGGCGACTTCGGGCAGGTTGCTGACGTAAACGCGGCTATTCATAGGGATATGCATGTGGACGAGGCTAAACAGTCCGTTCCCGGAGTTGGGTTTCAGATCCGCGCAAACCAAGGTTCCAGCGAAGACCACCAGTCACTGCGGCGCGACATGCCACGCCTCCCTCACGATCCGCACATTCTGGGCAATAGCCAGACCCAATCGTAATAATTTCTGCACCGCACGGAGTGGCCGAATCGTGGCGGGCCAGCGGCGGCCGGAATGGCTCGCCCGGCTCCGCGAATTCACCGTGACCGCCGGTTCCGCCCTACAGTTCTCGAGGCCTAGTTTCGTCAGATGCGCAGGTCGCTCTCCCTGGCCGGCGTGACGCACAAAATGCTCCCGGATAGATTCGCGGGTTGCGCGCCCTGGTTGGCGCCGCAGTCTTCCCGCACTATTCCACGTCCTGCCATGAGCGTCCCCTCCCGACTGCCGCGCAGCTGTGCGGCCCTGGTTATCGCGGTCTCGGCCGCTGTTGGTCTTGCCGCCCCCAAGGTTGAAGAACTGATCGTCGGTCCGGCCAAGGCGGGCGGGCACTACGTCATCGCGCGCGACGGCGCCCACATCGCCTATGCGGGCCTGAAGGGGGACAAATATTTCGTGAGCGTGGACGGCAAGGAAGGGCCGCTCTTCGACGAAATCCTCAAGCTCAACGGCGGCGGTTATCTTTCCATCCCCCAGCTCGGCTACTACCTGCCCCAGCCCTACGGCCGCCCGCCCGGCGACAGTCCGGTCGCGTTCAGCGACGATGGCGAGCACCACGCTTACATCGGGACCAACGGCGATGTGCGCGTGATCATGGTGGACGGCAAGGAACTCGCCCGCGTGCCGCGCCAGAACCTGGCTTCCAACACCGTTTTTGGCGCGATCAGCATCACCCCGCTGGGCAAGCACGTGCATTGGTTCGAATCCGAATTCCTGAGCAATGTCGGACGCTCCCGCGGACGCATGGTGGTCGATGGCAAACCCGGCCCGTGGGAGCAGAGCATCACGGTGCAGATGCTCACGCTCAGCCGGGACGAATCACGTTACGCCTACGTCACCGGCTTGCTGACCGACACGAACAAGCCGGCGCTCGTCATCGACGGCAAGGTCGCGGCCTACTTTGGCAGCAATCCGGTCTTCAGCGGCGACAACTCGACGCTCTACGCGATCGGCAGCGAAGGCGTGCTGGCCAACGGCAAGCTCATCTACCCGGGCCAGATCACCAAACTTTTTGCCGCCCCGGCCGGCAAGAGCTGGGCCGCGTTTGCCACGAAGATGGTCAACACCGGCACCTTCAACGTCGGTGCGCCGGTGCTCGTCGTGGACGGCCAGGAAATCCCCGGCACCACCTTCGTCGAGAAAGTCAGTTTCAGTCCCAACGGGAAACGCTACGCGGCTGTCGGCCACAACCCCTATGGCAACCAGCCCTGGGTCATCGTGGTGGACGGCAAGCTGACCGCCTACCCGCGCATTGATCCGCAGGATCCTTACTGGACCGCGGACAGTTCTGCCGTCGTTTACACCGCGGGCCCGCGCGAGGGATCGGTCATTGTCATCAACGATGACGTTTACAGCTATGACGGCAGTTTCGGCGGCGTGACGCTGGCCGAGGAAGGCGGCAAGTTCGCCTGGCAAGCGGCCGACAGCGGTCGCCGCCAATATACCGTGGTGTTCGACGCGAAGAACACCCTGCCCCCGGGCGTGTATCCGACCAGCGCGGTGGCCCTGAGTCGCGACGGATCGCGCCATGCCTACCTCGTGGGACCGCTGGGGCGCGGCGAAACCACCGGCATCGTGATCGATGGGCAGCTCCAAACCGGTTTCCGGCCCGGCACCTACTTCCGCTCATTTCACGATGCGCTCACCGAGGTGGCGCATGTCGCCTTCAGTCCTGACAACCAACACGCGGCCTACGTCGCGGCCCTGGCCTCGCCCAACCACGCGATTTTGGTGGACGGCAAAACCGTGCACACCGGCCGGGGTCGATTGGCTCACCTGAAGTTCAGTCCGGACAGCAATCACCTGTATTGGGCGACGATCGACAGCCCGCTCGCCACGACCGTATATGTGGACGGGCAGCCCGCGGTGACGGCCAACGGCCACATCTTCCGGACAGCTCGCGGCCAACTGGCCGTCACCCGCGACGGCACCGGCTGGTTCTTTGCGGCCGATGGCGATGTCGTGAAGCGCTACAAGATCACGCCGGATGCGACGGTCACTCTGGCCACCTTGATGGAGAAAGGCAGCGCGATCGCGGCCGCGGCGCCGGCCAAGGCGCCCGCAACGGCGGCGACGCCCGCGGTTCCGGCGGCCGCGCCGGCCCCGGCACCCCGTCCCGCCCCCGTTGCGGCGCCGTCATCCGCGACCCCATCTGCCGCCCCTTCGGCCGCCGTTGCCGCCCTGACGTGGTCGGATATCGTCCGCCGCATCGAAACGCGCCCGCCCGTTTGCACGGTGCTGCGCGAGTTCAAATTCCAGGGCGGCCTGACGATTCGCGCCGGCACCCCGGTGATGGTGCTCGAAGTCCAGCCCAACGAGCTCGTCGTCTCCACCGTGGATGGCGCGACCAACTTCGGCGTGAAACCGCAGGAGACCGACATCGTGGACATAGCCAACAAGCTCTGGGCCCAGCTCACGCCGGTGCAGCGCGAGCTGAGCTATGCGAGTTTGCTCAAACGGCCGGAACTGTGGCCGTATAACCTGAAACTGGTGCTCCCCTTCACGCTGGATGGCCGCAAAACCAAGGTGGGCGATCCCGTGACTTTTTTGGGCGTGGAAAACGGTCAGCTGCTTGTGCGCCTCGACGGGACGGACATCACCTTCAACGTCGCGCCGCACGAGACGAATTTGCTGAGCCTGGCCCGCACGCTCGTGGCGAACGGCAGCGAAGCCCCCGGGCGCCTCTTGCAGGAATTTTCCGGCAAGACAGTCAGCCCCTTGAACGGCGCGCCGAGCGCCATCAATCCCTCGTCCACCACGGCCAAATACATTGTGCTGTATATGGGAGCGGGCTGGTGCGGTCCGTGTCAGGCGTTCTCCCCCGCTTTGGTCAAAGCCCTTAAAGATAAAGGCGCCAAAGGCTCGGATTTCCTCCCGATCTACGTGTCCGGTGATCGCTCTCCCGCAGAAGCGAAAACCTACGCCACAAAGATCGGCATCGACTGGCCCACGATCTATTTCAAAAACCGCGGCCAGCTCCCTGCCTTCGGCTCCCTCTTTGGCGATGTCATCCCCCAGCTGGTCGTGACCGACCGTCACGGCAAGGTGTTGATCGACAGCGCCAAGAGCGGACACGCCCGCGCGCTGCAGCAGCTGCAACAGCTTTAAGCCGCCACGGCAGAGACTGCCTGAGCCGGACTCAGGCAGTTCGAATGGAGGGTCGCTGCTTGCGGCGACCGTGTTGGAGAGCGTGGCCGAGGTCGGCGCCAGCGCCGACCCTACACCCGATTCAGTTCGAGCCGTTTGGCTCTTAACCCGAATTTCAAATTTAGCACCGCCTCGTGTAGCCCTGCGCGCGAGCGCAGGGACCAGAAATCGCGGCGGCACCAAAGAGTCCCGCTGCTCCCGCAGCGGGCTACGACCGCAATCGCGGAATCCGGGCTTAACCGACCACGTTACTGCATGATCCCGGTTGACGGGCAGGCAGCTTTCCTCCCTCAACGACTCGCTCCCGTGGGCGACGCGGTAGCCGCACTTCAGGGCGCGACCGTGCCGAGCACGACGATGTCGTCGAGCCGGACGCTGCCCTCGTGCGGACGCTTGGGCGGGTAGGCAAAGGTGAGGCCTTCCTGCGGGAGCCCGAAATGCTGGCCCGAGACCTGCGAGATCCGGTCCAGCGCCTCGGGAAAGTTCACGCCGGCCGTGTTGACACTGACGCGCAGGGTCCACACGCGTTTCAACTTCTTCGTCTCTACCAGCGTGCGCGCATCGTAGGCCATCACGACGACGAAGTAGCACTCCTCGCGCGTCAGGTCGAAGAGGGTCTTGCGCCGCTCCTGCTCGGCGAGCGTGCCGTCGTCACGGTTCATTTCCGCCGAGAAGCCGAGCAAGGCGGCGGTGTCGGCCCCGCCCACATTCCGTTCCTCGCTGAGCAGGGACTGCTGCTCCTGCCGGGCCGAGTTGGCGACCTGGTCGAGGTTGCCGCGCAACGCCTCGGCCCGCACGAAATCGCCGGCCTCGATGGCCTGGTCCAGCTCCCCGCGGAATTCCTCCGCCTGCGTGCCGAGGCTGGCAAGGGTGTCGAAGCCCTCGGACAAGGCGACCTGGTCGCGATTGCGGCCGACCGTGGCGCCCCAATGCACCACGAGCAGCAGGTCCGCCTTGGCCAGCGACTCTGCCGGATGAAAATCCTGCCGCCGGAGATCCTGCGCCAGCCGCCCGGCGAGGGCCCGGAAGGAAAACCGCTCGAGGCTCCGATCCCGGGTGTTTCCACTCAGGAAGCGTCCCGGCATGAACACATAGCTTTGGGGCTGGAGCTTGCCGTCCACGCGACGCTTTTCCAGGTAGTCGCCGAAGACGGCACTGCGCGCGATGACCAGTTTTTCGGCCGCCAGGCTCGCCGGCAGCAACAACAGGAGCAGGAGCGACCGGCATCGAAAGGGAAGCGGGGAGCGACGCATGGACAACCGCAGTCGGTTTGGCCCGGGGCACCCCAAGCCGCAAGGCTGATTCAGCCAAGCCTGGCCTCGGGCCGATGATGCGAAACTGAATGGGGAACCCCCGGCCGGTTGAACGTGATCCGATTCCCGCGGCCAAGCCGATGCATCCGCCCGGCCCGGCCAGCCGTTGGATGATTGTGCCTCGTCGCGAACCCTGCGGCTGGCGCCCTTTCCTTCTTCCGTGAATCCATCCCGAGTCTGGCTCATCACCGGCTGCTCCCGCGGCCTCGGTCACGCCCTGGCCGCCGCCGCGCTCGCGCGGGGCGACCGAGTTATAGCCACCGCACGGAATCCGGCCGACCTCGCGGCCCTGACGGCCGCGCATCCCGACACCTGCTGCGCGCTCGCGCTGGATGTCACCCAACCCGCCCAGGTCACGGCCAGCGTGACGGCTGCGCTGGAGGCCTTCGGCGGGATCGACGTGGTGGTGAACAACGCCGGCGTGGGCCTTCTTGGTGCGATCGAGGAGACGGACGAGACTGAGATTGCGCGTTGCTTCGAGGTGAATTTCCTCGGTGCCCTGCGCGTGACGCGGGCGGTGCTGCCGCATTTTCGCGCCCGGCGCGGCGGCCATCTGGTGTTCATCAGCGCCGCCGCCGCGATCGCGAACTATCCGGGCTTCGGGATCTACGGCGCCGCCAAACGTGCGCTGGAAGGCGCCGCGGAAGCGCTGGTGCAGGAAGGGCGGCCTTTCGGGCTCCGCGTGACACTCGTGCAACCCGGCCCCTTCCGCACCGGCTTCATCGGGGTGTCCCTTGCCCACGTGGCCGCTCCCCTGCCCGACTACGACGCCACACGCGGCAAGTTCGCGCGCACCATCGCCGCGATGGACGGCCGGCAGCCCGGTGATCCCGCCCGCGCCGCAGCTGCCATCCTGGCGGCGGTGGACGCCGAGCGCCCGCCGCTGCGACTCGTGCTCGGCGCCTACGCCACCGACAAGACCCGCCGCACCCTCACGGCGGCACAGCGCGAACTGGAAGCCTGGACCCCGGTCGCGGCGGCGACGGAGTTCCCCACTCCCTGAGTCGATGCCGCGCATGCGCCGCAAATCCGATCTGCCGCAGAAAACCTGTGTGGTCTGCGGGCGACCCTTCGCGTGGCGGCGCAAGTGGGCGAAAGTGTGGGACGAGGTGAAATATTGCTCCGACGCCTGTTGTCAGAAGCGCCACGCACCCCGCTCCGGCCCGATTTCCCAATGACCCGTCCGACCTTCACCCTCACCCGGCGCGTGGAATTCCACGAGACCGATGCCGCCGGGCTCATGCACTTCTCCAACTACTACCGCTGGATGGAAGTCTGCGAACACGAGTGGTTCCGCGCGCTCGGCCTGGAAATCATGTCCGTGGGCGCCGACGGCCACGCCCGCGGTTGGCCGCGGCGGGAATCGAACTGCACGCACCTGCGCCCGCTGCGTTGCGGCGACCTCGTGCGCATCCGTGCCACCGTCGAAGAAGTGGGCGCCACATCCCTCGGCTACGGCTTCGTCTTCGAGAAAGACCGGGCCGGGCGCTGGACCGAGGTGGCGCGCGGACGCATGACGACCATTCACGTGCGCAAGGACGCGGCCGCCCGCATGGAAGCGGAGCCCATGCCCGAACCCGTCCGCGCAGCTTTTGACCCGGCGTGAAACGCAACCGCGCGCTCAGGGCCGGGGCGTCTGCGGCACGCAGCGGAGCTGGCTGACGTCATAGCCCCAGGCCTGCAGCCGGGTGACGTGGGCGGCGTAGTCAGTCTCGGAGATCACCGGCGTGCGCGCCATGATCCAGACATAGTCGCGGGCATTGCGCGCGATGATCGTCTGCGTGTAAGCCGCATCGAGGTAGGCGATGAGAAATTCGGCCTTGATCGGCCAGATGAACTGCATGCCCCACGTGGAATTGTTTTCGCGGTCCCGCACGAAGCCGGTGGGCGTGTAGCGTTTCAACGGCCCGTCAGATGCGCCGGCGCGGAACGTGAAAGTCGTAGCGATCGTCCCATCGGGCGCGAGAGCGTAACTTTCCACCGCCTCATGCGCATGGCGCTCGATGAACGTCGGGATGTGGGCGATGACATACCAGTCGCCCATGAACCGCGGCAGCTCGACCTTCGGCACCGGGGTTATCGGCGTCCGGGAGACGCTCGCACAGCCACTGAACAGGCCGAGCAGGGGGAGCAGAGGGAGGAAAAGATGACGCGGAGAGATCACACCCACCTTACGCGGCAACACGGCCGCCGGATGCGACTGCGCCGCCGCTTGCCCTGCGCCCTTCACCGCCCTAGAGACTGCGGCACCCCACGCCCCGCATGAAATTCTACCCCGTCCTGCTTCTCCTGCTCGCCGCCACCGCCCTGGCCCAGTCCCGCGAAAAAGGTCCCTACACCGTTTATCCGATCATCCCGGGCGTCATGCGCATCGAGGACTCCAACCGGAGCAACCCCGCCGGCATCCAGCTCGACGCACAGGGCAACCGGAAGGGATTCAACAACTGTTCCGACATGTATCTGCTCGTCGGCCGCGACCGGGCGCTGCTGATCGATCTCTCCAACGCCATCAAGTGGGATGACACGGCCGTCTCCTCGCTCCAATCGCTGGTCGGGGAGGAAATCGGCGCGCGCAAACTCCACATCGCCGTCACGCACTACCACGGCGACCACACGGGCATGCTGCCGGCCTTCAAGGACAACCCCGCCGTCACGTTTTGGATCCAGACGGATGAGTTCAAGGGCCGGGAGATTTTTCCGGCGGACCGCACCGTCCCCATCGGTGGCGACTCCTCCCTCGACCTCGGCGGCGGATTCGTGGTGGATGCTCTGAAGATTCCCGGCCACACCGACCACTCCACCGCGTATTTCCTGCGCGGACAGAACCTCCTTTTCAGCGGCGACGGGCTTGGCTCGGGCAACGGCGTGTGGATCTTTTCAGCCGACGGCTTCGCCAAGTATCGCCGCACCCTTGATCGTCTGATCAGCTATATCCGGAATCCGGCCAACGCGGTGGACGAAAGCCAGCTGATCGTCTTCGGCGCCCACTACTGGCAAAAGCGCGAAAAGGAAAAGCTCACGATGACCTACATCCTCGATATGCAGAAATTGATCGGGGAGATCAAAGCCGGCACCGCCCGCGAGGAACGTGTGACCTTCGGCCCCTACCTGAACACCAACTTCATCTCCGGCGAAGCCACCATCACCTGGAACAAGGCCGACGCGGAGAAATTCCGGGCGGAATAGCCCGGCCTCCGCTTAGTTGTCGCTATTCCCCGGGAGCCTGAGACATCTCAAGGACCGCATGCCCGCCCGCCCACCGTCCCTCGCGCAACGCTTCGACCTGTTCGACCGCACCATCGAGCAGATGGAGTCGCGGCTGCTCAAGGTCCGGTATCCGCCGCAGATGATGACCGCCCTCCGCTGGGGCATGGAGGAACTGGAACGGACCTATGCCGGCACCTCCGCCCGGGTGCGCGCCACCGTGGCCTGCCGTTCCGGCTGCGACGCCTGCTGCCGCGTGCCGGTGGACGTGCAGGCCCACGAGGTCTTCTTCGCCGCCGACCACATCCAGGTTAACTTTTCGCCCGCCGCCCTGAGCGACGTCATCGCCCGCCTCGCCGGCCACCGGCGCCGCGTCGCCGCCTTTGCCCCGAACACCCGCGAACACAGCCGCCAAGCCTGCGAACTGCTGCACGAGGGCGCCTGCTCGATCTACGCCGGACGTCCCGAGGCCTGTCGCTCCCACCACACCAGCAACGCCACACTCTGCGCCGCCCACCTGGCCGATCCGACGGTGGACATCAGCAAGGCCTACATCCCGGCGCTCCGCACCCGCATGTTCGCCGTGATGCTGGGCATGGACGAGGCCATCGAAGCCGCCGGCTACGACGACCGTTCCTACGACTTCGGCTCCGCTCTGCATGAGGCGCTCACCAACAGTCTCTGCCTCGTCCGCTGGATGCGCCGGCACCCCGCCTTCCCCGACAACTGCCTCTCCGCTCCATGAAGATCAAATCCGCCGAATTCGAAACCAGCGCCACCGGGCTCGCAAACGCGCCCCGCCTCGCCCAGCCCGAGATCGCGCTCATCGGCCGGTCCAATGTCGGCAAGTCCTCGTTGCTCAACCTCCTCACCGAGCGCCGCGACCTCGCGCGGGTGTCCGACCTGCCGGGCAAGACGCGCCTGATGAATTTCTACTCCATCAACCGCAACTGGCGCCTCGTGGACCTGCCCGGCTATGGCTACGCCAAGGTCTCGAAAGCCGAGCGCGCCGATTTCAACGAAGCCGCCGCCGACTACATCGAGAGCCGGAAAACCCTGCGGGCCGTCCTCGTGCTCATCGACTCCCGCCTCGAGCCGCAGCCCATTGACCTGGCCTTCGTCGAGTGGCTCGTGGAGACCAAGGTGACCTTCGCCGTCGTCTTCACCAAGACCGACAAACAGTCGGCCTCGCAGACCCAGAACAGCGTGGCGCGCTTCCGCGCCGTCGCCCTCGACGGTCTCGAGCCCGCGCCTGCGATCTTCCTCAGCTCCGCCAAGACCAAGGCCGGCCGCAACGAGATCCTCCGCTACATCGCGGCCCGGCTCTGAAGCGGAGCAAGTGCGGGTGGAGCGACCTGCTCCCCAGGGCGCTTCTTCGCGCAGCTGGCGTCATCAGCGCGTTGGGAGCACCGCGCCCCACCGGTTGAAAGAGTCGCTGGCCTTTGGGTAGGGGCCGTTCTCCGAGCGGCCCGGCCACATTCGCGGACATCCTGGCCCGCCCGGAGGTCGGGCCCTACCTTCCCCGTCTCTTCATTGGGTGGCCTCAGCTCACCAGCCGTAGCAAGCGGCGAAGGTCGGGGGCAAGGGTCTTGGGCAGGTTGGAGGCCGCGAGTGAAAATTCCCAGCGCGCCTCCGCTTCCTGCTCGCGCGTGAGGACTGACGTGCCGCCGCCCTCCAGAGCCCGGAACCCCACCTGCTCCTTGTTCTTGAACATGTCGGCGCCGGCCCCTGTCAGCGCCGCGCCGTAGCGGGCCATCGCGTAGTCAAAGGCCACCAGGTTGCGCTCCGGCTTGTCGTCGCGCCACACCACCAGCTTCGCCTGGCCGGCTCCGGTGTATTCCTCGCGGTAGCGGCCCGGCTCGGCGCCGGTGTCCCCGGGCTTCAGCGTCGCGCTCGCGACGATCGTCTTCAGGAAGGGCTCGTAGGTTTTCTCGGCCCCGCCGAAGGAGAAATCAAACTTCACCCCGCACATCGAATACCGGGCCGAGCAGACATAGTGGGCGAGGTTGCCGCGGAGCTCGGCCTTGCGGCCGGCATGCGAAAGTTTCATCACGCAGCTGTCGCCCTGGTAGGCCACCGCCGCGAGGCTGATCTGGATGTGGGCGCCGGTCGAGGACAGGTCAACCAGCGTGCCCGGCCAGTCCTTGCTCGCGGTGGCTTCGTCGGAGCTGCGGATCAGAATGGCCCCCTTCAGACGGCAGTCGTCGCTCACCGGGTAGCGCACGTGCTTGCGTTTGGATTCTTTGGCCTTGGCGTCGGCTGAACTCATGATCGAGCCATACCATGGCACTTTCCCCGAGAAAGCACAATGGGCAGAGCAAAGAAAATCCGGCCTCTGATAGCCTGAACAACCATTGCTGTTCACCGTGCCGGCGCACCCGGTCCGAGAGCACCCGATCGCCTCGCCATCCCCTCGCCCGACGCGCCAACGCCCCCGCTGTTTTTGGTCTCTACGCCCGCCCAACCGCCGCGGGCACTCTTCCCAAACGGGCTCGCGTCGAACTCCGCACGACGCGTCCCGGAAAGGATTAACACATGCCATGGCAGATTTCCCGTTGTGGGCCCGAACCGCTTGCCGTCCATCAAACGACAAGGCCCGCCGTGCGGCGGGCCTCCGGGCCTCAGCGCGGTGGCCAGACCCAATCGAAGAAATTCGGCAACACGCGCGCCCAGGTCGCCTCGTTGTGTTCACCACCCACGGTGAGGACGTAGGCGAGATCGCGACCACGTTTCCATCCCTTGCCCTCCAGCTCGTCGAGCAATTCGGTGGTATCCTGCACGGCATCGATCACACCGTTGCCGTCGCGGTCGTCCGTCTCCTCTTTCGTTCCCACCGAGAACCACAATCGCAGCATCCCCGGCGGCAAGTGGGTTTCGCGCACAAGCCGGTGCGCCAGCCGCGAAGCCTGTCGCACCGCCGCCGGTCCGTCCTCTCCCCGCCACCAGAGCGATCCCGAGAAAATCCCCGCAAAGCCGAAAGTCTCCGGGTGGCGCCACGCCAGGTCGAAGGCCGCCAGCCCGCCCAGCGATGAGCCCATGACCCCTGTGCGCGCCGGGTCGGCCGTGATCCCGTAGCGCGCCCGCACCGCCGGCAGCACGCTGCCCATCACGAACCGCTGGAACTCCGCGGCGCGTTTGCCGCGACCGGCATGGTCGGGCGTGCCCGCCATGCCGTATTCATCAAGCCGATCCTGCCCCGACGGGATGGCGACCACGAGCGGCGCCACGCGCCGCCCACCGGTCGCAAGGCCGGCCAACGCCTCTTCCAGCCGCCATGCGTCCATGTTCTGGCCGTCGAAAGCGACCAACACCGGCGTGGTAGCGGTGATTTCCACTGGCAGGTAAACCCGCACCTCGCGCCCCGCGAGCCGACCGAAGTCCAATCCGGTCAGCACCTCGACCTTTGCCCCGAGCGACGACGCCGCGATTCCCGCGAGCAACAGCACCAGCCAAGCACGCATCGGACAACTGATCCGCATGCCTCAGCTTTTGTCCGACCGGGCGGCCGACGCAAGCGTCGGTCAAACGGAGCCGGGGTCTGCGCCCCCCTCGCCGTGTTCAAACGGCCGAGGGCCGGCCGGCGGGCTGCAATATTTGCCGCAACGGGATGCACACCATTCCCGGACGATTTCCGAGCGAAGGATTTCGCTTCGCCGCAGCCACTTGAGAGAACCGGCCGCAAGGTGGCACGCCCGATGCAATTTTCTTCCGCACATCCCCGTCCCCATGAACTTTCCTGCCGATCCCGTCCTCCGCCAGCAACTCCCGTGCGTCGCCCAGATCATCCGCGACGAAGTCTGGCTTGAGGCCGAGCGCCGCGGTCACACCGTGCCGCCCGACGATCCGGTCGTCCGCGCCAATGTCTGCGCCGTCATCCTCCGCATCGGCGCCCAGATGCGCACCGACGCCCTTGAGCAAATCGCCGCCGAGGTCACTTCCTGCACCCCTGTCCGTCACCTGGCCTTCCACCGCGCCGCCTGATACCATTTCGCATTCAAAGGTATAATATCTGGATGAAATGGTAGGGGCCGACCTCCGGGCGGCCCGTCAGGATTTTCGAATTCATCCGGCCCGCCCAGAGGTCGGGCCCTACCCGTTTTGATACCTTTGAATGCCAAATGGTATGCGTCCTGTCAGTGCCGGAAATGTGCAACGTATTGTATTACACATTTTCGAAACCAGCGGACGAGCGCCGAGCCGGCGGCTTCGGTTGAAAGGATGCTTCAGGCCGCGACCGAAGTGTGGGCGCGCAAATGCGTGAGGACCATGTCGGCGGCTTCGGCGAGCGGCACGTGCCCGGTGTTGATCACGAGGTCGTAGGCCGCGGGATCGGCGATCTCAGCGTTGAAATGAGCCTTCACATAGCGGCGGCGGGCGGCGTCGCACTTCGCGTTGTGCGCGAGCGCCTCGGCTTCCGAAACGTGGAAGCGCTGGGCGTAGTAGCGGGCCCGCTGTTCGGCCGGAGCAATCAACCGCACATGGATGCCGCCCGCGAGCCCGGTCGTCGCAAAGTTGGCACCGCGGCCGACTAGAATCACGTGGCCGGTCTTGGCCAGCTGGCGGATGGTGGCGTTGGCCTTCTGCATGAGCTCCCACAGGCTCGGGTGCAGACCGACGATCTCGCCGAGCGTGGCGTTCACCTCGGGCACGCGGTCCTCGGGCAGGAATCGCGCAAGCTGCTCCGGCAGATGGTTGGCCGCAAGCATCTGCGTGATCACGTTGCCGCCAAAGGAGGTCCAGCCCTGACCTGCCAGCTTGTCCAAGAGCAACTGCGCCAGACCCGAGCCGCCGGCACAACTTTCGCGGGAGATGGTGACAAAAGGAAGGGCCGCCTGGGCCCAAGGAGAGCGGGAGTCGCGCAGCTCCGCCTCGAAATAACCGCCGGTTCTTTCCAAGGATAGGTTCATGGAGTGAAGGTGGCGCCCGGCCGGACCCAGCCCGGCCGCGTGCCGTGATGGTGTGGAATGTGTTCTCGGTAGCAGCACAACCCATGCCCCGCCGCGGGGTCCCGCCGGCTTTAATGCCACATAATCGCCCGCAGGCGCTCCATTAGGTTAAGTCTGCCGGCCCACTTCGATCGCGCCCCCAGTCGCGGCTTGCTTCACCGCTGCGATTTTCCATTTTCCCCTCCGGGCCTCCGCCAGCACTCACGTGCCGGCGAAGGCCTCTTTTGTTTACCGGTTGGCCGCGGTTGGCCGGCTGGAAACTTGGTCCACCCCCACCCCACCCGCCCCATGTCCACCCCCGCTGCTCCCGATCCCGCCAACAACCCCGCGTCCACCGGCACCGAAACGCTGCACGAACCCGTCGCCTCATCCGGCAACCTGCCCCTCGCGATCGCCGCGGGCAGCGTCGCAGCGCTCATCGGGGCCGTGCTGTGGGCGGTCATCACCGTCGCCACCGGCTACCAGATCGGCTTCATGGCGGTCGGCGTGGGCTTCCTCGTGGGCTTCGCCGTCGGCAAGTTCGGACACGGCTCCACCCTGCCCTTCCAGATTTCGGGTGCGGTCCTCGCGCTGCTCGGCTGCGTGCTCGGAAATTTTTTCACCGTGATCGGCTTCGCGAGCAGCCAGTCCGACATGGGCGTTTTTCAGATTCTGGGTCAGGTCGATCCCTCCGCCGTCCTCGGCGTCATGAGCGAGGCCGCGCAGCCGATGGACCTGCTGTTCTACGGCATCGCGATCTACGAGGGCTTCAAGTTCAGCACGAAGCACTGAGGCTCCGTCGCCGACAACGGGTCAGGGCCTCACTGCGCCCGGGCCCGCCCGCCGTCCTTGATGGGCTTCACGAACTGGTAGTCGATATCCCACGGGAAATAGATCCACTTGTTCTGTTTGAATTCCTTCACGCAGGTGTCCACGAACGGCCGACCCGCGGGCTTGGCATAGAGCGTGGCGAAGTGGGCCTTGGGCAGCAACGCCCGCACGTGCTGCGCGGTGCGGCCGGTGTCCACGAGGTCGTCGATGAGCAGGAACCCCGCGCCGTCGCCCGGCACGCCCTTGAGCAGTTGCACGCCGCCCTGCTGCTGCGCCGGGCCGCCGCTCCCGGCGGCGTAGCTGGCCACGCAGATCGTGTCGATCAGCCGGATCTCCAGCTCCCGCGCCACGAGCGCCGCCGGCACCAGGCCGCCGCGCGTGATGGCTATGATGCCCTGCCAGGTGCCCATGTCGTGCAACAGTTGCGAAAGGTAGCGGGCGTCCCGGTGCAACTCGGCCCAGGAAACGACGATTTCATCGGAGTAACGTGACATGTCGGCCATGCCGCACGCTGCCGCGCCCATCGCGCCGCGCCAAACTCAAAACCAGTGCACGCCTTGCTTGCCGTTCCGCCGGCTTTGCGTTTTGTTGGATGGGTATTCTACCCCCATGAAATCATCCCGGTTGTTTCTCGCCCTGCTGTCCTTTGTCTTCGCCGCCCTGCCGGCGCTTCACTCCGCGGAGGGCCGGGTGAAACTCGGGCTCCAGACCTGGACCTGCAACCGCATGAGCTTCGACCAAGTCGTGGAGTTCGCCGGGAAACACGGTATCAAAAATCTCCAGTTCTTCAGCGGCCAGTTTGATCCCGCCGCGCCCAAGGAGGAGACGCTGCGCAAGAAGGCCATCCTCGATGCCGCCGGGCTCACCTGCTACACGTTCGGCGTCAGCAAGACCTCGCTCGATCCCGCGCAGAACCGCCAGCTCTTCGAGTTCGCCAAGCTCATCGGCGCCAAGCTGATCGTCGTCGAACCGCGCGACCTCGCCGAGTGGGACAACCTCGAAGCCCTCGTGAAGGAATACGACATCAAGCTTGCGATCCACAACCACGGCAAGGGCACGGTCTATGGCGATCCCGCCACCGTGCAGGGCATTCTCGCCAAGCGCGACAAGCGCATCGGCGTGTGCCTCGATGTGGGCTGGGTGACAGCGGCCGGCTTTGACGCCGCGAAGATCTTCCGCGATTACGGCGACCGCGTCTTCGACCTGCATTTCAAGGACAAGAAAGTCGAGCCCGCCGCCGACGGAAAGGAAGTGATCCTCGACGTGCCGGTCGGCACCGGCGCGGCGAACTACGCCGGGCTCTTCGCCGAGATCAAGCGCACCGGCTGGTCCGGCGTTCTCGCCATCGAGACCGACAACCGCTCCTTCCAAGAAGACCCGAACAAGCTCGTCGAGGAAGGGAAGAAGTTCTTCGCCGCGAATTTCGGCGAAGGCGCCAAGTAAGCGCTGCCAGCCGGGGCGCGAGCGCCCCGGCTCCATTGGCTGAACCACGGGGGCCGATTGCGACGCCCCGGCCCGCGGCGCGAATCCGGCCTTGTGTCATAACAAGGCGCCGGCAGTCTGCCGCGCACCCGCCGTGAGACTTCCCAATCTGCTGGCCACCAAGACCGGGCGACTGGTCACCTTTTTTGCGCTCTATCTTACCGAGGGAATTCCCCTCGGTTTCACGGCGACCGCCATCGCCACCCAGATGCGCCGGCAGGGACTCGGCCCGGCGGAGATCGGCGCCTTCGTCGGCTCGCTGTATCTGCCGTGGGCCTTCAAGTGGATGATGGGGCCCTTCGTGGACGTGCTGTCTTCCGATCGCTTCGGGCGGCGCCGAGTCTGGATCGTCGCCATGCAGGGCATGCTCGTGCTCTCGCTCATGGCGGCACTGCCGGTGAATTTCACGACCGAGGTGAAGCTCTTCACCTTCATCATATTTCTGCACAATTGCTTCGGCGCCACGCAGGACGTGGCCATCGACGCCCTCGCCTGCTCGGTCCTGAATGAAAAGGAGCGCGGCCTCGCCAACGGCGTGATGTTCGGCGGCGCCTATCTCGGGCAGACCATCGGAGGTGCGGGCGTGCTGTTTCTCATTCCTTACACCGGCCTGC
Organism: uncultured Oleiharenicola sp.; assembly: GCA_966252395.1. GTDB lineage: Bacteria > Verrucomicrobiota > Verrucomicrobiia > Opitutales > Opitutaceae > Lacunisphaera. The sequence goes on along the minus strand of CBINOW010000024.1, from coordinate 2,006 downwards.
CCGCGACGTTCTTCTTGGTTTCCGCGGTCATCCTGTCGGTCACGATGTTCATCGCGCTCCCGCTGAAGGAGCCCGCGGGCCCGCCCCGCGAACCCGGCTCCGGCCCGGCGGTCGTCACGGCCGGTCGCGAGATCACGCGGTTCTGCCGCGACGCCTTCCGCGCCTTCACCGGCTCACGGGCCGCCTGGCTCGGCCTGGTTTTCGCGATCATGCCGAGCGGCGCCTACGCGCTCAACCTCGCGCTCCAGTCCAACCTGGCCGTCGAACTCGGCCTGAAGGACGACGCCATCGCGCGGCTCAACGTGGCCACCACCATCGTCACGGCCTTGTGCTGCGTGGCCGGCGGCTGGCTCTCCGACCGATTCGGTCGGCGCAAGATGCTCGGCCTGTTCATCGCCGGCACGTTGTTGCCCGGACTCTATCTCGCATGGATCATGTCTCAGCATGGCTGGATCATGCCGGTCGCGCTCGATAATCCCGCACGACAGGAGCCGGCCGCGGCCCTCGTCACGGCTTTCTGGACCGCCTGCCTCGCGTTCGCCGTGTTTCACGGCCTGATGTATGGCACGCGCACGGCGTTGATGATGGACATCACCACACCCGCCGTGGCCGCCACCCAATTCACGGCCTACATGGCGATCTTCAACTTCGTGATCTCCTACTCCGCCACTTGGCAGGGCGTCGCGATCGAGCGCTGGGGTTACCCCGTCACGCTCGCCCTTGATTCGTTGTTCGGCATCTTCTGCCTGGCGCTGCTACCGCTGCTGAAACCACGGCGCCACGCCGACAGGACCGAGAGCAGCTGAGCAGCGCGCGACGACGCCCTAGACCAGCGTCGCGTCGAGCGTGATCCGGGCGTTGAGCAGGCGGGAGATCGGGCAGCCCGCCTTCGCTTTCGCGGCAATCTCGTCAAACTTGGCGCGGTCGATGCCCGGGATCTTCGCCTTCATCACGAGGTGCGACGCGGTCACGGTCCAGCCGGCGGGCGGCACGTTGTCGAGGCTGACCTCGGCGGTCACATCGATCCGCTCGGGGGTGAAATTCTCGCCGCCAAGCATCGCGGAAAGCGCCATCGCGAAACAGCCGGCGTGTGCCGCCGCGATGAGTTCCTCGGGGTTGGTGCCGGCGCCCGACTCGAAGCGGGAGCCGAAGGAATAATCCGTGTGCTGGAGCGCGCCTCCCGGCGCGGTGAGCGAGCCCTTGCCCGTCTTGAGTGAACCTTGCCAGACAGCCGAAGCCGAACGTTTCATGAGGTGCGTGGATTGGAGGTTGAGCGGCCGGTCGCCACCACGGCGCCGGCAGACCGCACCCTAGCCTGTTCGCCGGACAACGCAACCCGCCGAGCGGCGCGGACCCACGGCCGGACGGCCGTTTAGTTGCCCGTCCGCCGCGGCTTGGTCTCGACGGAGAATTGCGTGATGCCTGCGCGCCGCACCTCGTCGAGCACCCCGACCATCGGGCCGAACTTCGCCCGCTCGTCACCGGTCACAACCACGCGCGGCGTATCGGTCTGGGTCTTGTAGTGCGCGAGGCGGGCCGGCACCTCGATCAGGTCGATCAGCTCGCGGTTCCAGTAGGCCGCGCCGCCGTCGGTGACCTGGATCGTAACCATCTCGGGCTGCTCCTTGCCGTCCCCGGTTGACGGCAGGATGAGCGGGATCGACCTGATGCGGTTGAGCGACAGCGTGAACAGCACGAAGGTCGCCAGCAGGAAGAAGATCACGTCAATGAGCGGAATGATCTCAATGCGAGCCCGGGAGCGCGCAGCCACGGCGAGACGGGAGGGACGCAGGAGCATGGGGGAAGGGGTTCATTCCTTACCACGATTTGAGCGGCGATTTATTAGAGACGGTTCACGCCGGGAAGGGATCTTGCGAAGACACCCGGATATGGGCTCAGTTCGGTCGCATGTCCCCTCGTGTTCTACCCCGACTTATTTTTCTCCTCGGGTCGCTTGTTTCCGCGATCAGCATGGCCGGCAATTCCGGGACCGACAAGGTGCCTAC
>CBINOW010000023.1:0-40842 GCA_966252395.1 uncultured Oleiharenicola sp. | reverse complement strand
CGTGTACTTGCCGGCGGAGATGATTTTGCCGGAGCCGTCCTTGCGGAAACCGCCGCCGATGTTCTCGAGTGCGACGCCCTTGCTCTGGAGGTACTCGAGGAGGACGAGGTTCGTGGTCTGCGGATAGACGTAGTCGGAACCGAGCAGTTAGAACTTCTTTTTGCCCTCGGCTAGGTATTAGTCGACCGCAGGCGTGGCCTGCTGGTTGACGGCCTCGGCGGTGTAGGCGACGTTCTGCGACTCCTCTTCACCCTCGTATTGCACGGGGTAGAAGAGCAGGCCGTTGTTCTTCTCGAACACGGGGAGCACGGACTTGCGGGACACGGAGGTCCAGCAGCCGAAGGTCACGGCGACCTTGTCCTGCTCGAGCAGCTGGGTGGCCTTCTCGGCGAAGAGCGGCCAGTTGGAGGCGCCGTCCACGACGACGGGCTCGATCTTTTTGCCGAGCACGCCGCCCTTGGCGTTGATCTCGTCGAAAGCGAACAGCAGCACGTCGCGCAGCGAGGTTTCGCTGATCGCCATGGTGCCGGAGAGGGAGTGGAGCACGCCGACCTTGACGGTATCGGCGGCTTGGGCGAAGGCGGAGGCGAGGAGCGCGCCCGCGGCAATGAGGTAACGGGATGACTTAAACATGGTGTGTGACGGGGAAAAGAGTTGGAGAGACTGGGCCGGACGGCGCGGCGTGGCCGCACGCGCCGACGGCGAGGATTCAAACAGCGGGCCGCTTCCAGACGGCGACCATCACGGTCGCCGCGGAGAGGAAACGGCCGCGTGGGGCGAACGCAGGCTCAGAACTTGAAGATGACCTGCGCGCCGATGAAGCTGGCGCTGTCGACGGAGAAGTCGTCGTATTTGGTGTAGCTGTATTCGAAGAGCACACCGAGGTTGGGCGTGATCGTCACGGCCGGGGAGATGGTGGCCTTGAAGAAGGTCGGCGTGCTGGTGGTGACGGCGACCGCCTCGTTCTCGCCGCCAGAGAGACGGCCGGTGAGGGTCCACTTGTCATCGAGCGGGGCCATGGCGAGGAGCAGCCAGAAGTAGCCGTCGGCATCGCCGGCGGCGGAGTCGAGCTTCGAGAAGCAGTATTCGGCGGCGAGCGTGGCGCTGCCGACCTTGGTCTGGGCCCAGAGGTCGAAGGTGGTGCGGTTGTCGGTGGTGCCGCCGACGCCATCGTCGTAGGCGATGGCCGCGAAGAGGCTGGAGTCACCCTGGGTGAACTTCACGTAGCCCTCGAAGCCGGCGCCGTTGTCGAGGTCGCCGTCGCCCTTGTAGTAGGTCGGGCCATAGACGGAATCGAGCACCGCGAAACCGCCGGTCACGCCCTCGGCCGTATACTCCATCTTCACGCCGGAGTGGTAGGCGGGGATGAAGCCGGAGAAGTCGTTGGCGTAGGAGATCTGCAGCATGTTCGGGTAGTCGAAGGCCTCATAGCCGAGCCAGCTGAGGAACTTGCCGACCGTCACCGTCGTGCCGGAGTCGATCTTGTAGGTGGCGAACGCATCGAGCACGACCGGGTCGTGGCTGGTGAACGTGTGCAGGCTGACGGTGCCGGTGGTCTTCTCAAAGGTGGCGGTGCCCTGCAGCTTGACCGCATCGACGTCCATGAAGGAATCGTCGGTGGAGCTGGCGCCCGCGTCCCACTCGGTGTAGGAAGCCGAGCCGCTGATGTAGCCGGACACGGAGAAGTTTTCGTTCAACTTCACCTCGGCCTGGGCCGTGGCGGCGAGAGCCAGGAGGGCGGAGGCCCAACCCGCGAGACGGAATGATTGCTTGGTCATGAGTGCAGTAGGTTTTTGCTGGGTTTGTGTTTGGCGGCCCGCCTTCTGAGGGGACGGGGCGCATCCACGCACCAATCAGCAACTCTCCTGCCAGTGCGGAATCACCGCATTGTCATAACCGGCTCATTCGCTTCATGCTCACACGCGAGTGCGATGAATAAAATTCATCGCCTGCTTTTTCCCGAGGGAAAACCGAACGCCGCCGCGCGTCTCATCCCGCCGCACGCGCGCAAAAATCACAGCCAAACTCAATCGCAACTAATCGCGCGGCCTGGCCGCATCAGGCTTCGTAATGGCCGCGCCCTGCAACGCACCGAAATTCCCCTCCTCGCAGCTGTGCACGAAGCCCTCGGTGACGGACTTCAGGTCCTCCCAGCGGCGGCGGATCGCCTTCGCCTCGTCCTTGCTGATCTGGCTGTCGGCCGCGGCCACCGCGATCACGCCGAGCATGTCGGCGAATTCCTGCACGATGCTGTTCGTGAGCGGAATCAGCTGGTAGGGATGTGGCTTGGCCTTGGGATTGGTGATGAAGAAGCCGCCCGCGCGCTCACAGACCCACTGCGCAATCCGCGCGTCATTGGTGATGCGCAGCAGCTGCTCGATGCGGTCGAGCGGGTTGTTGGCCCCGCTGCCGGTCTCGTCCTGCGGCGGCTCGGCCCACTTGTAGATGAGCGAAAGCGACAGGCCCATGTCGGCCGAAATCTGTTTCGCGCTGGTTTTCTTCAGGACCTCCTTGAGCAGCTCATGCGATTGCATGCGCGGATCTTGGCCTTTGGGCCTCCGATGGCAATCCTCCCTTGCCCCGCCCCGTGTCATGGCCGTCACTCCGGGCCTATATGAACTGTCCGACAACCCTCTCCCGTCCCACCCTCCGGGCCACGCGTGGTGACTCCGCCGCCCGCCGCGCTTTTTTGTGTCAATTGCCCGGCCTTTGTGGCTAAAAGTCAGGTCCTCTTTCCCATGAACATTCACGAGTATCAGGCCAAGGCCCTCTTTGAGAAATACGGCGTCGCCGTCCCCCGGGGCGTCGCTGCCCGCACCCCGGCGGAATTCGAATCCGCCCTCGCCACCCTCGGCCACGAAGGCCCCATCATCGTCAAGTCCCAGATCCACGCCGGCGGCCGCGGCAAGGGCACGTTCACCGACGGCTTCAAGGGCGGCGTGAAGTTCGCCAAGACCAAGGCCGAGGCCCTCGAGCTGGCGAACAAGATGTTCAACAACACGCTCGTCACCGCCCAGACCGGCCCCGCCGGCCGCAAGGTCCAGACGATCTACTTCACCCAAGCCTGCGACATCACCAAGGAATACTACCTCGCCATCCTCCTCGACCGCGCCACCTCCCGCCCGGTCATCGTCGCCTCCACCGAGGGCGGCGTGGAGATCGAGAAGGTCGCCCACGAGACGCCCGAGAAAATTTTCAAGGTCTTCGTCGATCCCGCCTACGGCCTCGCCGATTACCAGGTCCGCGAGCTCATCTTCGGCCTCAAGCTCAACCCCGCCGAGGCCAAGAACGCCACCAAGCTGATCCGCAACCTCTACAAGATGTTCTGGACCACCGACGCCTCGATGGTGGAGGTCAACCCGCTCATCACCACCCCCGACGACCAGGTCCTCGCCCTCGACGCCAAGGTCTCCTTCGACTCCAACGCCCTCTTCCGCCACCCCGAGATCGTCGCCCTCCGCGACCTCAACGAGGAAGACCCCAAGGAAATCGAGGCCTCCAAATACGACCTCGCCTACATCGCGCTCGACGGAAACATCGCCTGTCTCGTCAACGGCGCCGGCCTCGCCATGTCCACCATGGACATCATCAAACACTACGGCGGCAACCCGGCCAACTTCCTCGACGTCGGCGGCGGCGCCTCCAAGGAAAAGGTCGTCGCGGCCTTCAAGATCATCCTCGGCGACGCCAACGTGCAGGGCATCTTCGTCAACATCTTCGGCGGCATCATGGACTGCAACGTGATCGCCGAGGGCATCGTCGAGGCGGTCAAGGAAGTCGGCCTCAAGCTCCCCCTCGTCGTCCGTCTCGAGGGCAACAACGTCGCCAAGGGCAAGGAAACCCTGGCCAACTCCGGCCTCGCCCTCGTCAGCGGCGACACCATGGCCGACGCCGCCCAGAAGATCGTGAAGCTCGTGGCGTGATGCCACGAGCGGGAAGCAGCGGGTAGCGAGTAGCGGGTAGCGAGCATCCAAGCCGCCGAACCGCCAAAGCGCCCCGCCCTCCCGCTCATTCCGCCTACTCACTACTCGCTACTCGCTACCCGCTACTTTTCAAAAATGAGCATTCTCGTCTCCCCCGACACCAAGATCATGGTCCAGGGCATCACCGGTGCCTTCGGCGGCAAACACGCCCAACTCTCGCTCGACTACGGCACCCAGGTCGTCGCCGGCGTCACCCCCGGCAAGGGCGGCCAGTTCTTCGAACACGGCGCCCACCGCGTGCCGATCTTCAACACCGTCGCCGAGGCCGCCGCCGCCACCGGCGCGACCGTCTCCGCCATCTTCGTGCCGCCGCCCTTCGCCGGCGACGCCATCCTCGAGTGCGTCGCCGCCGGCCTCGACCTCGCCATCTGCATCACCGAGGGCATCCCGGTCAACGACATGGTCCGCGTGAAGCGCGCCATGCAGGGCGCCAAGACCCGCCTCATCGGGCCCAACTGCCCCGGCCTCGTCACCCCCGGCACCGGCGAGGGCTCCAAGGGCGGCTGCCGCATCGGCATCGCCCCCGGCTACATCCACAAGAAGGGCCACGTCGGCGTCGTCTCCCGCTCCGGCACCCTCACCTACGAGGCGGTTTACCAGATCACCTGCAAGGGCCTCGGCCAGTCCACCTCCGTCGGCATCGGCGGCGACCCGGTCAACGGCACCAGCCACCTCGACGTCATCAAGCTCTTCAACGACGACCCCGACACCAAGGGCATCATCCTCATCGGCGAGATCGGCGGCAGCGCCGAGGTCGAGGCCGCGCGCTGGATCAAGGACAACTGCAAGAAGCCCGTCGCGGGCTTCATCGCCGGCGCCACCGCCCCCGCCGGCCGCCGCATGGGCCACGCCGGCGCCGTCGTCGGCGGAGCCGAGGACACCGCCGCCGCCAAGATCGCCGTCTTCAAGGAGTGCGGCATCGAGTGCGCCGTCACCCCCAGCGACATGGCCGACGCCCTCATCCGCGCCGCCCAAGCCCGCGGCGCGAAGCTGGCGTAAGGAGACACAGATGTGCGCATTCAGCTCGCAAAATGCGTATCATCAATTTGCTCAAAGCATACGTGATGGCGCTCGTTGGGTTCTCCCCGACAGCGCCATTGCCTTTCTCAAGGAAGCAAGAGAAGGCGCTCGCGCTCGGATTATCACCCTAAAGACAGAGAGTTCGCTATTCAGAGCCCAGCTCGGCACGAGTGTGGAAGACGCCAATGGTCTCGTCGGATGGGAGCATCCATTGCCCGCGCATAAGATGATACCGGATGCGCAATTCATCAAAGAGGGCGGTCGCGCAAACCCTGCGGGAGTTGCTTATCTATATTTGGCATCGGACGAGAAGACCGCATTGGCGGAGATGCGCCCTTGGGTAAACGAGTCCACCACTCTCGCCACTTTCCAGCCTACCAAGGCTCTAAAAATCGTTCGTTGTGATCGCAGGCGAAGTTTTAGCCTTAGCCGCTACTTATACAGCGACCATTCATCCGCTCAAATACAGAAGTATGTCTGGCAAGATATCGGTGAAGCCTTTTCTCGTCCAGTTACGCGCGAGGAACGTGAGAGTTTATATGTGCCAACCCAAATTCTCGCTCAAGCTTTCCAGGCAGAGGGATTCGATGGCATAGCTTACCACAGTGGATTAGAGCGCGGGATCAATGTAGTGCTTTTTGATCCAACGAATGCTCGGCTAGTGCATCGGTTTGCTTATAGTCTCAAGAGAGTTCGTTACGATTTTGAGGCGATTCCGAACCACGCCATATGCAGGGGGAAAGACTCAGAAAGTCTGATTATAGATAAGATCAAAACCGACAGCCAAAATCTTAAGCGTAGACGGAAGGCGAAGGCATTGAAAGAGGGCTAGGTCGCAGGATTCGATCTCCCCGCTATTGCCCCTCCGGCATCACCAGCGGCAGGACCTGATTCCGCAGCCGCCGGTAGCGGCGGAAGTCGTCGTCCACGGTGATCAGCTTGGCCCGCGGAATAGCTCAGACAGCACCACACGCGTGGTATCGCCCGTATGCGCCCTGTCATCCGAACCGAAGATTGACCAACCGCGTCGGCTGGCTAGTTTTCCCCCATGACCCTCGCCGACTTCCCCGAGCTGACCAAGCTCTCCAAGCGCCAGCGGATGAAGCTGGCGGAGGAGCTGTGGTTCTCTGGCGTGGACGACAAGCTGCCGGCCAGTCCGGTGCACCGGGAAATTCTCAACGAACGCTGGGCTGCATACAAAACGGGCAAAATCAGGCGCATCCCGCTCTCCGAGCTGGAGCGACGTCTTGCCCGGCCGTGAAACGCCAACCGGTCGAATTTCTGGAATGGGTTGAGCACGACCTCACCCACGCGATGGAGTTCTACGAATCGTGGCTGACCGACGGCGGCGAGCACTTCTTCAGCCGGTTTCGCGAAACGGTTTTCAGCATCGAGGACAATCCGGAGCAGTTTCCGAAGAAACACCGGTTCTTCCGCCGCGCTCTCATCCCGCGGACCTATTTCGGCATCTATTTCGCCATCGAACCCGACGTGACCACGGTCGTAGCCGTGCTCGACCTGCGCCAGGATCCTCGCGTCATCCGCTCCCTCGTAAGGCTGAGGATGTTCCCGCGCTAGACCTCAGGCAGGCTCACATCGATCACCACGGTCTCTGGCTTTCGATAAAACCTGCAAGGGCGCCGTAGCTGCATCCTCGACAGGGCATCTGCCGACGCCAAGATTGCACCCACCTCATGACCTCCCTCCCCGACTGCTTCTACTGCCGCAAGGACCAGCGCCTGCACGACCTCATGATTGAGCTCGCCCCGCTCTCGGTCTCGACGCTCTACCTCTTCAAGGAACAGACCTACCGCGGACGTTGCATCGTCGCCTACAACGGCCACGTCAACGAGCTCTACGAGTTGCCCGAGGCCGAGCTGGCGAAGTTCACGGCGGATGTCGCCCGCGCCGCCAAGGCCATCCGCACCGCCATGGGCGCAGGCAAGATCAACTACGGCGCCTATTCCGACAAGCTCCCGCACCTGCACGTCCACCTCGTGCCCAAATACGTGGACGGCCCGGCCTGGGGCACGACCTTCACCATGATGCCCGACCCCAAGGTGCTGCTCTCCGCCGAGGAATACGCCGCCTTGGGCGCCAAGATCCGCGCCACACTTGGCTGAGTGCCTCTTTCCGCCGGCCACCTTGGCTCGGCGGCATCTCACGCTTGCGGAAAGTTTCCCGAGGTCGCAATTTGGAACCGATTCCCCGCATGTCCCGCTACGACTCCACCGAGAATGCCCGGCCCCTGATGTATCTCGGCGAATACCCGCTGTATTCGCCGCACGTCATCGTGCTGGTTTACACCGTTTCGATGATCGTCACGGCCATCGCGGGGATGGGCTCGTCGCTTGTCTATTACCTCGGCTATTACAACAGCCAGATCTGGCGCGGCGAGGTGTGGCGCATTCTCAGCTACGGCTTGGTCAACCCGCCTAGCATCCAGTTCGCGATCGATATGCTCATGTTGATCTGGTTCGGACGCGACGTGGAGAAATTCTACGGGCGGAAACTGTTCCTGATCCTCTTCGCGGGCATCTATCTGCTGCCACCCGTTCTGCTCGCGCCCCTGGCCCCGGTGCTCTCGGCGGGCCTGGTCGGCAAGACCGGCGCTCTCGCCATCTTCGTCGCCTTCGCCACGCTCTATCCGGGTGTGGCGCTCATGTTCAACGTGCCGGCCAAGCTGGCCGCCATCATCCTCGTGGGTATCTACGGCCTGATGGCCATCTCGGTGCGGGACTGGGGCTGGCTGCTGGCCATCGGTATTGCCAACGGCTTCGCCCACGCCTTCGTGCGCTACCAACGCAGCGAATTCATGATTCCCAATCCCTTCGCCTGGTTTCGCCGGCCTAAGTTCAAAGTGCTGCCCGGGCAGGGAACCGAAAAACCCCGGAGCACCGCGCCGGTGACGGCGCAAGGCCTCGCCGATGTGGACGCCCTGCTCGACAAGATCGCCCGCTCGGGCATCCACAGCCTGACACCCGATGAGCGCGCCCAGCTCGATCGCTCCAGTGCCGAACTGATGCGCCGCAAAGGTGCGTCGCGCAGCGCTCCCAAGTCCTGAACTCAGGACGCCTGCACCGAGTGCAGCACCGCCAGCATCTCCGCGTGGAGACGGCCGTTACTGGCGACGTAGCGCCCGCGATCCAGACGCTGCGGATGCGCCCCGCCGGCGTAGTCCGTCACCGTGGCACCGGCCTCGCGCGCGATGAGCATTCCTGCCATTGCGTCCCACGGTTTGAGATCCTTCTCCCAGTAACCGTCGAGCCGGCCGGCGCCGACGTAGCAAAAATCGAGCGCGGCGCTCCCGAGCCGTCGTTCGCCGCGCATGCGGGGCAGGAACGCCGCCCACTCGCGCAGGTTGTTGTCCGGATTTGTCTGCCGGTCGTAGGGAAATCCGCTGGAGACCACGGCATCAATGAGCTCAGCCGTCTGCGTCACCCGCAGCGGCACGCCGTTGAGTTGCGCGCCCTGTCCGGCCAACGCCGTGAACAATTCGCCGCGGGTCGGATCATAGACCACGCCGAGCAGCGGCTGCCGGTCGGGCGTGGTCAGGGCGATGCTCGTGCAGAAATGTGGCAGCTTGGCCGCAAAGTTCACCGTGCCGTCCACCGGGTCCACGAACCACTGATACGGCGCCGACGCCGCCGGCGCGCCCTGCCCGCCGCCCTCCTCCCCCACGATGTGGTGGTCGGGAAACCGCGCGAGCAGCTCGCGCACGATGAACGCCTCGGCCTCGGTGTCGGCCGCGGTCACGATGTCGATGCGGCTGCTCTTGCGCTCCGTCGCGACCGGCGCGGCAAAGTGACGGAGGATGATCTCGCCCGCGCCACGGGCGATGGCCGCAATCTCGGGCAATATCTGATCGGGTGACCGCATGCCGCTGGTTTGCCGCGGAGCCCCGCCGAGGCAACTCCCAACGGGTCGTCGCCACCCCCTCCCGCTCCGGTTCAAAGCCGGTCAAGGCCTGCGCAGCCGTGCGAGTTGACACGGTGCACGGTGACTCCGAGCATCCGCGCATGAATTTTCGCACGGTTGCCTTGCTTGCCGCCTGGGTCGGTCTCGCGCTGACCACAGGGCGCGCCCAGCTGGTCATCAACCTGAATACCGTCATCGGCGCCCCCGGCACGAACGCCGCCGACGTGGACGGCCTCGGCAACCCCGTGAACTTCACCGGCTACGCGCTTGATACCGGCGTCACCACCCTGATTGCCGCAGGCAGCACCGGATCGTCGGCCTTCAACTTTGCCACCGGGTTCAGCGACAGCCTCGACCGGGCGACCGGCAGCACCGCCGGCGCCGGCAATGTGTTCGTTGACCTGAAATACGACAGCAGCAGCACCGGCCCTCTCCTGCTCGATACCGACAACGACGGCGCTTTCCTCGACAACACGCCCGTGACCGGTTTCGGCATGCACGGCGACACCTTCATCACCTTCGACCTGGCCGTCATCCGCGCCAACAATTCGCTGGCGGCCGACACCGCGTTCACGCTCACCGGCATTGCGGGCGTGGCCAACTTCACCGGGCACGGCCAGACCAGTGCCGCGATCATCGTGGATGGCAGCCAGATGGCGGTGTTCGACTGGCAGGAAGCCCCGCCGATCAACCTCGTCAGCAGCTACAACCTAAGCCTCGCCGGCACCGCACGCTATGTCACCTTCGTCGGCCTCTCCGGCCTCGACGCCAGCAACTGGGGCGCGCATGTCGGCTTTGGCAACGTCCAGCTGCTCGCCGTGCCGGAGCCTTCCGTCTTCGCGCTGATTCCCACCGGTCTGGCGGCAGCGCTCCTGTTCCGCCGCCGCGCCCGGCGCTGACCCGCCCCGGGCCGTCGTCTGCGCGCCCTGACATTTCCTCCGAGCTGGCACGGGAGAGGCTTTCCGAAGCCACCCCGCCCCATGAAGCTGCTCGCCGTTTCCGACCTGCATTTCGGGTTGAATCAGTTCGACTGGATCCTTCAGCAGGCCGATCGCTATGCGGTCGTGATCATCGCCGGCGACCTGCTCGACATGGGCGGGCACCTCGACCTCGATTCCCAGATCACCGTCGTCGCGAAATACCTGCGTTCCATCAGCGCGAAGACCCGCCTGCTCGTCTGCTCGGGCAACCATGATGGCGACGAGAAGAACGAAGCGCAGGAATACGTCGCCCGCTGGCTGCAGCGCGTCCGGGCCGCCGGCCTCACCGTGGACGGCGCGGGCACGGACTTCGGCGGCCTGCGCCTGTCGGTCTGCCCGTGGTGGGATGGTCCGGCCACGCGCGAGACGATGCGCACTTTCCTGCGGGCGGAAAAGACTGTCGCCCCGGGCCCCTGGCTTTGGGTGCACCACGCCCCGCCCGACGGCGTCGGCGTGAGCTGGACCGGCCAGAAGCACGCCGGTGACGCCTTCCTCGTGGAGACCATCGGCGAGTTGGCGCCCGATTTCGTTTTCTCCGGCCACATCCACAACTCGCCCTTCCGGAGCGGCGGCGCCTGGGCGGCACGCGTCGGTCGCACTTGGGTTTTCAATCCCGGCCGCCAGTCGGGTGCGCCCCCGGCCTTCATCGAACTCGACCTCGACCGGCGCACCGCTCGCTGGGTGTCCCAAGCCGGCGACGAGGAGATCTCGCTCGATGCGGCGGCGACGACCGTCTGAGGGTGGTTCGCACCAATTCGCGGCGATCTACCCTGCTCACAGCTTGGATTCTTCGCTCTGCTCAGAATGACAGGGATCGATCCTCTGCTTCTCAGCGTGTCATTCTGAGCGCAGCGAAGAATCCAGCGACTAACGGCGAGGCACCAAGTAAACTAATCCTCCTGCGGGCGCCGCGGGATGTTGCGCGGATGCTTGTGCATCAGCGCGTCGAGCATCTCGTCAATCATGCCGAGGTGGTCCGACCGGTCGCGGAACTGGTGCTTGATGTCCACAAGGTAGCGGTTGAGCGAGTCGAGCCGCCGGGCGAGGATCGTCGCCGTATGCAAGGCGACGCCCGGCGTGGTCGCGAAAAACGAGGCCGGATCGGTCACCTGCCGAAAGACGGTCTCGGTCAGCGCCTTCACCGTGGCGGTCGGCGTGGTCCCGAGCAGGAAAGCCATGTCGCCGAACACCGCGCCCGGCTCGTAAACCTCGGCGATCAACTCGCCTTCCTTGAGCACCTCGACCTCGCCGCTTTCGAGGAAGTAGAGGCCGGCCAGCGGCTGTCCCTCGGTGATGACGACTTCGCCGGGCGCGAAGGTCACGGCGGGAAGATGCTTGAGCAGGCTGAGATCCATGGGGAACAGGGGTGCCCGACTCTCAGCAGATTTCGGGCCGAGCCGGCAACAACCTCGATTCCGTCGCTGCCGGCTCAGGATTAAGGCCGCACCGTCGCACCCACGAGCTTCAGCACATGCGCGTAACGGCTCGGCGCCTCATCGGGGCCGAGGTCAGGCAAGGTGATGACCACCGCGCCGTCACGACGCTCGGCCTTCAGTTCCCCGGGCACGCCGAGCAGCGTGACGCTCGCCCCGGCGGGCAGGTCCACGTCGCGGAGCGAGAGCGTGCGGCCCGGCCAGCCGGCCGTGATGGCGTAGAGTGCGCCGGGCTTCTGCGTGAAAAATACCTGCTTCACCGCCCGACCCTCGCGCGGCTGCTGGCCGACCTGCTCGAGCAATTCGTAGCGCACCTGGTAGTCACCGTAGGCCTGCTCGGCGCGCTTGCCCTCGGTCCACTGCGCGGCGCGCGCGGCGGGGCGTGTGCCGTGGATGGCCTCGCCGTTCACGCGCAGCCAGTCGCCGATCTCGAGCAGACGCTGCTCCATGAGCGGCGGAATGGTGCCGTCGGCGGCCGGCCCGATGTCGAGCAGCAGGTTGCCGCCGCGGCTCACGGTGTCGATCAACAGGAGCACGAGTTCACGCGCGCTGCGGTAATCCTCCGCGCGCTCGGCGCGGTTAAGCCCGTAGGAATGCCCCATGCCGCGGTTCTCCTCCCATGCGTGCGCGCCGTCGGCGAGGCCGGCGGCGTATTCGGTGGTCCAGTAACCACCGTGCTTGTGCCGCGTTTCGCCACCCCAGCGGTCGTTGACCACGACCTCGTCGCGCACGGGCGATTCGTTGAACAGCCACGCGAGCAGCTCCTCGCTGCGCCACCCGGCCGAAGGCATCTCCCATTCGCCGTCGTTGAAGATGAGCGAGGGCCGGTAGCGCGTGACGACGTCCTTGAACTGCGGGATCATGTGCTCGTCCACGAAGCGCTTCTTGTCGGACAACCAGAGCGGGTTGAACCACTCGTAATAGGAAAAATAGATACCGAAGGTCAGTCCGCGCGCGCGGGTGGCGTCGGCGAGGTCACCCAGCAGGTCGCGCTTCGGCCCGGTCTCGACGGCGTTCCACGGGCGACCCCAGGTGCGGCTCGCCTCCGCGCTCGGCCAGAGCGCGAAGCCGTCATGATGCTTCGAGGTGAGCACGACGTATTTCGCCCCGGAACGGGCAAACACGTCCGCCCACTGCTCGGGCTTGAACAGCTCCGCCCGAAACTGCGGGGCGAAGTCGCGGTAGTCGAAACCCGCGCCAAAGGTCGCCTCGTGGTAGGGCCGCCACGCCGCCTTCTTCGGGTCCTTGCTCTGCACGTTCTGCCAATACCACTCGGCATACTGCCCCACCGGCGCCCACGCCGGCACGGAATACACGCCCCAGTGGATGAAGATGCCGAACTTCGCCTCGCCGAACCAGGCCGGCGTCGGACGACGGTCGAGCGATTCCCATTTCGGCGCGTAGGGTTGGGCGTGAGCCATGACAGCAGAGCAAAAAACCAGAACGGTGAGCAGTAGTTTCTTCATACGGAAATTCATTTCAAACACAGAGAACGCAGAGACAAACCTTCCGGAAGCCGTATGCCCCGGAGGGCCGAACTCCTGTGAGGCCGTTACTCGCTGCGACCCACGCCCTCACAGGAGTTCGGCCCTCCAAATGTCGCCTGGTGGCCAATCCTTCTGCAACACGGGGGATCATGGGGTAACTGCACCCTACCCGCCCCGCGAATTTCGCTCAAGTCCCCAAAACACCGGACACGCCCGCTCCCCCGTCCACGCTTTCGTCCCGCGGATGCGGGACTCAAGCGCGGCTACTTTCTTCACTGCGCCGCCTCAACCCGCGAGCACGCCCGACACGATCAGGAACGCGATGAGGATGCCCATCAGGCTCTCGCCGGCGATGAGGCCCGAGGACACGGGCACCACAAGTTTGTCCGCGACCGTGGGCCACTTGCGGCGCATCCACTCCGCGATGGCCGAACCGAGGAACATCGCGATGCAGTTGCTGCCCGGGATGACCATCGCGATACCGAGGCCCGAGGCCGACGGCAGCAACGAGCGGATCTTTTTCGGGGCGAACTTCTCGAACAACGCCAGCGCCACGCCGAGGATGAGCCCTACCACAATGGCGGTCTTGGACGACGGATGCAGCGCCGCGATGCCTCCGGAAAACGCTTGCGAGACGCCGGCCCAGACCACGCACGACGGCGCGGGCCAGGCCTCACCGCCGAGCACACTGGGATCGGGCAAAATGATGTTGAAGGCCGGCACCACGATCGCCGCCCCGGCCACGACGCCGAACAGCTGCGCGTAGAGCTGGTGCCGCGGCTTCGCACCCAGCAGCCAGCCGGTTTTGAGCGTCGTCAGCAGGTCCGCCGCGTGCAGGCCGACGCCGCCCGTGACGTTGGCCGACATGATGTTTCCCGCAACGTTGCCGGGCGTGATGATGCCGTAGATCATCTGCGTGACCGGGCCCAGGGCCTTGGTTGGCGTGACATCGGTCTCGCCGGTCACGCGCGAGGCCACGAAACCCATCACGACCGCCAGCGGCACCGCGACCAGCCCCGCCCAGAATGGAATCTGGAACAGCCAGACCATCAGGCCCGTCACGATCGGTGCGAGCACCACGAAGCCGACGGGAAACCACCACTCCGGGCACTCGACGGCCTCGATGCCGCTCTCGGCGGGTTGCGCACCTTTGCGGCCGAAGATCCGGCCGAGTCCGGAGAACGACCGGGCGATGCTCTTGTAATCCAGCGCGAACGACGTGAGTCCCGACGCGACCAGGATCGCGGCGCCCGGCCAGAGCGTCCACGCGACGATGGCCTTGTAGCTGACCGTGGTGACGATGCCCTGCGCCACGAGCGCGGGCGCCAACACGGCGTAGGTCAGGATGCCGCCCAGCAGCAGCGACCAACCCGTGCGGAAACTCATGAGCGCGCCGCCGCCGAGCAGCACAACCTCGGCCTTCAGCGAAAGCGTCCACTGCGCCAGCGTGTGCCCGGCCAGGCTGACCGGCAGGCCGAAGGTGCCGGGAATCCAGTGCCACGCATCGCGCAGCCACGTCAGCACCGCCGCCACGCCCGCCGACCCGGCGAGCCACGCGGCCTTGCCCGTGCCGCCACCCGCGGCCGCGTCGTGGATGGAGCGGATGGTCTCGGCCGTCGCCGTGCCGGTGGGGAACGCGAGGCCCTCGTGGTTGATGAGCTGGCGCTTGATCGGGATGGCGGCGAACACGCCGAGCGCCGCGATCACGCCGAACCACACGATCATCGCTGAGGAATCGGGCCGCACCGTCGTGATCATGAACAGCGCGCCAAAGGCCGCCATGTTGCCGCCGCCCGTCATGAAACCCGCGCCCGAGGCGACCGTCGTCAGGGCGTTGTTCTCCAGCACACCGAGCGGCTTCTTCACCAACCGCAGCGCCTGCAGGAACTGAAACGAGCCGAAGGCGAGAATGCACGCCGTCAGCGTCACGCCGAGACTCCAGCCCGTCTTGAAGAAGACGTAGATGTTCGAAAGGCACATCGCCGCACCGATGAGCATGCCGACGACGACCGCGCGCACGGTGAGATTCGCCTCGTGAGGCCGGTAGATGTTCTTCAGCCAGTCAGCCTCGCGCTCGTGAGCAGGAACAGTCGGGTTGGACGCAGCAGGAGGAACGGTAGGGGCGGACATGCGAAGGGGATGAAGAAGGAAATGTCACCCACTTGTTATGACACAGCGCTCCAGTGAACAAGCCTTAGATGTAGCCAGTCATCGTTAAAGGTCAGCCCCGGAGTTGTCAGTGCCGCCTGCCGCGCCGTAGCTTCAGCGAGGGCGAGGCTTGTTCAACCGGCGTCCCGATTCGCGCTGCGGCGCAGCAGAACCCTCAGAGATGGGCTCTTTCATTTTGAGCGCAAGCGCACGGCGACAGGAAGCTAGTGCGAGCCACGCGCACCCAAAGAACATGGAGAGACCAAAAACGAGATCCAAAGTCCGGCCCAACTCGAATACGGAGAATGTCCCCCACGCCATGATAAAGCAGACGACACCAAAAAGAGCCGCTATTGTGAAATAGAAACCGGGGCTTTCTTTGATCATGATCTTTCTTCCGCCGATCGTTTAGTGATGAGCCATGGCGGTGCGCAGCACCGACATTGGCTCTGGCCGCTTGTAGGCTCTTTCTTTTGCCAATCCCACTTACCGGCTTCGTGGAGCAAGAGCTTCTCACCATTCGTGACCTCCAAATAGCCATGCTCACTGACAAAATACTCAACGGAACCATTCTTGAATCGGAAACCTTGGAACTGTGTGGGTGTGACACCATCTGGACCGTATGAGTGCACCGTAGAGCCAATCAGCGTAATGGATTTTCCGGTCTTCTTGCTCGTCCCAACATACTTCACGTGATCGCAAGAGACCGAACCTTCAGGGCATCGCTGGTCAATAAGGATGGCGAAGCTGGCCGTCTCGAATCTTGCCTCTGCCGCATAGGAAGCGGTGAGTGTGAAGAGGAGTAGGAACGCTAGTTTCATCTTCTGCAGAACAGATTCAACGGAACTCAGTTCCGCATAACATTCAGGGTTAGTTTTAAGAGAGCAGAGAGGCCAAGTGGCTGGTGCGCAATATTTGGTTTGGGCGGGTTCCCCTCCTGAACGTTGATTTTTGCCGGGCTAAACCGGAACTCAAACCAGCGGCCGCCGCCGATGCAGTTCGGTGAGCAGGTCGGGGAAGGCTTCCTTGATGGGTGACGCGGCGAGAAATTCCTCGGCCTGCACCAAGGCGCCGCGGGTGCGGAGGCCGGCATAGACGTGGAGCTCGAATTGCAGGCGCAGCTGGCGTTCGGCCTCGGTCAGGCCGAGGGCGGCCAACAGGATCAGCAGCGATTCGGCGGTGGCGTATTTGCCCGATTGCTCCTGGCGGCGCAGGCTGCTGCGGCTCGCGCCGTGGTCCGGCAGGGCCACCAGCCGCCCCCACCCGGCCACATGCGTCGCCATGCGCGCGGCCTCGCTCCAGCTGCCGTCGAGCAGCAGGATCTGCACGCTCGCCGGATCGGTGCTGGCCGGCACGGCTTCACCGCGCGGATGCAGAATCCACAGCTCGCGCTCCGGGTGTGCGATCGCCGCCCGATTGGGCGGGGTCTCGGGCTGGTAAAGATGCTGACGAGACCCGGCCATCACGCGATGCACCAGCCGGCCGGTGCTGGTGGGCCGCCAGAATTCGCGCTCGTGGATGAGCACATCCGCCTGCAACGGACACGCGATACTCACGTGCGCCGCGCAGATGCACCAGCGGGGCACGAAACGGCACCGCTCGCACCGCGGGGTCTGGTTCATCACGACTCGTCTCGCCATGCCGCCAGCAGGCCGCGGCGGCCGCGGCGGGTCAACCTTCGTCGGGAAATGCCGAGGCAATCACTCGGAAGTGTTTTCAGGCTTTCGGAGGGGTTTAACCACTGATGCTCCGCCTAACGGCTTCGCTTGAACGTCCCCTCCGGCCCTGTTGCGGCCTGGCTGGCCGCCCAGGGTCCGTCCTGAGTTCTCGCAGTGCGAAACTCAGGCGGATAATCGGCTCCGGTTTGGGTTCCGGGGAGCGGCTGATCGCCGCTGGAAAGAGTAAAGATCCCCGGGGCAAGCCCCGGGCCATTTGATCGAACCGCTTCAAACTGGAGCCGGCCCGCCCTCGGGCCGGTCTGCCCAAGCCCCGGGGCGAGGGCGCCCCGGCTCCATTCAATCCAAGCCGAAGCACCTGTCAGACATAGGCTCGGCGACGGCTGAAGCTTCGGGGTATTGAACCCAACGGGAATAAACAGCCCGCGATAAGCGGGCCCCCGAAACCCTGAGGCGGAGACGATCAGTCGGAGCCTGATTCCTTAGGATTCACCCTTGGTGAATCCCCTTAGTGGTTAACCCCACGCCAAGCATCGAAAGTGTTGCCGGAACCGCCGCGCTGCCCCACGGTCACATCACCCCATGGTTACCCTCCGCATGCTTCGCCCGGTCTGGTTGCTGGCGGGCTGTTTGACGACCGGTGCGCTCGGCCTCCACGCCGACGAAACCGTCCCCACCCCGACCGTGACCCAGCCGGCGGAGCGCCCGACCCTGAGTGCGGCGCAGACCGACCAACTCGCCGCCTTGGCGGCGGAGGAATTGTCCCGCCCCGCACCCAAGCCGCGTCCGCGGCTCAAGGAAGGCGACGTGCTCAGCGAGGAAGGCCGCCTGCGCGTCCATGGCGGCGTGAGCCTCACCGTCGGCTCCAGCAGCGGCGGCAGTTTTTACGGCACCTCGGGCTGGGTCAGCTTCCATGATCCGGCGACCGGTCTCAGCGTGGGCTTTTCCTACTCGCGCTTCAAAGGCGACGGCTACACCGGCTACCTGCCCGGCTATTACGATGGTTATCCCTCCCCTTACATGACCGCCCCCACCCTCCTGCCCCGGGCGAACCTGCTGACGGCCGACGATCCGCTCTACGCGCCGCGCCTCAACGGCGACGGCAGCAGCCTGCGCGGCGATTTCGGGCAGGCCGGGCGCGGCGGGCGACGCTGAGCCTTGGGTGGAGCCCGAGCTCCGGTAGCCGCGTTGGAGCAATGCGACAACGTGGAGGCTCCCTGACCACGCTTTCGCTTCCGTCTCAAGCGCGGCCACACTTTTGATAATTCTGCCCTGGCTGGTCGTCGCGGGCTGGGTAATACCGGGGCGAGGGCGCCCCGGCTCCATTAGATCTACGACTCAAACTCCGGCCAAGACCGGGCCGGGCGCGGGGCGTTGGGAACCGGGAGGGGAAGACTTAGCCGGGGCGGCTTTCGCGGCGCGGGCGGCGGCGATCATCGCGTCGAGCCGGGAGACCGCAGCCTCCATACGCTCCACTTGCGCGCGCATCTCCGCGGCGGCGGCGGCGTTTTCCTCGGCCATCGCCGCGGTGCGCCGCGTGATCTCGCCGACCTGCCCGATGGCCTGGGTGACCTGCGTCACGCCCTCGGTGCTGTGGTGGGAGGAGGACTCGACCTGGCGCACAATCGCGTGGTGATCGGCGGTGATGCGGGAAATTTCGTGGAAACTCGCCTCGGTCTGGCGCGTGAGTTCGGTGCCCTGCCGGCTGTTGTTCACCGCCGCCTCGATCTTGGTCGCGGTCTCGCGCGCGGCCTGCGCGCTGCGCTGCGCGAGGTTGCGCACCTCCTCGGCCACGACCGAGAAGCCGGCGCCGGCCTCGCCGGCGCGCGCGGCCTCGACCGCGGCGTTGAGCGCGAGGACGTTGGTCTGAAAGGCAATGTCGTCGATGGTCTTCAGGATACCCGCCACCTCGCCCGTGGATTGCTCGATGCCGGCCATCGCGCCGGTCAGCTGGCCGAGGCAGCGCTTGCCTTCCTCGCTGGCGGCCGTGGAGCGCTCGGCCAGCGTGGCGAGCTTGCGCATGTGGGCGACGGTCGCGGCCGAGGCGTCGGAGAGGCGCTTGACCTCCCCCTCGATGGCCTCGAGCGAAGCGGTCTGCGCGCAGGCATCGTCGCTCAGGCGGCCGGCGGACTCGGCGATGACCTGGGCCGCGTCGTGCGCCTGACCGCCGGTTTCCGCGAGTTCGCGGCTGACGGCGCGCAACGGCCGGGAAATGCCGCGCGACACGGCGATCATGAGCAGGGAAAGACCGAACACGGAAACCGCGCAGAAGCCCGACCAGCCCACGAGCCGCGTGCGCGCCTCGGCGAGCCGGGCGGCGGTGTAGCCCTCGGTGGCGGCGTTGACCTGCGCGGCGAGCGTGGTGAAGGTGCGCTCGAGGCGCGCCGAGGGACCGTTCTGGTAGTCGGCGAGCGAGCCAAATTCCTGGAAACCCGTGGCCTTGGCGCCGAGATCGCGGAGCTTGCCGGCCAGGCCGGTGACCAGCTTGTAGTCGGCGTCATCCGCCAGCCGGCCGACGGCGCCGGCGGTCTCCTCATCGGCAAGCGTGCGCAGGCGCGTGAGGTGATCGTCGAGGCTGAGCAGCTTGAGCTTCATCTCCGTCACGGCCGTGTCGGACAGCTTGCCGGTGCGCAGGGCCGTCGCGACGAGGCCGCGCAGTTTCCACAGATCCTTCTGCAGCCGGGCGACGTTGTCCTGCGTGGTGATGCGCCGGACGAGCCCGGCATCCTGGGTTTCCTGCGCGAGGGCCGGCAGGATACCCGCCTGGGCCGCGAGGATGGTGTCGTAAACCGAGAGAGCCTTGCTCTTGAGGGGCGAATCGAGGTTCTGCTCCTGCGGCCGTCCCGGCGCGAGGATCTCCGCGCGCAGCGCTTCGAGCAGGCTCTCCGCCGCGATCGCCGAGTTCAGCGCCGCGGCAAAGCGTTCGGAAGCAGCGGCCTGGTTTTCCGCGGCCAGCGTGCGCAGCTGGGTCAGGCGCTGACGGCTGGCTTCCACGCGGGCGGAGTAGCGTGCGAGTTGCTCGGCAGGCGTGCCCTCGCCGAGAAAGGCCGACGCGTAATAGGCGGACTGCCGTTCATCGGTGATGTCCTTCGCCAGCTCGTAGGCCGTGCGCGAAACCTGGCTCGTGCGCTGGAAGTTGGCGAGGCCGTGGTATTCGTGCCACGCGGCCCGGATCACGAGCGCGGCAAAGACCGCCAAGCATAGCAGGGCCGCGAGGCTGAGCACGATGAGCTTGTTGTGGATTTTGGTCATGGCTGCGCGGATCGGTGCAAGGGAGACCGGAAAGCAGGGGACCCGCAGCCCCGGGGAGCTGAGGTGGATTAGGGGGTGACACGCTCTTATCGGCGCGCGGAGGGCAAAGCTTAAGCGGTCTTTCAGGCCCGCACTGCCCTGCCCGGCCAGCTGCACGGGTGTGCCGGCAGTCCGAAGCTTGGATCTCGCGAGCGCGGGGTGACGTTGTCTGACTGGCCTCATGCTGGAACTCCGCCCCACTTGCGAGAATTGCCACAAGCCGCTCCCGCCCGCCTCCCCCGAGGCGCGGATCTGCTCTTACGAATGCACCTTCTGCGCCGACTGCGTCGAGCGCGTGCTTTTCAACGTGTGCCCGAACTGCGGCGGCGGCTTCACCCCGCGTCCCGTGCGTCCCGCCCGGAATTGGAAGGGCAACAATTATCTCGGCGCCTATCCCGCATCCACGACCGTCAAGCACCGCCCCGTGGACCCGGCCGCCCATGCGACGTTCGCGGCCGAGATCCGGCTCATCGCGCCGGAGAAGCGTTGACGATAATCCCCTATTCTTCCCTTGCGGCCGCGGGGGCAAATCCCAGCTTAAAGGGGCCGACGGGCCGCGGCATCCCTATGTCGAACCTTCCGCTGTCCGTCCTGGCGTTGCTGCTGCTTGCCACTGCCACGCCCTCCGAAATCGATACGGCGCCGACGCGCGAACCCTATCGATCCCCGAATTCACGCGCTCCCGTGTTAAGTGAGGACGAAATCGTCCGGCGGGCTTCAATTGCGGATGCACAGAAAAAGTTCTCCCTGATTTTTCAAAGAAATATTCCGAGACCCCTTAGAGCTTCCTTGGTGGCCGAACTCGCCGCCACCGCAGCGTTTCCTGAGGAGCTGGACTTTTTCTCCCAGGATCCAGACACCCCTTCCGAACTGCTGGCGAAATTTGCCACCATGGCGGAGTCGCCTGCTCTCAAGCTCAACCTCTGCCGCCATCCGGCCACTCCCGAAGCGACGTTGTTGACGTTGAGCACGGACAGGGATCGCAGCGTATCGATAGCGGCCCGCAACACTCTCCAGCGACGATTTCCCGCCACATGGACAAAAGTCGGCGAAAAACTGCCGCCTCTTGCTCCGGCCGAAAAGATCATCGCGCCTGAAGTGCGCTGGGTCAGTGCCATGGCTTCCCACGATCTCAATGCCATGCGCGAAATCGCACAGTCGATATCCAGAAGGCAACTCATGGAATTGCTGCGCGCCAGTAAGCCACGTCTTATCGCTGACTACTGGCCAGAAGGTTTTGCGTTTTTTTTGGAGAAGTGGGGCCCTGATCCGGGTTTCAATGAACCCGCTTACTTTATTGCCGAGGCCGCTTTCGATCCAAGGTGGCTGGCGCACTTTCAAGCGCTAGCCTCGCAAGACAGCGGGCTTTTTTTCCGCGCGCTGTCGAATGCCATGACGTTCGGAGCCGATCACTTTGAAACCCTGGTCCGAGCGGGCTTTCCGCTCGATGAACATCATCAACAGCTACTCCCGCGAGCTCTTTACCTGCGAGACATAGACTTGGTTAAGCGTCTGCATCCCGGCAGTCTGTCGACAACAGAGAGTGCGGGGCTCCTGGCGGACGCCCTACGGGCCAAATTTGCCGCCGGGATTAGGTTGTTCGATTCGCAGGCTGAGCACACCGAACTCATCAGAGAACTTGAGACTGCGTTCCCGCCCGTGCCGAACTCACCGCTCATTGGCCGGTGGCGGAGCACGGCAGCCGAGGGAAATCGGCGGTGGCTGATGCTCCGCCCGGATGGGACGGGAATCCTAATCGATGGTTATGCCTGCATGATCTCGTGGAGGAACACATCCGAGGACAGCATCGGCCTGTGGTATGCCAGCACAGAGAGTCCCACGCATTTCCTCGACATGCAATTTACCCCGGGCCCAGTTCCCAAGCTTACCGTTATGTCCGGAGGCAGTCCCTCGCTTGAATTCACGAGGCACGCGCGATGAGTTAATTGCCGATATCTCGCGTCCCTACTCCCGCGGCAAAATCTCCAGCAGCTCGACGTCGAAGATCAGGCCTGACACGGGCGGGATGTTGCCGGCGCGCATGCTGCCGTAGCCGAGACTGGGCGGGATGTAGAAAATCGCCCGGCCGCCGGGTTTCAGGAAGCCCAACCCCTCGGTGAGTCCGCGCACGAGCTGGCCGACGCCGAACTGGGCCGGTTTGCCCTTCGCCCGCGTGTCGTCGAACACCGTGCCATCCGCGAGCGTGCCGGTGTAATGCACCCGGACCCGGTCGGAGGTGGTCGGGTTGGCGCCTTCGCCGGGTGCGAGGATCTTCACGCCCAATCCGCTGCTGCGCCAGTCCACCGCCGGATCCGTCGCGACCGCGGCACCGAAGAACTTCTCCCGCTTCAGTTCCAGATCGGACTTCACAGGCGCGGGCGGTGGCGGCGGCTCCTTGGGAGCGCAGCCCGACCAGGCCAACAAGGCTACGAGGAAATAAAACGGCATCGCTTTTTTCATTCGCCCAGATTGCGCGCGATTTTCACCGCGCCAAGGCGCGAATTTTCTGCGCTGGGCGGGTCCGAGGCCGCTTGGAACAATGGGGCGGAATTTTACGGGAATATTTCCAGCCCTTGCGCAACCCGTGCGTTCACGTTCGGTCAGAAGCTACATCGCCGGGCTGATGCGGAGTCAGCCCACTGGCGAAACAGATCAGCGAAACCTCAACCACGGAGGCTTCAGCAATGTCCCGTCCACCCCGTCACTTTCACGACGGCTGACACCGCTCCCCGCGCGGGGAGCCGGCGCTTAGATTGCGCCTTCCCCGCCACCCAGCCGGCCATTGGCCGAGCTGCCGCTTTAAGCGTTACCTCCGGCCGCACCACGGCTTTTCGGGGGGCCTGTCGCCCCTTTGCGTGAACGGAACCGGCTCACGCCGGACTTCCATCGTCATCAATCTTAACAATCCAATGCTCATGAAATTCCAAAATCAACGTTCCATCCGTATTCTCAGTCTGACCACCCTGGCCTTCGCCCTGATGGGTTGTCCGGATACCACCGCCCGGGAAGATGCTCAAAATTCCCGCGGTTCCTTTCCTACCGCCACGCGAGGCGACGATCTGAACAAGCTGGGCTCCTACACGTTCGACCAACGGGCGCAATTCACGGCCGCAGTCACCGAAGTCACCGCCAACCTTGATGCCCGGATCGCCGCGCTCGGCCCGGTGCAGTCGCCCGGTGCCTCTGCCGACCAAAGCCGTATCAAGGCCCGGGAGGCGCTGCAGTCGGCGCGCGCCATCCTCGCCGAGCGCATCACCAAGGTTGATCAGGCCATTCCTGCCAACTGGGAATCGGTGCGAAACGAGGTGTTGGTCGCCCTGAGTCAGGTTCAATCAGCCTACGAACGCGCCGCCCAGATCTGACGCGGCTCATCCCGTCACCCGGCAGGCCGGAGCAGACTCCGGCCTGCCTATTCGGAAGCTTGCGACCGCTGGCTAGGTCGCTCCGCACACCCTTTGCCGGCGCCTGATCGTGAAACCTTAACTTTTTTGAACATGCCTCATGCAATCAATCCCCTCCGGCCCCGAGCGGTCCATCCTTTGCGGATCCTCTACGCCGATGACTTCATCGAGCTGCGCAATTTCATGCATACGCTGCTGACCAAGGACGGCCATCTGGTCGAGACAGTGGCTGACGGCCACGAGGCTCTCGACTGGCTGGAGCGGGCCGGGCCGGCTTTGGATCTGCTAATCACCGACCACCACATGCCTGTCATGAACGGCCTCGATCTCGTGCGTCATGTGCGCCGGACCTCCTTCGCCGGCAAGATCATCGTCTTCAGTTCCGAACTGGGCGAAGCCGTGCATGATGAATACCGTCGGCTTGGGGTGGATCTCATCCTGCCCAAGCCAATCTTTCCGGTCACACTCCGCCGGATGATCGACCAGTTGTTCACCCCGGAGCAACTCAAGCCTGCCTCGCAGGCGCGATCAGTTAATTTAGTTGTTGCTTAATTAAGTTTATACTTAATCGTAGGCGGCATGCTCAGCCTCGAAGCCCTCGCCGATCCCACACGCCGCCGCATCGTGGAGCTGCTCGCCCAGCGTGACCGCACCGCCGGGGAGCTGGTCGAGGAATTCGACGTCAGCGCCCCCGCCATTTCCCAACACCTCAACGTGCTCCGCGACGCCGGCCTCGTCGTCACCCGGGCCGAGGGCAAGTCCCGCATCCAGTCCCTCAACCCCGCCGGTCTCGACGAACTCGGCGCCTGGCTGGAAAAGACCCGCGCCTTCTGGTCGCGCCGGCTCGACGCCCTGGAGCGCGAGCTGCGCGCCGAGGACGCCGCCGCCAAGAAAGCTTCCAAAAAATGAACTCCACGCCCGACAACCAGGCCCACGCCAAGTTCACGTCACCCGGCGAACTGCGCATGGTCCGCCTTCTCCCCGGCCCGATCGAGCGGGTCTGGGATTACCTGATCAACCCCGAGAAGCGCGCCCGCTGGCTCTCCGGCGGGATGTTCGAGGCGAGACCGGGCGGAAAGATCGAGTTTGTCATGCACCACGCCAAGCTCTCGCCCGGCGAGACGCCGCCGGAGAAGTTCAAGCACGTCCATGATCCCGGCGTGACCTTCGGCGGCCGCGTGCTGCGCTGCGAACCGCCGCGCCTGCTCGTCCACACCTTCGGCGGCGACGACTCGGAGGTGACCTTCGAGCTCACGCCGCAGGGCAAGCAGGTGCTGCTCGTGCTCACCCACCGCGCCAAGGGAGAGGACCTGCCCGACCTCGGCAACTTCGCCAGCGGCTGGCACACGCACTGCGCCCTGCTCATCGCCGAATTGGAGGGCAGCCCGCGTCCCCTGCTCTGGGCCACCCACTCCCGCCTGCTGCCCGAATACGAAAAACTCCGCGCCGCGGTGAAAGCCTAGCCCGCCCGCCGGACCACCTCCCGTTCCTGTCTTCCGGGCGCCCTGCGTCCCTTTGGGCGGAGCCATGCCCAAAATTTTCCTCCCACCACCACCCATGAAAACCACATCGCCCGAAAAACCCGCCACCGTCACCCCCGCCCAATGGCTCGCCGCCCGTCGCGAGCTGCTCACCGCCGAGAAGGAATTCACACGCCAGCGCGACGCCCTTGCCGCGCGCCGCCGCGCCCTGCCTTGGGTGAAAATCGAAAAGAAGTATCGTTTCGACTCCGAACAGGGGAGCGTCGCGCTCGCCGATCTTTTCGCCGGCCGCAGCCAGCTCATTATCCAGCACTTCATGCTCGGCGCCGGCTGGGACGAGGGCTGCAAGAGCTGCTCGTTCATGATGGACCACTTCGTCGCCACGACCGTGCACCTCGCGGCGCGAGACGTCAGCTTCGCTGCCGTCTCGCACGCGCCGCTGGCCGAGATCCTCCCCTTCAAGCGGCGCATGGGCTGGGACGTGACCTGGGTTTCGGCGGCGGCGACGGACTTCAACCAGGATTTCAACGTCTCGTTCACGCCCGAGGACGTCGCAACCGGCCGGGTTTACTACAACTACGGTCCGCGTCCGTTTCCGCACGAGGAGGCGCCCGGCATCAGCATCTTCACGCGCGACGCCGACGGCACGGTTTACCACACCTATTCCACCTATGGACGCGGCGTCGAGGTGGTGATGGGCACCTACCAGCTGCTCGATCTCGTGCCGAAGGGCCGCGACGAGGCCGGCTTGGAATACGGCATGGAATGGGTGCGCCACCACGACCGTTACGACCATGTCCTGGCCCAAGCTTGAGCGCCTGCGCCGGTGGCTCACGCTGGCCGTGCTGCTGGCCGTGACGCCCAAGTGCCTGCTCTGCCTGGCCGGGTGGCTCGGTTTGCTCACCCTGCTCGGGCTCGGGCCGGAAATCTGCGGCGCGCCCTGACTCCCCGCCTTCCGCTCCGGCGACCGCACTCAAGCCGGAGCGGGAGTGTGCCGTTGGTTCAGGGGCATGCTGTTGACCCACATTTTTCCCGCCGACGTGCTCGAAGCCGCGAAGGAGCTGCCCGGCTCGCCGCGCCTGCTGATCGACCTGGGCATTCTGCTCCGTAATCCCGGGACCGACACCGAGGATGTGACCGAGCTGATCAAGCAGGATCCCGCGCTGGCGGCCCGATTGATGCGCATGGCCAACAGCGCGATTTACGCCCGCACCGTCCCGGTTTCCTCCATCGAGGGCGCCGTCAGCTGCATCGGCTTTGAGGAAGTGCACCGCCTGGTGGGCGCCCTCGCCTCCACGCAGATGACCGAGCACCGGCTCGAGTTGCACGGCATCGGCGGTATCCGGCTGCGCAACATTTCACTTTTCACGGCGCTGCTGATGGAAGAGCTGGCGGTGCCCGCGCGGGAAAGCCGCGGACGCTGCTACGCCATCGGTCTGTTGCGCTCCATTGGCATGATGGCCCTCGACATCGTGGGCCGCCGCCAAGGGCACGTGCCACCCTACAACCCCGGCTCCGAGCAACCGATTGATGAGTGGGAAAACTGCCACTGGGGCATGAACAACTGCGAGGCGGCGGGATTCATTCTCGAATCCTGGCGCCTGCCGACGGAAACCGTCGCCGCCGTCTTGCATCACTACCGCCCCAGCCCCGCCCACCCGCCCTTGGTGCACTTGCTGGCGCTCGCCGCCGGGGCGGCCGCCGACCGCTACCAAGGCATCCCCGGCGAGGAAACCTACTGGCATCCCACGGCCGAGACCTTCCACCAGGCCGGTATCTCGATCCAAGATTTCCACACCGCCGCGGACAAGGCGCAGGAGACGTTCCAGCGCATCGAAGCCGCCCTGGCCTGAACGGTCGGGCATGTCCTGCCAGCGTTTCGGTTGCAGCCTTCGCCGCGCGCCCGGTTGCGACACGATCTTACCTGCACACCCGAAGCGAGGAGGGTGCCTCAGGGCAGCTGCAACTTTTGCGTGCCGGATCGCAGCGGCACAACCTTGTCGGCCCAGACAAAGTCGCCGGTCACACCCTCGGGCAGCGTGACGGTCGCGCTCAGGCCGGCCCCCTCGCGCTGGAGCGTCACGGCAATCTCCCCGCGTGGGTGCGGCATCTTCGCCGCCGCGTGGTGCAGATGGCCGAGGTGCGGCGCGATGCGCACGGTGGCGAAGCCGGGCGACGCGGGCTCGATACCGCAGACGGTGGCGAGGAGCTCATAAACCGGCGTCGCGCTCCACGCGTGGCAGTCGGAGCGGGTCGGGTCGGGTTTCTCGGCGAAAGTCGTGAGCCCGCGCGCGAGCATGTCGCGCCATTGACCGAGACCGGCGAGATAACGGTCGCCGAGACCGGCGGCCTTCAGCGCGCGCAGCAGGTAGAAGCGGAAGTAGGTCGTGGCCTGGATGAGTGACTTGTCGTCGGCCGTGCGGGCGATGAGATCTCGCGCCGCATCGCCTGTGACCGCGCCGGCGAGCACCGCGAACACATTGGCGTGCTGGCTGAAGATGTCCTTCGCGGGCGTGTCGGCGTAGAGCCGGCGCTTTTCGTCCCAGCACAGGCGGTTGACCGCCACCAGGAGGCTGGCGGCGATTTTTTCGTGATGCGCGGCGCGGTCGGTCGCGCCCAAGGCGCACTCCAGTTCCGCGGCGCGACGCAGCGTGCCGGCGTATTGGAGCGTGACGATGCTCGAACCGCCCGTGGCCGCGCCGGCGGGTGTGCCGCCGTAGCCGAGGTCGTTGTTCCAAGCCCATGCGTCGGCCCAGTCCACGAAGGTCCAGTAGGGCAGCGGTCCGAGGAGACCCGTCGCCGGGTCAATCTTCGACTCGAACCACGCCAGCACCGCCTGCACGCCGTTGAGCCGCGCGCGCAGGAACGCGTCGTCGCTGCGGTGGCGCCAGTAGTCGTGGACCATGTCCACCCAGAAGAGCGAAAACGGGCTGATGATCTGCGCGCTGAGCGACGGGTAGCGGCTCTGCGTGAGACCCTCGGGGATGCGCGAGCGGTCGTAGAGCTCGATGGCGTTGCGCATGAGCCGGTCGTCACCCGACACATAGAGCGAGATGAGCGCCTGCAGCCGCGTATCGCCGACGTATTGGAGCTGCTCGTAATAGGGGCAGTCCACGTAGGTATCGATCGCGCACAGCCGGGCGGTGCGCCAGCCCACCGTCCACAGGCGCGCCAGCTCGGGATCGTCGCTGGTGAAACTCGCGTTCTCCTTGAAAGGATAACCGGTGAACCGCCCGGCGAGGTCCTCGACCGTGAGCGGCTCGGCGCCGGTCTCGATGTCGAGCTGCAGATAACGGTAGGTGCGGAAATCCATCGGCGCGAACAGGCGGTGCGCGCCGCCGTCGGGCAGGAAACGGTCGCCGAGGCCGCGCAGTTCGCGGCCCTCGGTCTCGTCGCGGTGACCTTTCTGGCCCTTGGCATCGAAGAGTCCCTCGGCGTAGCGCAGCGTGACCGTCGCGCCGCGTCCGCCACTCACGGTGAGTTGCGGGTAGGCGTTGGTGAGATGCCCCCGATCGAGCAAAATGGCGGCCTTCGTGCCGGCCGGCACGGTGAAGGGCGCGGGCTTGGCCGGAAAATCCGCCGGCAAGGTCACGCCGCGGGCGCGCACGACGCGGGCGAGCCGCTCGGGCGTTTCTTCCAGCAAGGGAATCGAGCGCGGCTTGAGCCAGTATTCCAGATCGGTGCCCCACCCCTGCGGCTTGCCGAAATCAAAGGTCCGCGCGGCCATCCAACCGGACTCGTCGAAGCCGGCCTCCTGCCAGCCCCACGGGTGCTTCGCCGCGTCGAGCCGGTCGCCCGGGCCCACCACGACAAAGGTGTGCAACGCCGCGCGATCCGCCGAAAACGGCGCGTAGCCGTCCGCCCGCGCCACCTTCCACGCCGGGCCGGTGTCCGCCCCGCGCTCGGACGCCGTATCGCCCTGCAGCAGGAAACCCGTGCGCCAGCCCATGCTGGCGAACGGCGCCGCGTCGCCGTAACCGCGCACCTGGGCCGCGATCACATTGGCGCCCGCCCGCAACCAAGGCGCGAGGTCCACGCTCTCGTAACGCCATTCCTGAGGGTCGCTCGCCTGCGGGCCACGGCAGACCGGCTGACCGTTAACCCAGAGCTGGTAGCGCGCATCGGCGGTCACGTGCACGACAAAGCGCGCGGGCTTGGCCGGCAACTCCAGCGTGCGGCGAAAAAGCCAGACGCCGTAATCGGACTTGGGCGTCGCCGGATGCGTGATCCAGCGCGCGGTCCAACGCTTCGTCAGCAGTTCCGGCGCGAGCACCGGCAGACCGCTGTCCGAGGCAGCGAGAGCCAAAACACAGGGCAACACCAACGCGAGCAAGCCGCGCAAACGGAGGGGTAACATGACTCTGGCATGTCACGCGCGCCACGCCCTGACAAGCCCGTGGGCGGACTTTGCACTCGCCGTCTGGTGCGGTGCGGCGCAAAAGTTCGCGCCGTCCCTCAACCCCAACCCCAGGAGGAAGCCATGCCCCGCTACGTCGATGGATTCGTGATCCCGGTCCCCAAGAAAAAACTCGCGGCCTATCGCCGCATGGCCGCCAAGGCCGGCAAGATCTGGAAGGAGCATGGCGCGCTCGGCTACGTCGAGGCCGTCGGCGACGATCTGAACGTCAAGGGCATGGTCGCTTCGTTCCCCAAGACCGCGCGGGCGAAGAGCGGCGAAACCGTGTTCTTCTCCTTCATCACCTACCAATCGCGCCGGCACCGGGACGCCGTGAACAAAAAGGTGATGGCCGACCCGCGCATCCATGCCCTGTGCAAACCGAAGGACACGCCCTTCGACTTCAAGCGCATGAACTACGGCGGCTTCAAGGCCCTCGTTGACCTATGAAAACCCTGCTCACCCTCCTGCTGGGCCTGGCCGCGCTGAGCGGGACCGCGGCCGAAACCCCGCTCACGCTGCGCGTGATGACCTACAACCTGCGCTACGCCAGCGACCGCGCGCCCAACGCCTGGCCCGACCGCCGGCCGGTCATGCAGGCGCTCATCGCCCGCGAGGCGCCCGACGTCATCGGCACCCAAGAGGGCCTTTACCCGCAGTTGCGCGAACTCGCCGCCGGCCTCCCGGATTACGAGTGGATCGGCCTCGGCCGCGCGGGTGGCAGTCAGGACGAATTCTGCGCGATTTTCTACCGGCGCGACCGCTTTGAGCCCGTCGCCTTCGACCACCTCTGGCTCTCGGCCACGCCGGAGGTCATCGGCTCGATCACCTGGGGCCACCGTTACCGGCGGATGGCCACGTGGGTGCGCCTGCGCGAACGCGCCACCGGCCGGGAGTTCGTGGTCTGGAACACGCATTTCGACCACGAGGTGGAGGAAGCGCGGCAGAAAGCCGCCGCCCTGCTCCGCGACCGGATCGCCAAGGTGGACGCCCGGCTGCCGGTGCTGCTCGTGGGCGACTTCAACTGCCTCGCAAGCAACAGCCGCGCCCACGAGATCCTCACGCAGGAGGCCGGGCTCACCGACACCTGGGACGCCGCGCCGGAGCGCGCGAACGCCGGCCTGAACACGTTCAACAACTTCGAGTCGCCGAAGCACGACGGCGAGCGCATCGACTGGATCCTCGCGCGCCAGCCCGCCGCCGTCACCGCCGCCGGCATCGTGAACTACGAGGGCCTCGCGCAGTTCCCCAGCGACCATTTCCCGGTGACCGCGACGGTGCGGTTCTGAGTTGTAGGGCGGGATTCGGAGATCCCGCCCTACAGGTTAACCGGACTGTCCCCTTGCGCGGCCGTTGAGGTGCCGGCGGTGCTCGGGCAACAACCCGCGCACCCCAACCCCATGTCCGCTTCCGCGCTGATCCAGCTCTGCGTCTTCCTCGGTCTCACCGGTCTCGTCGGCCTCATCACCTGGCTCCAGTGCCGGCGCGTCAAGAGCAGCGGCGATGAGGTGCGCGACCAGTTCCTTGCCGGCGGCGGGCTGAGCTGGGTGTTCATCGCCGGCTCGCTCACGCTGACCAACATTAGCACCGACACGCTCGTCGGCTGGAACGGCAACCAGATGCTGCTCGTGCTCTGCTGGGAGCTGGCGGGCGTGCCCGGGCTCATCCTGCTCGCGAAGGTCTTCGTGCCGCTCTACTACAAATACAAGTGCACCACCGTCACGGAGCTGCTCGAACGGCGCTACGGCGGCAACAAGCACATCCGCGCGACGGTCGGCGGCATTTTCCTCCTCGGCAGCGTGCTGATCTTCCTGCCTGCGATGCTCTACACAAGCTCGCTGCTGATGAAGTCGCTCTTCGCGCTCGACGTGCCGCTCGTGGCCATCGCCGCGCTCACGGCGGTTGTCGGCGCCGCCTACTCCATCGGTGGCGGCCTGCGCGCGGTGGCGGTGTCCGACACCTGGTGCGGCGTGCTCGTGTTCGGCATGGCGCTGCTCGTGGCCTTCCTGGCGTTGAACGCCACCGGCTGGAGTTTCTCCAACGTGCCGCCCGAGCGCCTCACGCTCATCGGCGGACCGGACACCGTGCTGCCCTGGCCGACGCTGCTCACGGGCATGATCTTCACGCAGCTCTACTACTGGAGCACCAACCAGACCATCACCCAGCGCATCCTCGCCGCCCAAAACGTCCGCGAGGCGCAGAAGGGCGCCTATGGCGCGGCGGCCATCCGCCTGTTGCTCGTGCCGCCGATGGTCGTGATTCCCGGCCTGTGCGCCTGGCAATTGTTCGGCCCGCTGGGCGACGCGACCTACGGGCGGATCGTGGCGCATGTGCTGCCGGCGTGGCTCTCGGGCGCGTTCGCCGCCGCGATGTTCGCCGCCGTGATGAGCAGCTACAATTCCACGCTCAACTCCGCCGCCTCGCTCTACGTGTGCGACCTGCATCGCGCCTACATCAACCCAACCGGCGGCATCGGCCGCCTGAGCATGTGGCTGCAGGTCGGCTTCGCCCTGTTCTCAATTCTGCTCGTGCCGTTCTACGCCGGGGCGGAGAGCATCATCCAGCTGATCCAACAGCTGCTCGGCCTTTTCAGCATGCCGATCCTCGCGGCTTTCATCACCGGCCTGCTCTTCCGCAATGTGGATGCGCGCGCCGTAATCGCGACGCTCGTCTTCGGCGCGGCGAGCTACGCGCTGCTCTCGTTCGGCTGGCCCGCTTGGCACAAGGCGGGCGTGGTTACGCTGAAGCCCCCGCACTTCCTGCACCTGATGTTCGCCAACCTCTGGCTCTGCGTGGGCTTTGCGCTGGCGCTCAATCGCGTGGTCTTCGGACGAAAGTCCGAGTTCGAGCTCGGCACCCGCACCGCTTGGCGGGAGGTCTGGGCCGTGCTCCGCGCCTGAACGCTCAGGACTGCTGCAGCAGATCCCACTTGTTGCCGTAGAGATCGCGGAAGACCGCGACCGTGCCGTAGGTTTCCCGGCGGGGAGCCTCGTCGAAGACCACTCCCGCCGCCAGCATCGCCGCGTGATCGCGCGCGAAGTCGTCGGTCTCAAGAAACAGAAACACGCGGCCGCCCGCCTGCCGGCCCACGGCCGCCACCTGTTCCGGCGTCGCCGCCCGGGCCAGCAGCAGCGACGGCCCGGCTGCACCCGCGCCCGGCGGCGCGACGCGCACCCAGCGTTTGCCGGCCGCCATGGCCGTGTCCTCAACCAGCCGGAACCCCAGCTGCCGCGTGAAGAACGCGATAGCCTCATCGTAATCCCGCACCAGAAAGGTCACCGCGCCGAATTGTTGGCCCATGCGCGCCAGCCTCGACCGGGCTCTGCCTCCCGTCAATCCACGCCGCAGAACGCCCTTGCGGAATCGACATTCCCGATTCCTCTAGGGCCGGACGCCATCGCCTCGGCGGTGCGTCGCTCCAACGAAAACCACACCCCACCATGAAGAAAATCCTCCTCACCCTCCTAGCCGCCGCCTTCATCTCCCTTGGCGCAGTGACGGCCACGGCCGCCGACACCGCCCCGAAAACCGTCATCCATGTCGTCACGGTCAAGTGGAAGGCCGACGCCACGCCCGAAGCCATCAAGGCCGCCCTCGACGGCGCTCAGGCCCTGCCCAAGGCCTTCGCCGGCATCACCCGCGTCTGGACCAAGTCCTTCAAGGTCCAGGGCGACTGGTCCCAGGTCATCGTCATGGAGTTCGCGAGCGAGCAGGCCCTGAAGGACTACTCCGGCAGCGACGCCCAGAAGGAATGGTATAAGAGCTACCTGCCGGTCCGCGAGCGCAGCAACACCCACGACATCACAAACTGAGTCTCAGGCACTTGCCCACCAGCCGCCCTTTTCCGAGGGCGGCTTTTTTGCGTCCCGATTTTTGCACGCCGCGCCGGCATTCTGTTCTAACGAGCGAACAAATTGCTCCTAGCCAATTCCATCGCTCGCAAGCCACCCTACGGTTCTCATGCCTGACGCCCCACTGATCTCGCATCTCTACACGGCTGATCCTTCCGCGCACGTCTTCAACGGACGCATCTACCTCTACCCGTCGCACGACCGGGAAGGTAACATTCCCGACAACGATCTGGGCGACCAATATGACATGGTGGACTACCACGTCTTCTCGATGGACCGCGTCGGCGGCGAGGTGGTGGACCACGGCGTCGCGCTCGACCTGAAGGACGTGCCCTGGGCCAGCAAGCAGCTGTGGGCGCCCGATGCCGCGTTCAAGAACGGCAAATACTACCTCTATTTCCCCGCCCGCGACAAACAGGGCGTCTTCCGCATCGGCGTCGCCGTCGGCGACAAGCCCGAGGGCCCGTTCAAGGCCGAGCCGCAGCCCATCGCCGGCACCTTCAGCATCGATCCCTGCTGCCTGAACGACCACGACAGCGGCCGCGCCTGGCTCGTGTGGGGCGGCATCTGGGGCGGCCAACTGCAGAAATGGCGCAAGGGCAGCTTCGATCCCAACGGCGAGGAACCCGCCGCGCACGAGCCCGCGCTCGGCCCGCGCATCGCCGAACTCAGCGACGACATGAAGTCGTTCAAGGGCCCGGTGACCGAGATCCAGATCCTCGACGAGCAAGGCAAGCCGCTCCTCGCCGGCGATCACGACCGCCGCTACTTCGAGGGTCCGTGGATGCACAAATACCAGGGCGTTTACTACCTCTCCTACTCCACGGGCGACACCCACTACCTCGTCTATGCGACGAGCGACAATCCCCGCGGCCCCTTCACCTACCGTGGGCGTTTCCTCGAGCCCGTCATCGGCTGGACCACGCACCACTCCATCGTCGAGCACGGCGGCAAATGGTGGCTGTTCCACCACGACGCCTCGCTTTCCGGCGGCAAGAATCACCTCCGCTGCGTGAAGGTGAAGGAACTCACCTACTCCGCCGAAGGCCTGATCAACCCGGTGAAGGTGAGCTGAGCCGCGGCCTTTCTCGGGAGCCGGCCCGCCCTCGGGCCGGTTTCTCTGTCCACCGGCTTCTGCTTTCTTTTGGTGAAGGGATGGGCATGGTTGGGGTGTTATGCCCGGTTTCATGCTGACCCTCCGCTCCCTCCTCCGCCTCCTCGCCTGTGGGCTCTTCGCCGCCTTAGTGAGCACAACTCTGGCCGAGACCGCCGCCCCGGCTCCGGCCAAACCGGCCGCTACCAAGCTCGTCTTGGAAAAAGGCACCGCCGCCGACGCCATCCTCAAGGCTTACGGCACACCCTACAAGGTCGTGCCGTTGGAGACCGCCGAGAAGACCCTGAAAGCCGAGACTTGGATCTATCGCCGGAAGGTCTCCGAGACAGTCACGCAGGAGCACCTGTCCGACAACGTCGAGGTCTATACCTTCACGACCAACGTCACCAACGGCAACGGCTCCGCCCAGCCCGTAAAAATTTCCACGCCGGTCCTCAAATCCAAGCGCGTCACCACCTACCAAGTCACCAGTCTCCTGATCATCGCCGGACAGCTGGAGATCGCCAAGGTGCGGCAAGAACGGGAAGAATCCTATCTCTAGACCGGAATTGGGATAACCGGCGTAGCCCGCTGCGAGAGCCGCGGGATTGGGTGGCGCCCCCCGCGCTCGTCGCCCGTGTCATCAATACCGGAGGTGGCGGATTCACCGAAGGGATGGCATATTCCACGGTGTTAACCCTGTTGTCATGAAAACCCGCCTGCCCCTCCTGATCGCCGTCTTCGCGCTCACCGCCGGTCTCGCCTCGGCCAAGGAAAAGCCCGTCCTCGAGAAGGGCATGCCCGCCGCGATGATCATCCAACTCGTCGGCCAGCCCGACGAGATCAGTCCGCTCAAAAGCGGCGAGGGCAAGGCCGAGACTTGGATCTACCGCCGCAAGGTCGGCCAGACCGTGCATCAGACCGCCAACACCGAGACGACCATTCCGGCGCTGACCGGCTTCACCGCCAGCGGCCCGACCATCGGAAGCGCCATCGTGCCCGATTATCGCCTGAAGTATGTCTGCGCCTATCAGGTGACCGCCCTGCTCATGGTGGACGGCCGGCTGCAGCTGGGCCGCCAGTGGTTCGCGCGCGACGAACAGTTCGCCAACTGAACCCGGGCGCCGGGTTCCGCTTTCCTTCCGCGGTTGAAAGAAAGGTGGCTACGTCCTCTCCGGCGATCCCACCACGCTAGGCCGGCTCGCAGCTATTTTTCCGCCGCGGGCCAAGCGCGTGGATTTGGCGTAGCGCTTTTCGCCGGTTCGGTTGTCTAATCCGACAGGATCATGCCCGGCGCTTTCATCCTGCATCACTACCTGGACCGACTGCCTGTTGACGGCCAGCCTCTGCAAAACCGGACCTACGCGGGCTGGATCTTCGAAGCCGCGGGCCGGTGCCGCGGCGTGCGGCTCCGCTCCGGTCGGCACACGCGCGTGGCGGCCTACGGCTTGCCGCGGCCGGATGTCGCGACCCGGCATGCTGGCCTGCCGGCTGCTCTCCTCTCCGGCTTCGTGCTTCATCCCCCGGCAACCGGTCTGCAGGCGGCGGTGTTGGACTGGCAGGACGAGCACGGCACGTGGCACGAATTCTGGAAAGCCACCCCGGTATCCGGTGGCCCGGCCGAGTCCGAACCGCCGCAGCTTTCGGACGAGCTGATACCCTGTCTCGAACGCGACATCCGCGACCAGCTCCGGCATGCCGGACTGCACACCGCCTGGACACACGGCGCCGCGACCCTGCGGGACTACACCGCGGAGGCGGAGCCGCTAACGGTCGATGATCAGGTGATCCGCGCGCACCTCGACAGTCCTTCCGGCCACATCTACAGCGATCCCACGCTTTCGTTCCGCGGCTGGATCTTCAGCCCCCGCGCCGCCATCCGACAACTTGAGGTTCGCATCGATCCAGCCGGTTCGGCCTACGTCATTCATCCTACGCCCCGACCTGACGTCGCCGCGCTCCACGGGCCGTTGGGCGCAACCGTGGCCTGCGGCTTCAGCGGTATCATCCGTCTGCCAACCTCAGCCAAAAGTTTCACCCTGCGGCTCTATGCCACCTTGGTCGACGGGACCATCGTGCCGTCCCTTGTGCGACGTCTCCACCGAGTGGATCCGGCACCCACCACCGGCCTGCTCGCCAGCCGGCTCTTGCTCGCGGGGCTCGCCGCCGCCGGCCGCTACCGGCCCGCGCGCTGGCGGTCCTGGCTGCGCACCCTGCTCGCCCGGCCTCCGCTCCCGCCGGTTCCACTCCCCACCCGAGCCCCCACGTCGCTCCCGGCGGCCCGGCACGCCCCGCCGGAAAAAACACCTCTCTTCAGCCTTCTCGTGCCGGTTTACAACCCCGCGGCCCATCACTTGCGCGCGATGATCCTGAGCGTGCTGGCGCAGGACTGCCCGTCTTGGGAGCTCTGCCTGGCGGACGACGCCTCGACGCTGCCGCACGTGCGGCAAATTCTTCAGGAATTCGCCGCGCTCGACCCGCGCATCCGGCCCGTTTTTCGCGACACCAACGGACACATCGCGCGCGCCACCAATTCGGCGCTGGAGACGGCACGCGGCACCTTTGTCGCACTGCTCGACCATGACGATCTGCTTGCCCCGGGGGCGCTCGGCGCGGTGGCCGCTGCGCTCGCGCGCCAACCGTCCGCCCGCTTTCTCTACACCGACCGCGACAAAGTTGACGACCTCGACCGCCATCACGACGTAGAACTGCGCGGAGGCTGGAACCCGGCGATGGGACTCACGCACAATTTCGTCCACCACCTCACCGTCATCCGGCGCGATCTGGTGACCGACGCCGGTGGATTCGACCCGGCGTTTCCCGGCTGCCAGGATCTCGCGCTCTATCTGCGCTGCCATGAGCTTGTCGCTCCCGGGGAAATCGTCCACGTGCCGGTCCTCGCCTATCATTGGCGCTGCCACTCCGGCAGCACGGCCAGCCGGGGTGACCAAAAACCTTACATGATGGACTCCGCACGGCGGACCATCACCGCCGCCCTGGCCCGACGCGGTCTGGCGGCCGAGCCCTTTCTGCCGGAGTTCGCCGAGTTTTTCGGTCTCAACCTCCACCAGCTCCGCTGGCGCGTGGACCTGCGCCAGCAACCCGTAAGCGTAGTGGTGGCGGCCCCGGCTTCCGCCGACACGGCCGCCGCGAGGACGATCGCGGCTCTTTTCGGCACGACGCCCGCCGACAGTCTGCAGGTGATCGTCGTTGGTCCGGGTGCGCCGTCAGGCGGTGCCGTCGAACACATCGTGGCTCCGCCCGACACCGGCCGCGCCGCGCTCTTCAATCTCGGCGCGGTCCGCGCGCAACACCCGCGTCTGCTGCTAATCGAGGCTGGCGCTGTTCCGCTCCAATCCGGCTGGCTGGAGGATCTGGTCGGCTGGCTGTCCATGCCGGGAGTCGCGGCAACCGGTCCCAAGCTGGTGACGCCCGCCGGCTGGTTGCGCAGCGCGGGCTGGACCATGGATCCCGACGACGGGCTGCCGCGTCCGCTCTTCGCCGGCGAGGCTCCGGCCGCCCTCGGCGCCCAATTTCTCCCACACACGGCCCGTGACTCGCTTCTGCTCGACCCTGCGTGCCTGCTCACCAACACGGAAACATTCCGCCTGGCCGGGGGATTGGCCGCGGAAAATTTCCCGGACACACTCCCGATCGCCGATTACTGCCTGCGATTACACCGGCAAAGCGACCGCCTGGTGTTCACCCCGCAGGCCCTCTTGCAGGCACCCGATGCGGTGCCGGGGGCGAGCGACGCCCCGGAGGCGCGGGCGTTTCGTCGGCTGCACACCGGCCGGCATGATCCCTACCTGCGTATCCCGGTCATCCGTCAGGCACTCGCCGGACCGGTGGGATCGCCGCTGGAGGCCGGGTTGTTCTGCCGCCTGCATGTGGAGACTCCCGCCGGAGGGAGCACGTTGCCGACCGCGCGGTTTGCCCTCACCGGCTGGTGCATTCCCCACGCCGGAGTGAAGATATCGGGACTGCGCGTGCGCACGGCTCTGGGTCTGACGCCGGTCAACTATGGCTACCCACGGCCCGACCTCCCCGGGGCGGCCGACCCGCAGGCGCTGGCCCGCCATGGCTTCGTCGTCGAGCTGACCCTCCCGCCGGGACCCGCGCAACTCGAGATCGAGGTTCAGGCGAATGGTGCCGGCTGGTATCTCGCCGCAAGCGTGCCTTGCCTGGTGCCGGCGGACCAGCGTCCGCCCACCCGCGTCGCCCCGCCTTTGGCCGCGGAGGCTTTCGCGAAAATCCTCGGGCACGTTCTGCATGAGGAACCCGCGCATGCGATGAAACGGAAGGCGCTGGCCGCGGATTTGGCCCGGCTGACACCTTGGCGCGAAGGAGCATGCTATCCCGCCGCGCCATTCCACGGCCATTTTGACCGGCCGGAGAGCATCGTGCGCCCGCGCTACGGCCTCGTGATGATCAGCGGCTGGCTCTTTCACGAATCAGCGGAGATCCGCCGGGTCAGCGCCTCGTATGACCTTGCCGAAGACATGCCCCTGCAACACGCCGGAGACAGCGCGGTGCTGGCGGTAAAATTCCCACGCTTTCCGGTGGCCAGCCGCAGCGCGGTCCACGGCTGCGTGCGTGCTCCGAAGGAGAGCCTGGAACCTGTCACCCTGCGTATCTGGGCCGAACTCACCGACGGTTCCCGCCACCTCGTTTACCTGCGCCGCAGCCTGCTCCGCACGCCGCGCGGTCCGGCCGAGGATCGCAGCCTTCTCCAAGTGATGACAACCGGCTGGATGGTGCGCCAAACGCTGGGCACCGGGGCTCCCGCTTGGCGGGAATCCGCCGCGCTCTGCCTGCGCTGGTGGTGGCGCCACCGCCCCGTCTCCAGCCCCGTGCCTCAACCCACTTGGCCGGCTGTGTCGGCGCGGGCACGCCTATGCCTCGTGACCCACAACCTGAACCGCGAGGGCGCACCGCTGTTCCTCCTCGATCTGGCCCGCCGTTGCACGGAGCAATGGGACCTCCGGCTGGTTGTCTTCAGCCCGACCGACGGCCCTCTGCGCGCGGAATTCGAGCTGCTCGGCGCGCAGGTGACCGTCCTGGACTGCCTGGCGGTCAGTCATGCCGCGACCGCAAGTGAGGTGCGGCACAGCCGCATGCGCGCCCGCGCCGCCCTGCTGGCTGCGGATCCCGGACTCGTCATCGCCAGCACCATCGAGACCTACTGGGCTGTGGCCGCGCTCCGCGACACGGGCGTGCCGGCTTTGTGGTATGTGCATGAACCCGGCATTCTGGGCTTCCACTACCTCGAGGCGACGCCGGCGGTGCACCGCGAGGCCGTGCGGGCGCTCACCGCCGCCGCCGGCGTATCGTTTCCGAACCGCGCCACCCAGGGTTACTACGAGTCCTGGGTCGGCGAGGCCGCGCGCCGCATCCAACCCGGGTGGACCAACCTGCCGCTCCGCGCCGCGAACCGCGGGTCCGTTCGCCAGCGGCTCGGCCTGGCGCCCGGCGAGCTGCTGGTGATCAATGTCGGCACGGTCTGCCAGCGCAAGGGCCAGCTGCACTTCGCGGAGGCCGTGGATCTGCTGTGGCGCACCGAACCGGAGCTGGCGGCGCGCAGTCGCTTCGAAATCATCGGGACGGCCACCGATGTTTACAGCCGGCAGCTCGCCACACGCCTCAAGGATCTAGGCCGTGCCAACCTGATCATGACTCCGGCCACCCCGCAGGTGCAGGATTATTTCGCTGCGGCCGATCTCTTCGTGCTGAGCAGCTTCGAGGAAGGCTTTCCGCGGGTGCTGCTCGAGGCCATGGTGCACGGCCTGCCGATCCTCGCCACTGCGATCCACGGTGTTCCCGAGATCGTGCACGACGGGGAGGAGGCCCGGCTCGTGCCCCCCGGTGACATCGCGGCGATGACCCGCGGGCTGGCGGAACTGCTCCGCGACCGTGCAATGGCCGCCCGGCTCGGAACCGCCGCACGCGCCCGCGCCACCCGCTATTACACCGGCGACTCGGTCCTGCCCGGCCACCTTGCCACAATCAGCGGGCTGCTGCCCGGGCTGACGCCACGGTCGCCCAAAATTCCGTCACCCGCACAGGTGGCACCCAGCCCAGCCAGCGGGCCAGCGGACCGGGATCTCCAACCATCACCGGGCTCTCCGAACCGAAGCGCCCCGTGATGCCGAAGGGAATCTCCCGGCCCCAGGCGCGCCCGGCTGCGCGCACCAATTCCAGGTTGTCGGTGCCTTTGCCCGTGCAGAGATTGAGCACCGATTCGGTGGGTGGGCGGTGCAGGGCCTCGAGCAGGCAACGACAAGCATCCTCGACAGTCACCCAATCCCGCACGCCGTGCCGGCCGGCCTCATCGACCTTCAGGCCGACGGGGTTGCCACCGCCCGCCGCCTCTTCGATTGCCTGCAGCAGGCTACCGCGCCCGGGACGCGAGCCGGCGCCGCGCCCGAGGAGCCCGAACAGCCGGAATATCACCGCCTCGACTCCGGCTGCGCGCACGATCTGCTCCGCCTCCCGTTTCGCCCGGCCATAGGGAGTCGCCGGTTCCGTGGGCGCTGCGGTTGTCAGAGGTGAGGCCGGGTGTTGCGTGCCCGGCCCGGAGTAAACGGCGGAGGAACTCCCAAAAATCAGGCGCCCGCCGGTGTTCGCCGCGATGCCGCAGGCCGCCCGCGTCGTGAGCAGGGTGTCGCGAACAACATCCCGGCC
>CBINOW010000022.1:0-42202 GCA_966252395.1 uncultured Oleiharenicola sp. | reverse complement strand
GGGTTCACGTACCCGCAACGTGCACCGCCCTCGATGGACATGTTGCACACGGTCATGCGCTCTTCCATCGTGAAGCCCTCGAAGGTCGAGCCGGCGTATTCGTAGGCGTAGCCCGTGCCGCCGTTCACGCCGAGCAGGCGGATGATGTGGAGGATGACGTCCTTGGCATAGACGCCGGGGCGGAGTTTGCCGTTCACCTCGATGCGGCGGACCTTCAGCTGGCCGAGGGCCATGGTCTGCGTGGCGAGCACGTCGCGCACCTGACTGGTGCCGATGCCGAACGCGATGGCGCCGAACGCGCCGTGGGTGGAGGTGTGCGAGTCGCCGCACGCGATGGTGGTGCCGGGCTGGGTGATGCCCTGCTCGGGGCCGACGATGTGCACGATGCCCTGCTTGCCGGTGGCGCGGTCAAAGAAGGTGATACCGAACTCCTTCGTGTTCTTGCGCAGCTCGTCCATCATGGCTTGGGCGAGGTTGTCCTTGTAGGGCTCGACGAGCTCGTTGGTCGGGACGATGTGGTCCACCGTCGCGAACGTGCGGTGGGGCATGAGGACCTTGAGACCGAGGTCGCGCAGCATGCCGAAGGCCTGCGGCGAGGTGACCTCGTGGATCAGGTGCGTGCCGATGAGCAGCTGGGTCTGGCCGTTGGCCAGTTTGCGGACCGTGTGGGCGTCCCAGACTTTCTGGAAGAGGGATTGGGGGGAGGACATGGAGGGAAAGAGGGTTTAGGTTCTGGGATTTGGGGTCTGGGAGGGAAGCAATTTCCCCGGACCCTAAACTCTAGAGCCCTGAGCATACCAAAAGTTTGCCATAACAGGAAATACTTGTTTCGTGACCTGTGATGCCGCGTGAGTATCAATATCCGTTTGAGCTGCGTCACCTCGTTTACTTCCGCGAGGTCGCCCGGCAGCTGCATTATCGGAAGGCGGCGGAGTCACTGGCGGTGGCCCAGCCCGCGCTCTCGCGCAGCATCATCCAGTTGGAGAAGGAGATGGGCGTGGATTTGCTCAACCGCACCCGCCGACGAGTTGAGCTGACGGCAGCGGGCCGGGCGTTTTTGGAGCGGGTCGAGCCGCTACTCCGGGCTCTCGCGGCGGTGCCCGCGGACATCCAAGCTCTGGCCGGGGGGCAGGCTGGGCATGTGCGGGTGGCCTTCACCGGTCTGGCGATGGCGACGGTGCTGCCGGGTATTCTGCGCGAATTCAACCGCCGCTATCCGGGCATCAAGGTGGAGCTGAACGAATCTCCGACCTCGGCC
This sequence comes from uncultured Oleiharenicola sp., assembly GCA_966252395.1. Taxonomy (GTDB): domain Bacteria; phylum Verrucomicrobiota; class Verrucomicrobiia; order Opitutales; family Opitutaceae; genus Lacunisphaera. Next base: position 40,944 of record CBINOW010000022.1, on the reverse strand, counting down.
CAGCTGGAATCGCTCAAGAGCGGTGAAATCGCCTGCGGATTCTTCCACCCCGATGTCTCAGCGCCGGCTGGTTTCAGCACCAAACTTTTGCTGCAGGAAAAAAACGGCGTGCTGCTGCCGGCGGAGCATAAGCTCGCCCGGGCGCCCAAGATGCGGCTGCGGGACCTGGCCGACACGCCGTTTGTGATGTTTCCGCGGGCCCACAATCCCGGTTTCTACGACCGCGTGCTTGCGGCCTTCCAGGCGGCCGGCGTCACGCCGCGCATTGCCGACGAGGTCTGGCCGCGCGCCAACGCCATCGGTCTCGTCCGCGCCGGACTCGGCGCGACCTTCATGGCGCCGTCCGAGGCGAAGCAACTGCCCGACGAGGTGGCGTTTCGTCCGCTCGACGGTCCGGCGCCGGAGAGCCGGCTCGTGCTTGGGTGGCGCAAGGACGGCCCGGCCGATCCCGCGCTCGGAGCGTTTCTGGTCGTCGCCGGCGCTATGACCCCCTGAGCGCGGCAAAGCACAAAAGCCAAACGTCCAAACTTCCAACCAATGAAAGTCAAAAGCACCGGACTCCTGACTTGGAATTTATTTGGCCTTTGGAGTTTGGCCTTTGGGGTTTCAGCCCTGTAACTTTTCCCCGTTTTGCACGAGCGTCCCTCCATCGTCCTCCTCTACACCACGTTTCCGAAAATCTCGGAGACGTTTCTCCAACGCGACGTGGCGGCGCTGCAGGCCAAGGGATTGAACCTGCGCATCTATTCGCTGTGGGGCGGCGGCGGGGAGTTTCGCGGCCTGCAGGTGAAAAGTTTCAACAAGTGGAAGCTCGTGCCGCTGTTCCTGTTTGAGATCCCCTGGCAGTGCGTGCGCCGACCGCGGCTGATTCGCGATCTCTTCGAGGGAGTGTTCACGCGCGCGGCACCGTCGTGGCTGAATTTCTGGGAGAACATGCTCGGGGCGGGTTTTGCCGGCTGTTTTTACCGGGAGCTGCAGCGCGATCCTCCCGCGCTGGTGCACGGCGCATGGGCGGGCGCGCCCGCCACGGCGGGCTGGGTGCTCTGGCGCATGTTTGGCTGGCGCTACAGCTGCGGGGCGCACGCTTACGACATTTACGAGCACGGCGGAGACTGGTGGCTGCTGGAAAAGCTCCAGCACGCGCGGTTCATCCACGCCTCCACCGAGGCGGCGAAAGGCGAACTCCTGGAACGCGGTGTGCCAGCGACGAAAGTCCACGTCATCCGGCGCGGCCTCGAAGCCTTTCCGCCGCTCAAGCCGTTGCGCGGGGGTCGCTCACCTCTGCGGGTGGTCTGCGTGGCGCGGCTCGTGGCCAAGAAGGGACTCGATTATCAGCTCCGCATCTACGCGGCGTTGAAACGGGCGGGTTTTGCCTTCGAGGCCCGCATCGTGGGCGACGGCCCCTTGCAGGCATCGCTCTTCGCGCTCGCGGCGGAACTGGGTATTGCGGCGGAGGTGAAATTCCTCGGACGCCTTGAGCAGCCGCAGGTCTGGGAGCAGCTGGCGTGGGCCGACGTGCTCCTGCACACGGGGGTGATCGCGCCCAGCGGCGATCGCGACGGTTTGCCCAATGTGATTCCCGAGGCCATGTCAGCCGGCGTGCTGGTCGTGACCTCGCCGGTGTCAGCCACGACCGAGGCGGTGCAACAGGAACGCACGGGTCTGGTCTGCGATGTGGATCTGCCGTTGGCGTGGCAGGTGGCGTTACAGCGGCTCCGCGACGACGATCAGTTGGCCGAGCGGCTGAGGACCGGCGCGCGTCGCTGGGTGGAGGAAAACTACAACGCGCACCGCAACACGGACCGGCTGGTTGCGTGTTTCACGGAGGCGATGACGCCATGATCTACTACGACATGACGAAGATGGGCGCGGCGAAGCATCGGTCGGGCCTGATGCGGCTGAGTTCGCGCATCCGGGAGGAGCTGGGGTCGGTCGTGACTGAGGTGGCGTGGGACGGTCGGCGGCGAGGTTTTGTCACCGGCAAGCCGGCGGCACCTGTGACGTTCAAGCCCGACGACTGGCTGCTCACGGTCGAGCAGTTCTGCGAGGCAGACCGGTCTGGCTTCCGGGATTTCGTGGCCAAGCCACCGTGCCGGCTGGCGGGGATGTTTCACGACGCGATCCCGGTGCGCTGGCCGCACATCTCGTGGCCGCAGAGCGTGCAGCGGCATCCGGAATACATGAAGCTGCTGGCATCGTTCGACCGGACCTGGGCGATCTCGGACGCCACGCGCCGCGATTTCACGGAGTTCTGGCGCTGGCAGGGTGTGACGCCAAAGTCGCAACCGCAGGTAATCACGCTCGGAGCGGATTTCGACGGCGGCAACCGGGTCGTGCGTGACCCGGTGATCCCGCGTGATCGGCCGTCGCTGCTCTGCGTGGGCATTGTGGAGCCGCGCAAGAACCAGACCTTCCTGCTCGAAGTGGCCGAGGCGCTGTGGCGCGACGGGCTGGATTTCGAACTGCACGTTGTCGGGCGCGTGAACCCGCATCACGGTCGTCCGATCGAGGCGCGCCTGGAGAAACTGCAAAAACGCGAACCGCGCTTCCATTTTCATGCAGCCGCGGGCGACCAGCGACTGGCCCGGCTCTACGCGTCGGCACGGGCGGTGGTGTTCCCGACCATCGCCGAGGGCAACGGCCTGCCGATCCTGGAAGCATTGTGGCGCGGCGTGCCGTGCGTGTGCAGCGACCTGCCGGTGCTGCATGAGAACGCGGCGGCCGGCGGCTGCCTTATGGCCGGCGTGAACGATTTGGCCGACTGGTCGGGGAAGCTGCGCACGGTGCTGACCGACGAGGCGGAGTGCCGGCGTTTGCAGCGCGAGGCGATGAGCCGGCCCCTGCCACGTTGGAGCCAGACCGCGCGGACGTTGATTGACGGACTGCGGTAGGAAAATCCCAAGCGCCAAGCGCCAAACTCCAAACCCGATGACGAGAACCGCCCGAGCCTTGATTGAGATTTGGACCTCTGGCCTTTGTGATTTGCCGGCGCCGCGCGTCGGTCACATTTGCTTCACCGCGTAGGCCATGGCGGCGGCGATCTTCTCGAGATCCTCGTCGCTGTGCAGCGCGGAGACGGCGGTGCGGATGAGATCCTTGCCGGGGGGCACGGCGGGGGCGATGGACATGACGGTGAACACGCCCTTGTCGAGCAGCGCGTTCCAGAAGCGATAGACCAGTTCCTTCGAGCCGAGCACGATGGGCACGGCGGGAGTTTCGCTGCCCCAGATGTCGAGGCCGAGGCCTTTGAGCATCTCGCGGTAGCGCTTGGTGTTCTTCCACAGGCGCTCGAGGTGCTGCGGTTCGGACTGCATGATGTCGAGCGAGGCGGAAGCGGTGGCGGCCATCGCCGGGCTGATGGCGGCACTGAAGAGGGTCTGCCGGGAATTGGTGCGCAGATACTCGATCATCGCGCGGGAACCGGCGACGAATCCGCCGGTGCTGGCCAGGGACTTCGAGAGCGAACCGCAGATGATGTCCACCTGGTCGTTCAGCTTGAAGTGGTCCACCGTGCCGCGGCCCTGACGGCCGAGGACGCCAAAACCGTGGGCGTCATCGAGCACGGTGAAGCAGCCGTGTTCCTCGCCGATCTGGGCGATCTCGGGCAGGCGGCAGATGTGGCCCTCCATCGAATACACGCCCTCGACGACGAGCATCTTGGGGGTGTTGTGTGGCATGCTCTTGAGGATCGCGCGCAGATCCTCGGGGTTGTTGTGGCTGAAGCGCTCTACTGTTGCCATGGACAGGCGGGTGGCGTCCACGAGGCAGGAATGGATGTTTTTGTCCGCGAGAATCAGGTCGCCTTTCTGGGCGAAGGAGGCGACGGCGGAGCAGCAGGAAATGTAGCCGGCAACGCTGACATGGCAGGCCTCACGACCGAGGAAGGCCGCAAGTTTTTCCTCGAGTGCAGTATGATAAGCCCGGGAACCGTTGGAAATGCGTGCTCCCGTGGTGCTGGTGCCCCAGGTCTTGGCCGCAGATCCGCAGGCTTCGATCACCTTCGGGTGGAAGGAAAGCCCGAGGTAGTCGTTGCTCGACAGCATGATCATGTCGCGTCCGTTCAGGCGGATGCGGGTGCCCGACTGCGACTCCATGGCATGGTAGTAGGGCTTGTATTTCAGCCGCATCTTGGTCGCGTAGTCGTCCTGCGCGCGCTCAACGATGGCTTTCTTGGTCTTGGAAAACAGGGAAAGGGCCATGGAATATTCGGGCCGAATAGACGTAAGTTGCCGGGCCATAGCAACAGCCATCTTGCCCGGAGCGGGACGTAAAAAATCGCCGGCTGCCGGATCAGCCGCGTCGGCGCAGGGAGCCCATCCACGCGGTGAATTCGGCGGTATACTCCAGCCAAGTTTTCAGATGGCGCGCGCGGGCGGCTGCGGCCAAGGCGCCCAGTTCGGCCGGATCATCGAGCAACTGGCGGATCGCTGACGTCAAAGTGCCGGCGTCCACCGTGTCCAGCGGAACGCAGCCGCCTCCATGCGCCGACTCGCCAAGCGCTCCGCGGCCGGAGCAGATGCAGGGTTTGCCGTGCTGCAAACTTTCGAGAACGGGCATGCCGAAGCCTTCGATGATCGAGGGATAGACGGTGAACGCACAACTGCGGTAGGCGGCATGCAACTCGGCTTCCGGCACCGAGCCGGGAAAAATCACCGGACGTCCCGCCTGCTGGAGCGCCCTGATGCGGGCGAGCGCCGCGCCGGCGGTGTCCGCGCGCGGCATGCCGATAAGGTGCAGTTCAAATTTTCGCCCTTCGGTCCAGAGCCGTTCGCAGGCGTCGAGGAGTGCGAGGTGGTTCTTGCGCCCCTCGATCGTGCAAACGCAGAGAATGCGTGGCAGGCCGGCGGGTGCGGGCGCCGGACCGGTGCCGGAATGCGTCCGATCAATGGCGAGCGGGATCGCGTGGACCGGCGGGGTGTGCGTCACACCGAGCCACTTCCAATAATCGCGCAGCGCGGCGGCGGAGTCCTCGGAGATGGCGGCGATGCCGTCGAATACGAGCAGTTCACGCAGGTAGGCCGGGAAACGGGCCACGGTGCCGGCGGGGGTCAGCTCGGGATGCTTCAGCGCGATGGCATCGTAGAAAATGGCCACGCGCGGGCCGGCGACGTTGGCCAGCAGTTCGGGCAGGCGCGCGCCGACCTTGGCGGAAAACAGCTCGGGACAGATCAGACCCTGCGCGGCGGGCAGCGAGGGCTTGCGACCGAGCCAGCGGGAGCCGGCACCCGCGAGCTTCTGCTTGAGCGTCCACTTTGCGCCGCGCGACTTGCCGGCGCCGCCGGTTTGGTCACGCAGCACGGCGGTCTCGTCCTTGTGCAGGGCTCTCCAGCCGATCAGGTGCGGGTCGTAGCAGATCGGGGTCACGGCGCCTGCGGTGGCCAGTTCGTTGAAAAAGGTGCGCACGACGCGCTGAATGCCGGTCTGCGCCGACGTGTGACTCGTGTGCGAAGCGTCGAACAGGATCGGCCGGGAGCTCATGGGGCGTCCGTGACGCGCAGCGTCAGCACCTGAAAGGCTGTCGTATCGAGCGGAGCACCTTCGTGGACAAAGTTGAGCTCGATGCGATTGCGCTGCCCGGCGGCGAGCGGAATGCGGATGCGCCAAGGCGGAGGGGTGGTGATTTCCCGCAGGAAGTCCTCCTGGCCTTCGGTGCGGCGCGAAATCTTCCATACGCCCTTGGGTGCGTCCGCACTTTTGCGCGGGGCCAGTTCCAGCTGCAGATGGCTGGTGGAGTGGGGCAGCAGGTCAAAGGAGGCCGCGTCGGAGAAGTAATCGGGCGGGCCGTTCACCGGTTGAACCCCGGTCATTGCGAACATGCGGTTGCTCTTCTGCAGAAGGACGAATTCCCGGCCGGTGAGAATCTTCGGGGAGTTGGCGTCGAAGGTGTCGCCCCAGAGCCGGCCCACCAGCACGGCGGCGGGTGGGGGGATCGGCTTGGATTGTTCGTTTACGACCCAGTTGCGGAGGTAGCCGCCGCTTTCCTCGCCGCGCGCCCCGAAATAAACATGGCTCTCCGGGAGAAAATAGGCCGCCCACATGCCGTGGAAGAAGGCCATCCGGAAGGTGGCCGCCTCGATCAACACAGGCGAATCCATCAGCGCGCCGCGGGATTGCTCGCGCAGGTCGAACCAGTCGGCGGAGATGACCTTGCGGTCGCTCCACTTGTAGGTGTCGCGGCAGTTCATGAAATTGGCGTAGAGCATGAACACGGCCACGACCGCCAGCGAAGCGTTGGTCAGGCGGCGCCCCGTGCCGGTGGTTGCGACCCGGTGGCGGGCGAGCAGCTCGACCACGGCCACGGGGAAGAGCAGCGCCACGAAGATGCCGGAGAACTGCACGGTCTTCTGCCAGCCGTAGGCGAAGCCGGTGATGAGCGTGTAGCCGAGCAGCGCCATGCTGCCGGCCAGGGCGGCGCACAAGCCGAAGGGATCGGTGCTGCGCCGGACGGCCGCGCTGATCAGGGTGAGCATCAGCGCACTCAGCGGCCACCCGAACCACCAGCCGAGTTCCTTGGAGCCCGAAATGCTCAGGGTGAAGAGGGCGGGCACATACTCGGCGAGCTCGAGCGGGTTGAAGAGATTGGCCCAGTTGGCGTCGGCCCGCGCCATCTTGAAGGAGGCCAGGAAGCCCTGAACCGCACGGACCGTGGTGGCGGGATTGAGCAACAGGCCCGCCGCCAGCGCGGCGGTGAGAACAAGGCCGGGGCGCCAGTAGCTGCCGAAAGGCTGGCGGAACCACGGGCGCAGCCAGAGCAGCCCGCAGGAAAGGAGCGTGAACGGAACCATCTCGGGGTAGCTGCACAACAGGCCGTGCAGGGAGAGCGCCGCGAGCGCGGCCCACGCGGTGAAAGCCGGTCCCGTTTGCGCCGAGGCGCGGATGGCACGCTCGACAGCGATGATCAACGCGCTGCCGGCAAGCGTGCCGAGCAGGTTTGGCAGGTTGGCGTTGCCGTGGAAGAAAATGAAGATCGGCTGGACGCACACGATGGCGATGCCGGTCAGGCGCGCGGGCAGGCCGGTCACGAAGGTGCGGAGGGCCAGCCAAACCAGCGCGAACCAGACGACGGCGAGGCTGGCGGTGGCGTAGAGGTAGAGCTTGAGCGGGGAAACATTGATGACCGACGAAGCCAGCGCGAGGAGCGCTTCGCCGCCGATGCGTCCCCACGGAGGATTCCAGCCGATGAGCGCGGAGGTGGTGTTGGTCAGCGGCTGGGTCGCGCTCATGACCGGCTGGTCCATGTAGGTGTGGCGCTTGAGATGCTCGGCGCCGGCGACCCAGAAAAAACTGTCGTGGTTGCTGGTGCCGTCGTAGAAAAGCGAGGCGGGCGCCTGCAGGACAGGCCAGAGCAGCAGCGCGAAGAACAGCGCCGTGCCACCGAGCACGGCACGCGGGACCGGCCGGATCACGCTCATCAGATCCTGCCCCAGGCTCGCGCGGCTGCGTGGCAGCAGCAGGGTCAGCAGGATCGGGGCGAGGCAGGCATAAGCCCAGAAGCCCCGCAGCGGTTGGAAGAAATTCACCGCGGCCACCGCAGCCAGCAACAGGACCAACCCGGCGGCCACCGCAAAGGCAAGCCGGTCCACGGCCTCGGTGTCGGTCAACAGCGAGGCCAGCCAGTAGCCGGTGAGCAGCATGCTCAGGGGCAGGGCGGTCAGGATGAGGAGGCCTTCGAGCTGGTTCATCGCGCGGGCTTACCAGCTGGCCACCGCTTCGAGGCGACGCCGGTAGCGCGCGCCTACGACGGCGGGGGAAAGTTCGGTCTCGATGGCCACCCGGGCGGCGGCGCCGATCCGACGCGCCAGAGCGGGATCGCCATGCAATTGCTGCATCCACCAGGCGGCATGGTCCACATCGGGCTCGGCCCACACCTGGCCCTTCGTGTAGGGGCCGTGGTTGCGTTCCAGCGTGACCAAGGAGGCGCGCACCGGGCAGGCGCGTTCGGGCCGGACGAAGTCGGTGGTGCCGGACCAGTCGGTGGAGAGCACCGGTTTGCCGAGATACATGCATTCGGCCACGGCCAGCCCGAAGCCCTCGGCGCGGTGCAGCGATACGAAGCAGTCGCAGGCGGATTCCAGCTCGTAGATCTCAGTGCGGGACAGCGTTTGCGTGATCAGCGTGGTGCCCGGCAACGAGGCCACGGCTTCGCGTAGGCGGGTGAAGTCGTCGGGATTGCGCGGAACGTTGTGGACCTTGATCACGAGGGCGGCGCCACGGCCGACCAGGCCGGAACGACGGAACGCCTCGATCACTGCGGCGGGGTTTTTGCGCTCCGAGTAGGAGTTCAGGTCGTAGAGGAAGAGAAACAGGAACTTGTCGGCCGGCAGGCCGTATTTGGCGCGGAAGTCGCCCTGCGGGCGGGTGAAGCCGATGGCGTGCGGCATGGTGAGCACCGGCAGCGGCACCTTCTGCGCGATCGCCTCGGTGGTGAAGCGAGACGGCGTCCAGATCTCGTCGAAGTGGTCGGCGTGATGGACCCACGCTTCGGGAAACTCCGGCAGCTCCCAGGCCCAGTATGCGATGTTGTAGCGCCCGCGGCGGAAGCCCGCGCCGTGGTGGTGGTCGATGTCGCGCGAGACGGGCGCATCAATGTGAAACACGTTCACCGGGTGCGGATTGTCCTCCTGCAGACGGGCGGCGAAGGTCGTGTCCGTCTGCGGGTTGATGCAGTTCAGCTTCAGGTTGATGAAGGCGGCCGGCAGTCCCGCGGCGTCGGCCGCGCGCGCCATGCAGCGAACGGATTCGCCGACGCCGAGGTCGGCCTTGAAGAAGCCCGCGATGTTGAGCCCGAGCCGGAGGAAGCGGCGCGCAAAGGCTGCGTTCCACGGTGCGGTGCGGTTGGAAAAATCGAAGAGAACTTCGTTGGCGGCCTCGATCCGCTGGATCCGCAGGCGATGGTTGCGTGGTTGGCGGCGCCAAGTCTGGAGAAAGCCCAGGCCGGTGACGCGGCCCAGCCAGGCCAGCAGGTTGCTGGTGCCGACGCCATGCAGTTTCAGGGCCAGCTCATGGCCGGGCTTGGGTTCGTTGGTTGCGAGCGGGAAACTGAACCGGAAGGGACCCTCGGGCAGGGCAGGGTGGTCGGCGGCAAGGGCTCCATCCAACCGGACCTGGAGACCAAGATTGCCCTGCGAAGAGGGTTCGGCGGCCGAAGCCGGAAGAACCTCGCCCACCACCGTCAGGCTCTCGACCCCCGTAAGCGAAGGCAGCGACAGACGGCCTTCCTCACGAATCCAGAACGAGTCCGTCACAACTTCGTCGTGAAAGAGGCCGGTGAACTTGGGACGGAGGCGGAATGACATGCCAGATACGGCATTTAGGGAGCAGACACGGACAGATTTTCAACCATGAATCCCAATTCGCGGGGATCGTGGTCGCCGGGGCGGAAGGTGGCGCCTTGCAGCTGCCAGTCGAGGCGGTTCAATCCCGCGCTCAGAGACAAGCGCAAGGTGTGGATTTGCGGACCGGGCGAGGCGCGCAGCAACTCCCTTCCACCGAGGTGTAACACGACCACCGACTGGGCTGGCCCACCGAGTCGGAAGCGAAGCGACACTTCTGGCACGGCGGTTTCCGTCCAGATGCCCAGAGCCGCGTGGCGCGCCGCCCAGCGCCAGGTGTCCGATTCCTTGCGCTCGGGCGCATACCATCCCTCCAAGGCCAGCAAGGCGGGTTGTGACGGTTTGTCGTTCCAAGGCTCGGAGAAGCGCGGGTCGGTGAAGTCAGGCCGTTGGGGCGCGGACGACGGGTTGAGCAAAAAGATCCGCACATGGGGTGGTTGCTGCTCGCTGACAAACTCGCGGCGCCCCGTGGCCCGCAGCTTCGCGAGCAGGCCGGTGGCGGCATCCGAATAGGCCCGGGTGTCGATCCACAGGGCGGCGAATCCGGCTTGCTCCAACGCCGTGATCATCGGCGCCGCCGTTTGCCGTTCGATGTGCTGGGCCCAGCGCAGCACGGGCGAGCCGCGGAGCTGCCCGTAGGAATACCGGAGCGAAGAAGAGGCGAGATAGGGACGGAAGTGCTCGTAGTCCGGCATCGTGCCCACTCGGCCGGCCTCGGGGAAGGGCACGGCGGGAAGCTGGAAGATCAGGGCTCCTGCGGGCAGGGATTGTTCCAGCCGGGTGGCAAGTGTGGCATAATCCTCCCAGCGGTGCCGGTTGTTCACGCGGGTCGAAGGCTCGGCGAGCGGCGGGGTTTGGTCCCAGATGGCGGCGGATGTCAGCAGCGGGGCGAGGCAGAGAATGACGGTTTGGGACCGGAGAGTTCGTGTCAGCCAGCTTCCGAGGAAGAAAAGAACCCAGACCTCGGCGAAAATCCCGATGCGCGTGCCTGCGCGAAAAATATCCAGGCCGGCCGCACCGAGCCAGAAATTGATGCCTCCCACGACGCCGAAGGCCGTGATCCAGATGAGGCCCAACAGGGAGTCGGAGATCCGCCGCGGTTGGCGGCGCAGCCGACCAATGCTTGCGAGGGCAAGGCCGCCCAACGCCGCGAGGCCGACGAGGCCGAGGTAATTGTAGAAGAACTCCCCGCGTCCTTGGTGGGCCTCCAAATAAGCGCGCCCGATCCGGCCCAGCGGTTCCATCCGGTGGTCGGCGGGTGGGATGAACCATTCCAAGGGACGCAAGGCGTAGGTGCGCACATCGTCGAGACTCCGGACCAGTGTGGCTCCCCCAGACGAGGTCAGCAGGTGGTGGAGGTGCGTGGCGTTCAGGGCGAGGAAAGCGGTCGTGAGCACGACCAGAAACAGGCCGGCCAACCGGAGGCGGGAGCCGGGGCAACGCCGGGCGAATCCCAGCAGCAAGGCGCCACCGGCGACGAATCCGCTGAAGTAGGCGAGGTAGGGATTCCCTTGGGCGAGCCAGAGTCCGAGGCCCGCAGCGAGCCAGGACCACGCCGCCGATGGCCGCGGGCCTCGGCGAGCAGCCCGGGCGCACAGCAGGATCAGCGGCGGCAACGTGAAAGTCTGCGAAAAACTCAGGGTGATGCCCCAGCGCAGATTGTAGGTGCAGAAGGCAAACGTGAGCGCGAGTGCGCCGGCCCAAGCCCAATTCCAGCGCAGCCAGCGGGCGCAGAGGTAGAAGGAAGCGGCGTTGAGTCCGAAGATCGCCGCGCTCATCAGTTGGATGGCCGCGATCAGACCAAGCGAGCGGCTCAACAGGCCGGTAAGAATGAAAACGATCCGATCAGGGGCTGGATAGCCCTGCCAATCGGCTCCGGTGGGAGCGCCGAGCGCAGCCACCGAGTGCAGATCGAGCAGGGCGGCGCCGGGTTGCTCGCCGGCTATTTTCACCCGGGCATATACCTCCAAGGGGTCGCCTTCGAGCCAGTGCGGCTGCGTCCAAGCCTGCCAGGACCAGCGGCCAAACAGCCCGGCCGTGACGACCACGGCCACGAGGGCGATCAGCACGGTCTGGAGCCAAAGGGGCGGCCGGGCGGAAAAGGAGGCGGACATGTGGCGTCGTCTTGATGGTCGAATTGTCAGGCTTCGCCAATCCCAATACTGCCACTTCCTTGCTGACGCCGGCCGCGAAATCATAATCGTAGCCCTGTCACCCCTCATGAGCCGTCCGGCCCTTAGTTTTGTCGTGCCGCTATACCACAGCGCCGACACCATCACCTCCGTTGTCCGCGAAATCGAGACCCTGTCCGTCGAAGGCGGTCACGAATTGGTGTTGGTCAATGACGGCAGCCGTGACCGCACCGCGGCGGTGTGCCGCGAGTTGCTCGCGTCGGCGCGGATCCCCGTGATCTTCGTCAACCACGCGCGCAACTTCGGCGAGCACAACGCCGTGCTCACCGGTTACCGGCACGCGCGCGGCGACTACGTCGTGAACCTCGACGACGACGGCCAGAACCCTCCGGCCGAGGCCCTCCGGCTCTGGCAGCATGCGAAGGCCAACAATCTGGATGTGGTTTACGGTCACTACGCCGACAAGCAGCACTCCGCCTGGCGCAACCTGGGCAGCTGGCTGACCAACCGCATCACCGACTGGCTGCTCGACAAGCCGCGCGGGTTCTACCTGTCGAGTTTCCGCTGCGTCAGCGCGTTCGTGGCGAAGAAGGCGGCCGAGCACCAGGGGCCCTTTCCCTACATCGACGGCTTGATCCTGCAGGTCACGCAGGACATCGGGGCCGTCGAGGTGCGCCACGCCGAGCGGGCGGCCGGGCAGAGCGGTTACAACCTGCGGCGGCTGTTGCGTCTTTGGGTCAGCACGTTCGTGAATTTCTCGATCATGCCCCTGCGACTGGCGACACTGCTGGGGCTCCTCATGGCGGCAGCCGGACTCGCCGGTCTGGCCGTGGTTTTCTACCTTCGCCTCACGGGCAAGGGCCCCGAATACGGCTGGGGCACGCTGATGGGCGCGCTGTTGGTTTTCTCCGGTGCCCAACTGGTGATGCTCGGGCTGATCGGCGAATACCTCGGCCGGATGTTTCTCACCGTGAACAACCGCCCGCAGTCGGTGGTGCGCTCGGTGGAGTGCGGCGGCCCTAAATGACGGCCTTGCGCTCGGGCTCGAGCGGAAAGAACTGCCAGCTGGCCTCGCGCTCCGGCCTCAAGGGCGCGCCGTCGAGCAGGTGTGCCCAGCGCATCTCTTCGAAATCGAGTCGGGCTAGCGCGGCCTGCTCCAACTGCCTCGTGGCTTGCGGCAGCACGCCGAGCCAGTGCAGGGCGGCATGGCGCGCGAGCGAAGGATCGGGGTAGTCGCGGGGTTCTTCCCACGAGGCGAGCAGGCAATCTCGGGCACAATGCCGGGTGATGCGGGCGGCGATCTGCCGGCGCCAGCGCCGGAAAAGGCGGCGCGTGTTCTGTTCGTCACGCAGCTTCCGGCCGAGTGAAGCGCTCACATGGTGGCGCACGACGCTGCGCAACGCCACGAGGTTGGTGTGGCCGGCATCCAGCGCACGGAAGGCGAGATCGACGTCCTCGCCGCCGTTGACGTAGCCCTCGTCGAATCCGCCCAAGCTCACCCAGAGCTCACGACGGATCGCGAAGCAGGCACCGGTGACGGCTGCGCAGCGACGCCAGTCGGACCAGCCGCGGTGCGTAACATGCGCGGGCTTGCCCTTGGGGTCGAAGCCGATGCCGGCATGGTCCACGGCGCCGGTGGCGTGCTGGAGCTGGACGTTGCCGACCAGGCCGGCTTTGGGAACCCGATCGAAGGCCGCAAGCATGGGCTCCAGCCAACCGGGCAGCAGCACGAGGTCGTTGTTGAGGAAGAAGAAAAATTCGCCGGTGGCGACGGTCGCTCCGTGATTGCAGGTGGCGGCGAAGCCGCGGTTGCGCTCGTTTAGCAGCACACGACAGGATGATGAAACGGAGGTGTTCGACGAGCTCTCCCTTGGCTGGTCAAGACCAGCCAACCACTCGCGCGTGCCGTCGGTGCTGCCGTCGTCCACCAAAATGATCTCGTGCGCGAGGCCGGTCGGCAGTGTTTCCCGCAGGCTGGCCAGCATCGCCTGCGTGAGGGGCAGGCCGTTGTAGAGCGGGATGATGAACGAGATCTTCATGCCGGGTTGGGCGGGGCCACGCGCAGGCTCAGGAAAATCGCGGCCAGGGCGCGGGGATCGTGCGGCGAGGCGAGGCTCCGGCTGAAGTGCAGGCGAAGCTCGTTGCGCCCGACGCGCAGCGGCAGAGCGGCGGACACGCGCTCCCGCTGGTTGGTGCGCGGGAAAGCGAATTGGCTGAGGCTCACGCCGTTCAGTTCGATGCCGACGGTCTGGTGGTCGCTATAGGTCAGCAGGTCGGCGGTGAGATGCCCGGTGCCGGCGGCCGTAGTTTCGATGGCCAGCACCGTGGCCGGCGCGTAACCCCAGTGAAATTGCGGCAGGAAGGCCTCGGGCACCGGGCCTTCGGCGGGACCCCAGCCGGAGAGTGCCGTGAAGCCAGAGAATGCCGGGACCGGCGAGCCGGTTGGGCGCGATGAAGTGCCCGCCGCCGGAATCTCGCGGATGATCAGGTCGGCCGGAGCGGGAGGCGAGATGTCGTAGCCTGTTTCGTCGGCGAGTCGGCCGTGGCTCGTGGCGAGCTGTTCGAGGTAGGGCAGCAATGAGCGGGCCACGCGGGACCAGTCTTGCGGGGCGGTGTGCTTGAGCGCCCCGCCGCGGTAGGCCAGCGGGCGTTCGCACAGGGCCGAGGCCGGGGTGAGTGACGCCGAAAGGAAGAGGTCCGGTTCCTCCGCGAGCAGTTGGTAGCCGAGGCGGTAGTGGACGTCCAAGCCGGCTGCGGCCCGCCCGCGGCTCATGCGTTGCAGCTCGGCGCGGACAACCCGCAGCACCTGCTGTTGGGGGGAGCGCAGCGCGAAATGGGCGAGTTGCCAGCCGCCGGGCAACGGCTGGGCAGGTAGCGGATCGGTTCCGCGATAGAGCGCGTGGCTGCCCTTGCCGGCCGAGAGTGCCGGATCGAGGGCCAGGGTCCGGGGCATAAAAATTTTCCGGGTAACCGACGGTGCGTGTCGGCAATAGCGCAGGCGTAGCGCGGGATTGAGCTCGGTCGGTGCATCCTGGTCAGAGGAGCAATAGTCGAGCAGGGGCAGGCTGACGGTCTGCTCGGAGCCGGACTTTTGCAGGGCCGCCTCCAACTCGGGGCGGCCGGGACCGTCGATGAACTCATCGGCGTCGAGCGGCAGGATCCAATCGGCGGCGTGGGCCTGCGCGGCGAGGCGCGTGAGGTGGTTGCTGCGGGCCTGTTGGAGATGCCCCGGCTGATCGTCACGAAAAAGGGAAATCGGCAGTCCTTCGGCTTGCAGTGCCTGCAGGATTTCCCGGGTGCCGTCCGTGCTGTCGTGGTCGAAAATCAGGTGATGATCCGTCCACGCCAGGGTATGGCGGACGAAGGCCTCGATGATATCGGCCTCGTTCTTGACGACGGAGACGGCGACCAGACGCATGGCGCGCAGTGTGCGCATCCGGCAGGGAAAGCGGAGCCAAAACTTAAAAAGCCACGGTGACGGCGCCGTGGCTCGGAGGAAGGCGGCTCAGGCCAGCAGACGCTTGAGGTATTCGCCGTAGGAGGACTTGCCGAGCTTCTTGATGTTGGCCTCGAGGCCGGCACGGTCGATCCAGCCGGCCTTGTAGGCGATCTCCTCGATGCAGGCGATCTTCAGGCCGGTGCGGTTCTCCAGCACATGGACGAAGGTGGCGGCTTCGACGAGCGAGTCGTGCGTGCCGGTGTCGAGCCAAGCGGTGCCGCGGCCGAAGAGTTCGACGTGCAGGTTGCCCTTCTCAAGGTAGAGGCGGTTGAGGTCGGTGATCTCCAACTCGCCGCGCTTGGAGGGCTTCAGGCTGCGGGCCATCGGCACGACGTCCTTGTCGTAGAAATAAAGGCCGGGGACGGCGTAGTTGGACTTGGGCTGGGCGGGCTTCTCCTCGAGGGAGAGCACGCGGCCGTCGGGCGCGAACTCCACGACGCCGTAAGCGGTCGGGTTGGCGACGTGATAGCCGAAGATCGTGGAACCGGTGGTGCGCTTGCCGGCATCGGTCACGGACTTCACGAATTCGGAGCCGTAGAAGAGATTGTCGCCGAGCACGAGGGCCGACGGCTCGTTGCCGGTGAGGAAACCGATGTCACCGGCGATGGTGAAGGCCTGGGCGAGACCGTCGGGGCTCGGTTGCTCGGCGTAGCTAAACTTCACGCCGAGGTTGGCGCCATCGCCGAGGAGCTTGCGGAAGAGCGGCAGGTCGGTCGGCGTGGAGATGATCAGGATTTCACGAATGCCGGCGAGCATCAGCACCGACAGCGGGTAGTAGATCATCGGCTTGTCGTAAACCGGCATGAGCTGCTTGGAGACCGCAATGGTGAGCGGGTAGAGACGCGTGCCGGAGCCACCGGCGAGGATGATGCCTTTGCGATTCATGGTCGAATTCAGGCCTTGCCGAGGCGTTCGAGTTTGTAGGAGCCGTCGAGGATGCCCTTCCACCAGGCCTCGTTTTCGAGATACCACTGGACCGTCTTGCGGAAGCCGGAAGTGTGATCCTGCTTCGGCGTCCAGCCAAGCTCACGTTTGATCTTCGAGGCGTCGATGGCGTAGCGCAGGTCGTGGCCGGGGCGGTCCGTGACGAAGGTGATTTGGTCGGCGTATTTCTTGCCGTCGGTGCGTGGGCGCAATTCGTCGAGCAGGCCGCAGAGCAGGCGCACGAGGTCGATGTTCTGACGCTCGTTGTTGCCGCCGATGTTGTAGGTCTGGCCCAAGCGGCCCTTCGCGATGACGGTATGCAGCGCCTCAGCGTGATCCACGACGAAGAGCCAGTCGCGGATGTTCTCGCCCTTGCCGTAAACCGGGATCGGGTCGCCGCGCAGGGCCTTGAGGATGACGACGGGGATGAGCTTTTCGGGGAACTGGTAGGGGCCGACACCTTCGAGCAGTTCGTCACGAGGACGGGCAGCTTGAAGGTGTCGGCCCAGGCGCGGGCGAGGTGGTCGGACGAGGCCTTGCTGGCGGAGTAGGGCGAGTGCGGATCGTAGGGCGTCTCCTCGGTGAAGAGGCCCGTGGCGCCGAGCGAGCCGTAAACCTCGTCGGTCGAGACGTGGAGGAAGCGGAAGCAGTCCTTGGCCGGGCCGGTGAGTTTCTCGAAGTGACCGCGGGCGGCCTGCAGCAGCGTGAAGGTGCCGACGACGTTGGTCTGGATGAAGGCGCCGGGGCCATCGATCGAGCGGTCTACGTGGCTCTCGGCGGCGAGGTGCATGACCCAGTCGGGCTGGAACTCGGCGAAGAGTTTGCCCATCGCCGTGGCGTCGCAGATGTCGGCCTGCGCGAAACGGTAGCGCGGGTTGCTTTCGAGGTCGCTCAGCGAGCGTTGGTTGCCGGCATAGGTGAGCGCGTCCACGTTGAGCACGCTGTGCTCGGTCGTGGTGACGAGGAGGCGGACGAGGTTGCTGCCGATGAAGCCGGCGCCGCCGGTGATGAGGATTTTCATGGTGCGGGAATCAGGCGGAAGCTTTCACCCAGCGGCGCAGGTCGCGTTCGACGGCCTCGTGCACTTCGGTCATCTTGATGCCGACGGAGGCGAGCTTGGTGGAGTTCATCGTGCAGTTGGAGCGGGGCGTCTTGGCTGCGGTGCGCATGAACTCGGCCTCGTCGGTGAAGAATTGGAAGTTCTTGTTCGAGACGCCGGTCTTCTTGATCAGATCGACGACCTGGCGGGTGGTGACCTCGCCGGGGTTGGTGACGTTGTAGATGCCGAAGGGCACACGCTTCTCCCAACAGGCAAAGGTGGCGGCGACAAACTCCTCCAGCTGCGAGATGGAGTTGGTGGCTTCGAGGAGGCTGTTGTAGCGCATCAGCTTCGTCAGGTAATTGCGCGGGTTGTCCACCTCGTTGAACGGAATGCGCAGGCGCCAGATGTAGACGTCCTTGCGGTCGGCGAGGACTTCTTCGCCCAGGGCCTTGGTGCCGGAGTAGAAGCTGCAGTTGTTGGTGCGAAAGGTGAAATTGGGCGTGTCTGTCTCGGTGAAGCCGGTGCCGTCGGCGCGCGCGCCGGTGTAGATGCAGCCGGAGGAGACGTGGCCCCAGGGCACACCGGCGTCGGTGCAGGCCTGCGCGACGATGCCGGGGAGCACACCGTTGCCGAAGAGGCAGTCGGCCTTGTGCAGCTCGCAGGCATCGACGTTGGGCTTGCCGGTGTAGCCGGCGGCGTTGATCAGGAACTCCGGCTTCTCGCGGCGGAGCAGCTCGGTCAGCGCTTTCTGGTCGGTGTAGTCAAAGTCTGCACGACGCAGATTGCGGAAGGACAGGCCCTTGCGCTGCAGGAGCGCCTGATAAGCCGACCCGACGTAACCGGAACCTCCGAGCAGATAAATCATAAGCCGCTTACTAGGCACGCGGCAGCGAAAGCCGTCAACATGCGGTTTTCAGCCGGCGCGTCCTACTTTTTACGATAGTCACCGCGGCTGAAATACTTCTCCAGCCACACGTAGGCGCAGATGAAGAAGTAGCGGCTGCCCATCTCCTTGATCTTGAGCTTGGCCACGCCGTATTTCCGGTTCTGCCACGAAATCGGCATCACGGTCCACGAGTAGCCGCGGACGATGGCTTTGAGCGGAATCTCGACGGTCAGGTTGAAGTGCGGCGCGAGAAACGGCCGGCAGCCCTCGATCACGGTGCGGCGATAGGCCTTGAAGGCGTTGGTGGTGTCGTTGAGCGCGATGTTGAAACCGATCCGGACAAGGAGGTTTGCGAGCCGGTTGACCATGAGTTTCACCCGCGGATAGTCGATGACCTTGCCGCCCTTCACGAAACGGCTGCCGAAGGCGCAGTCCCACCCCTCGTTGAGCAGGCGCCAGTATTTCACCGCGTCGTCCGGAGAGTCGGAGGCATCGGCCATCATAATCGTGCAGGCGTCACCCTTCATGTGGTTGAGGCCGAAGATCACCGCGCGACCGAAGCCGTTGGGGCCCTTGTTCTGCACCGGGGCGAGGGTGGGGATGGATTTCTTCAGCTCCTGCAGCACTTTCCAGGTGGAGTCCTTGCTCCCGTCGTCCACGACCACGATCTCGTGGGGCACATTTTCGCGGGCCAGCACCGTGTAGAGGTCGCGCACCGTGGGGGGAAGGGATTCCTCCTCATTGTGGGCGGGAATCACGATCGAGTAGAGCGTGAGCGGCGGCTGGATGGGCGGGTTGGAGCGCGAACCAAACATCCGCCGACATTTGTAACAAAACCGCGGCGGGCAAGCCTCGGGTTGGGCTCCGCGGAAGGCGGTCGAGCCCCCTTTACCGCGGGGCCGACAACTCCAGCCAACCGGGATTCTGCTCGGCGTGGGCGGCGATTTCCTCGAGCACGGCCGCGGTCGGCGTGGTCGGCTGCCATTGCCAGAGGCGCGAGGCCTTGGCGTGGTCGAGCACCATCCAGCCGATGTCGAAGGGACGCGGCGTGCCATCCTGCACGACCTGGTGCGGACCGAAGCGACTGGTGCACCAGTCGCTGAGCTGCTTAAGTGACATGGTGGAGGCGGCCCCGCCGGAGAAATTGGCCAACCGGTCGGCGGCGGCGAGCTTGGGGGCGGTGAATTGCCGCTCCAAGACCGGCAGCAGGTCCCGCGGGTGCAGGCAGTCGCGCACCTGGTGGCCATGGCCGCCAAAACCGAGATACTTGAGCGGCCGCTTTTGGAGCCAGGCGTTGATCCAGTAGGCGAAGATGCCCTGGTCGGCACGGCCGAACTGGCCGGCACCGGCCATCACGCCGCAGCGGTTGACAAACACCGGGAAACCGAAGGTCTCGCCGTATTCGAGTGTCATGGCCTCAGAGGCGAGCTTGGTCGCGCCGTAGAGCGAGATGGGCGCCTGCGTGGCGAAGGTTTCGTCGAGGCCGGCGGCGGTAAGGCCGGGAGGCAGCGGCTTGCTGGTGTCGGGGGCGAGGGCGTCGTGGCGGACGACGGTCGGCAGGGTGGCCAACGGCGCGATGGAATAGACACGGCTGGTCGAGAGCAGGATGAAGCCCGCCTTGTGCGCCTTGCAGTATTCGAGGACGTTGATCGTGCCGGTGAGGTTGTGGTCCACGAGTTCGCGCGAACTGGTTTTGCCGTCCACACCGGCCAGCACGCTGGGATTGGCGGCGGCGTCCACCACGAAGTCGGCCGCGGGCAGGGCGTCCATTGCCCGCACGTCGCGCAGGTCCGCGGTGATGATTTTGGCGCCGAGCTTCTCCAAGGGTGCCCGGTTGGTCTCACTGCCCGGGCGGATGAAGTTGTCGAAGCCGGTGACTTGGTGGCCGGCGGCGATAAGTTCGCGGGCCAGCGTGCTGCCCACAAATCCGCAGATGCCGGTGATGAGGATGCGCATGACGCGGACGGAAACAGACACCCCCGGTCAGGGGAAGCGGGAAATCTTCCGCGGACTCAGCCGCGGCGGATCTCGGAGCCCTTGAAGCGGATGATGGTCCGGTAAACCTTCTTCACGCGGCAGGTGATCTTGCCGGTGGTGAGGTCCACCAGCTCCGGCACCTCGATGCGGTGGACGTCCACCACCGCGTGGTAGCCACGCTCTGAGAAAATGTCGATGAACATGGCCAGCGCCTCCGGCTCGTTGAGCACGGGGTCTTCGCTGTTGATGTTGGCGTGGCCGGAGAGCGCGTGCCGCATCACGATCGGCATGATCTTCTTCTCGATCAGGTTCACCACGCGCTGGAACAGCTCCGGCTGGGTCAGTTCGTAATGGTCGAGGCGGCGCACCAGCTCCTGGCGCGCGTGGACGATGATCTCGCTGGCGAGCGGCAGGGTGCGCAACCGGTCAAAGGTCGCGGGATCGAGCTCGAGCGAACTCTGGTATTCAAGTTCGCCGAGGATGTTCTGCTCAACCTCGTTGATCGACCCCTGCGCGTTGATCAGGTGGTAGTGGAAGATGTCCTTGAGGGAGAGCAGGGCGTCCCACGTCTGCTCCTTGAACACGCGGTAGCGGCGGCGGGCGAGCTTCTCGTCGAAGTCCGTGGCGCGCTCCTCCATGAGTGTGCCGTGGCCGGTGCGGCGCACCTCCTCGTTGTGGGCCTTGGTTTCCAGGCCGCGCTTGAGCTGGCGGGCGATGCTCTCCTTCTCGTCCACGAAGAGCACGACGATCTGGATCACCGGCTGGCGGAAATGGATGGCGAGGGGCGTGGAGTAGAACTCGCGGCGCAGCTGGACCATCTTCTCGAACAGCATCTTGAGGCACTCGACCTGCACCTTGGTGCGGGGGAAGCCGTCGAGGATGACGCCGTCGCGGTATTCGGGCTTGAGCAGCTCGCGCAGCAGCACGGCAAGCACTTCGCGGTCGCCGATCATGTTGCCGGCATCCTTGATGCGCTTCATCTCCGGCGTGTCGAGCAGGGCGCTCATCACGATCGGCTGGCAGGTGAGGCCGCGGGTGCGGGCGATGAACTCGGTGTTGGTGCCTTTGCCCGCGCCGGGCGCGCCGCCGAGGAGGATGATTTCCTTGGGAAAACGCAGATGCTCGCGACCGAAGTGGGCTTCGAGATCCTCCCAGATGGGCGTGAAGATCACCAGGGCGTCCTTGATCTCAAGGTCGTGCGAATTGCCGGCGGGCGCAGCCGGGGCTGGGGAGGTGGTCTTGCCTTGGGTGGTCTCCATGAAGAGGCGGGGAACTAAAGGGCCGGCCCCCTTGGGTGGCGACTAAAATTGCGCCGCTCGGACGGTCCGGGGATGGATAAATCCGACCGCAATCAGCCGGCCTCGTTGCCGTGCGCCTAGCCCTTGCGGCGGATCACCTGCGGGGTGGCCTCCAGCTGGCCGCGGGTGACCCCGAGCTGGTTGATGAGCTTGAACTCCCGCCACAGCTCCGCGCCGGTGATTTCGCCGCGCAGGAGCTGGCGATAGCGTCCGACTGTGCGCTGCAGTTCGTCGGGCGATTCGTTGAGGAACTCGATGCGGAAGGATCGCGCACCGAGCGCAAGCAGACGGTCGGCAAACTCGGCGCCGGTCTGGGCCCGGGAGTTGTAAACCGTGTTGCGGCAGCCGGCGTCGGCGCGCAGCAGGTGCTCGGCGCCCACCCGGTCGCGGAGGCGGACGTCATGCTTGTCGCAGGGGCGACCGCAGTTCCGGTAATCCGTGCCTTCCGACAGGAAGGCGCAGAACACGCAGTGCTCCATGTGAAACATCGGCATGTGCTGGTGCAGCGTGATGTCGAACCAGGCCGCCGGCGCACCCTGGAGCAGGGCCTCGAGCTGGGCGACGTTGAGGTCGTAGGAAGCGGTCACGCGCTCCAGGCCGTGGTGGTTGATGAAATAGTCGGCGGTGAGCGGATTGGCGACGTTCAGCGAAAAATCGCCGCGGCGCCGCCGGCCGGCGAACCATTGCAAGTGGTCGTAATTACGCACGAGGTAACCGTCTGCCTCGCAGGAGAGGACTTGTTTCAGGATCCATTCCTCGCCGGGTTTGAAGATGCGCGGTGCGGCGACCCAGATGCTGGCCAAGGTATCGGTCCCACGCAGCTCGCCGAAACGCGTGACGGCTTCGCGGTATTTTTTCGGGTCCTCAAACTCGGCGTAGATCGTGCGGGCGCCGGCCGCCCAGGCTGCCTCAAGCTGATTGAGGTGCCGGATGACGACGATGAGTTCGGGTTCAGTCTGTTTGGGCTCAGCAGGCCGGTCAGTGATCGCGGCACGGGTGGGAGAGGGATTCATCTGCCAGCGCTTCGGCGCGGCCCGCTGGGCGTCGAGATCGGCAACCAGGCGGCGCCGGAGATCGTTGAGTTCGCTGACGGCGAGGATGATTTCGCCCTCCAGCTGGTTTTCCAGCGTGCCCAGCTCGAACGGCGTTCCGCCGAGGCGGCCGAGCTGGTCGCGGAGGCGCTCGGTCGAGAGTGGCTGTTTCTGCGCCACCTCGAGAGGCTTGGCAGATTCGGCTTTGGCGACGTGACCTTCATCATCGCGGCCAATCAGGGTGAGCGGGGCGCCGGCGTGCCCGTGGACCGCCAGGTGCAGCGGGCGCCGGTGACGGATCTGGTCGCCCTCGTAGGATTGGCGCACGCGGCGATCGAGTTCCGGGTCGTTGGTCTTCCAGACAAGGTGGCCGGGCTGCACCCGGTTGAAATTGATATCACCCTGGCCGAAACGGAGCACCGCTTCGCCGTTGCGCTGCTCCACCTGATAGACCCGGCCGCCTTCTTCCTTTTCGTCGGGTCGGCCGGCGTCGAAGACGAGGCCGTCGCCCGGCTTGAGCGGCGCGACGAGCTGGAGGGTAACATGGTCGCGACCGACGCGCTGGACTTCGCCGAGGAAGACGCCGCGCTTGGTGCCGAAACGGGCGTGGGCGAGTTCCTGGTTGTTGATGCCACGGAACCAGCCGGTGTAGAGACCGCGGGAGAAGCCCATCTCGAGGTCGTAGCGGGCGGAGGCCGGCTCGAAGGAGCTGTTTTCAGCCTGAGGCAAACCCGCGCGGAGCGCGGGTTCCACCTGGGCCATCGCTGCGTCAACGGCGCGGCGATAGACCCGCGTGATGTTGGCGACGTATTCGGGGCTTTTTAGCCGGCCTTCGATCTTGAGCGAGGATACGCCGGCGCGGACGAGATCGGGCAGCACTTCGAGACCGGAGAGATCCTGCGGGCTGAGCAGGTAGCGGCGGTCGCCGAGCTCGACCTTGGCGCCGTCGGAAATCAGCTCGTAGGGCATGCGGCAGGCCTGGGCGCATTCGCCGCGGTTGGCGGAGCGGCCGCCGAGCGACTCGCTGGTCAGGCACTGGCCGGAATAGGCGACGCAGAGCGCGCCGTGCACGAAGGTTTCCAGCGGGAGCGGATGGGCGAGCGACTTCTGGGCCTCGTTGATTGCGGCGATTTCCTTGATCGAGTTTTCGCGGGCGAGCACCACGAGGTCGGCGCCGAGCCCGCGAGCGAAGTCCACGCCGGCGGCGCTGGTGACCGTCATCTGCGTGGAAGTGTGGATCGGGAAATCCGGCGAGATCGCGCGGATCATCCGGCAGATGCCGACATCCTGCACGATGGCGGCGTCCACGCCGGCGGCGATGATGGCGCGCAGATAGTCCTCGGCGGCGGCCAGCTCGTCGGCGAACACCAGCACGTTGAAGGTCACATAGCCACGCACGCCACGGCGGTGCAGGAACTCCATGAGCTTCGGCAGGTCGGCGACGGTGAAGTTCTTCGCGCGCATGCGGGCGTTGAAGCGTTCGAGACCGAAATAGATGGCGTCGGCACCGTTCTCCACGGCGGCCTTGGCGCATTCCCAGTCGCCAGCCGGCGCAAGCACCTCGGGCCGCATCGGGATGGTGCGGTGGACGGGTGTTTCAGCGGTGACTGGGGCGGACATGGAGGGCGGAAGCGTTCAGAGAATCCGGCGCGGTGCAAACCCGGGATGGGGGGCGCGGCCGGTCACTTGTGCCGGCGGTGGCGGATGATGTCCAAGATGACGTAGAGGCCGAACAGCGCGGAGATGATGTAGCCGATGATCCCGAGGGCCGGATAACCGAAGAGCGTCGGGCCGACGCGCGTGGTGACGAGCAGCGACGAGCCGATGATCAACGAGCCGACCACGACGCCCAGCGCGATGCGGTTGGCGGCGACCCGCAGGGAGTCGTCCAGTCGCTCGAGCCCGCGGTGCTGCAGGTTGATCGTGGGGTTTTCCTGTTCGAAGCGGCGGACGATCCGGCGCAGCTCGCCCGGAAAGTCCTGCAGGCCGAGCAGGGCCTCGTGCAGCACCTCGCGGATGCGCCGGGCGAGATTGCGCGGGTTGGCGCGTTCGCGGAAAAGCTCGCGCAGGATCGGCGGCATGTGCCCGCGCAGGTCGAATTCCGGGTCGAGGGCCCGGCCGACCTCCTCGATCGAGAAGACGGCTTTGGCCATGAGCGAGTAGTCGCGGGAGAGCGCGATGCCGTTGCGGCCGAAAATGTGGAGCAAGCGCAGCATGGCCCGGCCGAGCTGGGGTTCGCCGACGGCGAAATTCAGTTCCTCGCGCAAGGCGAGAGTGACCTCCTTTTCCATGGCGCGGAGATCGGGACGGGCGGTGGCCGGGGCGAGGTCGGCGGCGATCTGCACGATGCGCTCGGCATCCTGCTCCACAGCGGCGACCCAGAAGTCGGCCAGGGCCTGCCGGAGGCGGCGGGTGAGATGGCCGGCGAGGCCCCAGTCCAGGAAGCAGAGGCGGCCGTCGGGCGTGACGAGCACGTTCCCGGCGTGCGGATCGGCGTGGAAGAAACCGGAGATGAGGATCTGCCGCACGAGCGACTGGGCGCCGTGGCCGGCGAGGGCGCGGCATTGTTCAGCGGGCAGGCCAGGGTCGTTCACCGGGCGGCCCGTGATGCGCTCCATCACGAGCACGCGGCGCGTGCAGAGGTCGGGGAAAACGCGGGGCGCGAAGACCTGGCCCGGCTGCGGGTTGAGGGCGTTGAAGTATTCCTGGTTGCGTGCCTCGGTGCGGAAATCCAGCTCGCGCAGCATGCCTTGGCGCGCCTCCTCGATGGCCGCCGGCAGATCAAACGGCTGGAGGGCCGCGATGTGCTTGTGGACCTGGGCGGCGAGCCACGCGGCGAGATCGAGGTCAATCTGCACGGAGCGCTCCACGCCGGGCTTCTGGATCTTCACCGCGACGGGTTGGCCGCCGTCCTTGAGCCGGGCGAAATACACCTGGGCGAGCGAGGCGCACGCCGCCGGGACGGGGTCGAACTCGCTGAAAACTTCCCCGGGTTCGCGCTCGAGTTCGGCAACGAGCGTGGCACGGAACTCATCGAAGGGCAGGGGTTGCACCTGGCTTTGCAGCTTGCGCAGCTCCGCGATGTAGGCGGGCGGCAGCAGGTCGGGCCGCATCGAGAGAATCTGGCCCAGCTTGACGAAGGCCGGGCCGAGTTCCTCGGCGGCGAGGCGCAGGCGCTCCTCCGCGCGGTGCGGGGCGGGGGGCGTGGGCAGCAGGCGCTGCCAGATGCCCGCCGGCAGATCCATCTGGTTGAGCAGATTGGAAAATCCGTGGCGGGCCAGCGCCGCGAGGATGTCCTTCGCGCGGCCGGCGTGGCTGAGGATGTCAAAGCCGATCACTTCGCGCGACGGGCCGGCTTGGCGTGACGGGGCTTTTTCTGCTGTTCGGTTTTCTTCAGGCGGGCTTCGAGCTGGCGGAGACGAACCTGGCCTTCGCGCGTCGATTTGAGCGCGAGATCGTGCAGCTTTTCGCCCACATCCTCGCTCAGCACGGCGAACTCGCGGCGTCCGTCGCGGGAGAGTTTGCGGGCGAAGGAGCGCGCATCGGCGGCGTTCAGCTTGCCCTGGCTGACGAGTTCGTCGAGGCCGGCCTCGACCTTTTCCTTGGTAACCACGGCGGCGCCAATGCCCGCGAGAAGAGTCTTTTTGATCGCGTTTATCATGGCACAGAAAACGTGACGCATCTTCCGGCCAGAGGCAACCGGGCAAAACTAGACTCCCGCGTCGAAGGATGCAGGTGGGGGCTTGGGCGCGACGGAGCCGCTCACACTCACGATCGGGCCGACGACGGTGCGGGCGATCTCGGCAAACATCTGTGCGCCGCGGCCGAGGTGTCGCCGGCGGTGCCGCACGAGAGCGATGTCGCGGGAGGGCTGCACGGGGCCACTGAATTTGCGGAAGATCAGGCCCTCGGGATCAGTGGCGCTGCGGGCGCTCTTCGGTAGCACCGTGATCCCGAGCCCCATTGCGGTGAGTGATTTGGCCGTGGAGACCTGGGCGCAGCGGTGGCTGATCTTGGGCTCGAAGTCGTGGTCACCGCAGAAGCGCTGGATATGCTGCGTGAGGGTCGAGGCTTCGCCCATCAGGATAAAGTTTTCGTCGCGCAACGAAGTGAAGGTGAGGTTGTCCAGTTGGGCGAGGCGATGATTGGCGCTCATCGCGACCCAAAGGGGCTCGGTGTAGAGTTTTTCAAAGTGCAGCCGCGGTTCGTTGAAGGGGAGGGAGATCAAGGCCCAGTCGAGCTGGCCCTCCAGCACCGCCTCGGCCAAGGGGCGACGGAAGTCCTCGCGGGTTTGGATGACCAGCGGGATGTCGTTGGCCCGGCAGTGCGCCATCATGGCGGGGAAAAAGAACGGGGCGACGGTTTGCAGGGCGCCGACTTTGACCTTGGGGCCTAGCCCCGTGCTTTCCTTGAGCTCCTGGATGGTCTGGTCGGCGTCGGTCACGATTCGACGGGCGCTTTCCAACAACTTAAGTCCGGCGTCAGTCAGCACTGCCTTGCGGCCCATGCGGTGAAAGAGCTTCTGCCCCAGCTCATCTTCGAGGTTCAGGATCTGCTGGCTGAGGGAGGGTTGGGACACAAAAACCCGTCCGGCCGCTTTTGTGAAATTGCCTGTCTCAGCGACTGCCAAGAAGTAACGCAACTGGTATAATTCCATAGGAAAATCAGATGGATACAATAGAAACTAAGTATTTTGGCTATTGCAAGACATGCCGTATAGTCACGGCGTCACCGAAACAGGTGGCCCAAGACAAAACTCAAGCAGACATCAATTTTATGAAGACCAACACGATCCAAGTCATCACCACCACCGTTGCCGTCGCCCTCGTGGCCGGTTTCGGCAGCACCAAGCTCACCGGTGACTACCTGACTGGCATCACGGTTTCCGTGGCCTACCTGGCGGTTGCCGCCCTGGTGGCCATGGCCGCCGCGGACTACCGCCGTCAGAGCACCTACACCGCCTAAGTCGCGGTTTTTACTTTAAGCAGAGACAAGTCGTAACAGAGGCCGGTGGGTGAAGAACCCCCGGCCTCTTTTAATGTCTGCATCCGACGATTCGCCGGACATGTTCAGACAAATTCGCCGGACCGTGACGCTCTTCAGGAAAACCACCCGGACCACCCGCATGGAGAGCGCCCATGAGCACAGCACTTGGAAACAATGGATCGAGGCCCACGGCCCCCGGCTTTTGTTGTGCGCCCGGCAGTGGACCCGCTCGCTGGCCGATGCCGAGGATGTGCTGCAGGAAGCCTTTGTGCGCTATTGGCGGAATCAACGCCACCTGCCGGGTGATCCGCAGGCGCTGCTGGTCACATCCATCCGGAGGGCGGCGCTGGATCTTGCCCGCCGCGAAGACCGGCGCACAGCCCGCGAGGAGCGCGCCGACGGCGGCTTGGAGGAGCGCGAGGCCATTTTCCAAAAACTGCCCGGCGAAGGCGACGAACGTCGCCAGGAGATCGAAGTCGCCCTGCGCCGCCTGCCGGCCGAACAACGCGAGGTGCTGGTCCTCAAAATCTGGCAGGAACTCACCTTTGAGCAGATCGGCGAGGCACTCGGCATCCCGCCCAACACCGCGGCATCGCGTTATCGCTACGCCCTGATCGCCCTCCGCAAACAACTGGAACCTCTTTGCCATGGATGAATCCCTGCAAGAACTGGAAAATGAGCTGAAGCGCCTCACGCCCCGTGCGCCGTCGGCCATGCTTTTGCGCGCTTTGGAAAGCGAACTCGGGGCTGCGAATGTTCCTGCGCCCGCAACGGTGCGCCGCTACACGTCGGCCACGAGTTGGAGCACGTGGAAATGGATCTCGTGGTCCATGGCCGCGGCCGCCGCGG
Source organism: uncultured Oleiharenicola sp. (assembly GCA_966252395.1). Lineage (GTDB taxonomy): Bacteria > Verrucomicrobiota > Verrucomicrobiia > Opitutales > Opitutaceae > Lacunisphaera. The sequence goes on along the minus strand of CBINOW010000022.1, from coordinate 12,988 downwards.
CTTTGCTGGTCGCCTTTCTGCTTTTGCGCCGCATGCCTGAGGCCGCCCCGGAGAACCGGTTGGCCGGGACAGAGGCGAAGGCCAATCCGCCTGCTTCCGCGACTTCGTCCGTAGCCGCGACCAATCGCTATGAGCCCGTGCACGCTTCGTCCGTGCTCTATGATTTGCAGGAGGGTGATCCGACGCTGCTGCCCGACCGCACGGAGGGACGCGAAGTCCGCTACCGCTACGTGGACACCTACACCTGGAAGAATCCCGCCACCAACGCCTCCGTCCGTTGGAGCGTGCCGCGCGACGAAGTCCGGCTCGTGCGCGCCAGTCTCGATTGAACTCCTTTCCCCCATGAAAACCCAAGTCGTCACCCGTTTGCTTCCCGTCCTTCTGCTCGCGGCGGCCACCACCGCGTTCGCCGAGCCCGAGGTCAAGAAGGACATCGTCATCCGCCGCCATGCCGTCAAAGGCGATGGCCAGCCCTTCAACATCAAGCTCGACGGTCCCGGTCCCGCCGAGATGGAGAAAGTCGCCTACCTCGGCGTCGAGACCATGCCTGTTGATCCGACCATGGCCGCGCAACTCGGCCTGGCCCGGGGCACGGGTGTGGTGATTCGCCGCGTGGCGGAGGGAAGTCCCGCCGCCAGTCTGCTCCAAGAACACGACATCCTCACCAAGCTGGACGACCAGATCCTCGTGAACATGCCGCAGCTCACCGTGCTGGTGCGCAATCACAAGGCTGGTGACGAGGTAAAGCTCACCTACATCCGCGGCGGCAAGGAAAGCACCGTGAAGGCCAAGCTCGGTGAGCGCGAGGTGCCAAAACTGGCGTGGGAAGGCGGCCCCGGCGAGAGGTTCATGCAGGTTTTCGGTCACGCTGATCCCGGTGCGGGCGGCGGTGCGTTCGGGTTTTCCCGGGCCTTGCCGGCGATGCCCGGTGTCCCCGGTATGCCTCCCGCTGAGGCGGGTGACGTCATGCGCGTGATCGGGGGCGACCGGATGAACTGGGTGGCCCAGCCGCGCGTGCATGTCTTGCGCCGTCACGGCGGCGCCGGCTCGACCATCTTGGATCTGGCTGCCGGCAACTTCGTGTTCTCCGACGACGAGGGCGCGATCGAGGTCAATGCCACGAACGGCAAGCGCGAGCTCACCGTCAAGGACAAGGACGGCAAGGTCACCTTCCAAGGACCGATCAACACGCCCGAGGAGCATGCCAAGCTCCCTCCTGAGGTGAAGGCGCGCATCGATGCCATCGGTGGTGCCGAGTTCGGCGGCGAAGGTGGCGCGATCAACATCGAAACCAAGGTCTTCGAGCCTGCCCGCAAGATTCACTTCCGGCTGCCGGCGCACGAAACCCTGCCGGAGGTCGCCGAGCCCGGGATGCGGACCCTTTAAATAATTATGGCGCGGTCACCCGCGCCAGTGTGTGTGTGCTAATCTGCAGGGCCGCGTGAAAGCGCGGCCCTGCCTGTTTGATTCAGGGAACTGGCGGTGGCACAGGAGCGGAGGCGGCGCGCTTGAGGAACGTAGAGAGGATCAGCGAAACGATCGTGCCGATCAGGACCGCCATGATCGGGGTCCAGATCGCCTGGGCGACCGGGCCCATCATGGCCCGGGTGATGCCCTCTGCCTGTTCCATCTGCGTAGCGCTCATGCCGGCCTGCTCCCACTTGGCGCGAACCAGCTCCATTTGGTAATCCACGAACTCGGTGTTGATGAATTTGAAGTGGATGAAATTATAGACGGCACTCATGAGGCCGCTCATCAGCGAGATGAGGGCGCCGGTGCCCACGCCTTTGCCGTAGCTGAGCGATTTGTCGGCCGCCTCCTCCCGGGTGGCTTTGATGCCGAGGAAAAGCACGACCACCATGATGATGAGACCGATCCAATTCAGGTGTTGGCCGACGGCCAATTTTTCGGTCTGGAAGCCCGTGAAATACAGGAGCAGGTGGAGAATTGCTCCGGCGATGGTCAGGATCAATGCATAGGTGAATTTCGTGCCCATGTCCCGAGTCTGGGACGCATGGGCACGGGAAACAACGCCCGAGTGACGGGCGGTGCAACGACCGGATGGACGGCCTTAACTATTGTCGCCGTCGAGCACGCGCCCGAGACCGCCGAGCAGCGAGCCTTCCTCACGGCCGCCGCGACCGGTTTGCGGCGCAGCCGCCACGATGCGGCCAGCCAAACGAGAGAAGGGCAGGGACTGGAGCCAGATCTTGCCCGGGCCGCGCAGCGTGGCGAAGAACAGGCCCTCGCCGCCGAACAGCGCCGTCTTGATGCCGCCCACGAACTGGATGTCGTAGTCCACGCTGGGCTGGAAACCGACGATGCAACCGGTGTCCACGCGAAGCACCTCGCCCGGGTTGAGCGTGCGCTCCAGCAGCGTGCCGCCGGCGTGCACGAAGGCCCAGCCGTCGCCGGTGAGCCGCTGCATGATGAAGCCCTCGCCGCCAAACAGTCCCGCGCCGAGGCGTTTTTGGAAGGCGATGCCGACGCTCACGCCCTTGGCCGCGCAGAGGAAAGAATCCTTCTGCACGATCAATTCGCCGCCGAGCTCCTTCAGGTGAGTGGGGATGATCTTGCCGGGGTAGGGCGCGCCGAACGCGACCTTCTTTTTCCCCATCTGCTGGTTCTGGAAGACGGTCATGAAGAGCGACTCGCCCGTGAGCAGGCGCTTGCCGGCGCCGAGCAGGGCCCCCATGAAACCGGAGCTCTGTTGCGAGCCATCGCCAAAGATGGTCTGCATGGCGATGCCGTCGTCCATATACATCATGCCGCCCGCCTCGGCCACGACGGCCTCCTGCGGGTCGAGTTCGACTTCGACGAACTGCATGTCGTCGCCGTGGATCTTGTAGTCAATTTCGTGCATTGCGTTCATAAGTGGGGAAAGGACCCGCATCATCGCAGGAAAGTCGCGGTGCTTCAGCAGGAATTATCCGGTTTGAGTGTAACGATCGTCGCGCCCCAACCGCCGCTGGTCTCGTCGCCCTGCGCGAAGCCGGCCACGCCGGGCGAGCGGCGCAGATGCGTGTGCACCGTGGTGCGCAGCGTGCCGGTGCCCTTGCCGTGGACGACCCGAACGCGGAGAATTCCGCGCCGCCGGCACTCGGCAAAATAGTCGTCGAGCAACGACGCAATCTCGGCGGGCCGGAACGTGTGCAGGTCGAGTTCACCCGTGATGGGGATGGCAACCGGTTCGTCGGAGTCGTCGGCGGGCACGGCGCCATGGTTGCCGGGTGCCCGGCGCAGGCGACAAAAAACCCGCCTCTCCCCAGAGGCGGGTTTTTGCACACACACTAACGCACTGACAAAGGGTGGAGGCGCAGGCTCAGGACTTGGCCGTGGACTTCGCCGCGATGCTGGCGGGCGCATGGGCAATCCGGGTGGCCGGGGCGACGTGCTGGCGCAGTTCGCTGAAATCCGGGGTGAGCGCCTTGGCGAGCAGGGGCTGCTGGCGGAGTTCGCTCAGGCTCGTCTGGATCTTCTGCTCGGCCGGCGCAAAGCGGGGCGCGGTGACGACGTAGGTCGGCAGCACGAAGACATCGGAGTCGGTGGAAGTCGAAGCGGCGCTGGCGATGGTGCTGAGCCCCGCGAGGGTGGCGATGAGGAGGAAATTCTTTTTCATGGCGGATTTGGTTCTGCCCTTACTACACGCACCCGATGTGCCAAGTTGCAGCCGCGCGCGTAAGTATGCGGCGCTGAGGCAGAAGAATTTTTCTGCGTGTTTTCGCGGCCGGCCGCAGCCGAGGATGAAGGCACGAAGTCGAAATCCAGCGTTCCCGACATTGGGACGAATCCGACGGGTCACCATGACCATGACCTTCGTCCGTGCGGCGATGCTCGTCTTTGCCGCGGGCGGGCCTATTCCTCGGGGCACAGTTTCTGCCATGCTCACCTTTGCAAACATCACCAAGCGCTACGGTGCGCTCACGGCGCTTGACGGCGTGTCGCTCCGGATCGAGGCCGGGGAATTTTTCGGACTGCTCGGGCCGAACGGCGCGGGCAAGTCCACGCTCATGTCCCTGGTCGCCGGACTGCGCGCGCCCGATGCCGGCAGCATCATGCTGGACGGACGTCCGCTCACCTCCGCCGATCCATCGGCACGTCTGGCCCTTGGCCTCGTGCCGCAGCACATCGCACTGTATCCGAAACTCAGCGCCGAGCAGAACCTCCGCGTCTTCGGTCAGCTCTATGGCCTGGGTGGCTCGGTCCTGCGCGACCGGATCACCGAGGGCCTCGAGGCGATGCAGCTGGCCGACCGCCGCCGCGACCTGGTGCAGACTTTCTCAGGCGGCATGCAGCGCCGGCTCAACATCGTCGCCTCGCTCCTGCACCGGCCCAAGCTCCTGCTCTGCGACGAGCCGACCGTCGGCGTGGACCCGCAGTCGCGCAACGCGATCTTCGAGTTCTTGGAGAAGCTGAACCGTGAGGGCCTCACGGTCATCTACTCCACCCATTACATGGAGGAGGCCACGCGCCTCTGCTCGCGCATCGGCATCATCGATCACGGCAAGATTCATGCGCTCGGCACGCTTGATGAGCTGCTGCTGAAGCTGCCCTTCGAGGAGGAAATCCGCTTTCCCGCCGACGGCACGGCGGCGCTGGTGGCGCAACTCGGGGCGCACGGCACCGTTGAGAAGACCGACGACGCCTACCGCTTCCGGCCGCAGGCGGGAATGAAGCTCTCGCATTTCTATGCGATGGCCGAATCACTCGGCCTGCCCGCGCGCCTCTTCACCAGCCAACGCCCCACGCTGGAAGCGCTTTTCCTGCATCTCACCGGCCGCATCCTCCGCGAGTAACCCGTCATCCCCATGCGCACTCTTCTCGTTCTCGTCCGCAAGGACTTCGTGAATTTTTTCCGCAACAAGGCGGCGGTCTCGCTGACCTTTGCCGTGCCCTTTGCGCTGATCTGGCTCTTCGGCCAGGTTTTCGGGATCAACCGCCAGGACACGAGCCCGACCGGCATTCCGCTTGCGGTGGTGGATGCCAGCGGCAATCCCGGCGCCCAGAAGCTGATCGAGGCGCTGCGGGCCGAGAAGGCATTCAAGGTCGTGACGACGACCACGAATGCCGACAAGTCGGAGCGCCTGCTCACCGAGGCGGATCTTGCCCCGATGATGCGGGACAACCGGTTCCGCTTTGCCGTGGTGATCCCCGCTGACCTCATCAGCGAGGCCGCGTTCGGCGTGCGGTTGAAGATCTACACCAACCCGCGCAACGAGATCGAAACGCAGATGGTCACCGGCATCCTGCAAAAGACCATTTATGCCAATGTGCCCCAGTTGCTCGGACAATCCCTGCTGGCGCGCGGCCGCGGTTTCATCGGCACGGAGCGGCAGGGCTCCTTCAACCGCGCCCTTGCAGACAACATTGCCCGCAGTTTTGGCGGCAATCCGGATGCCATTCTCAAGGACATCGAAAGCGGCAGTTTCGGCTTCGGCGGGCGTGAAGGCAGCTCGGCCTCCGCGGCCGCATCGGGAGAATCGCTGTTTGCGCAGGCAATCCGCATCGAATCGGTGCAGGTGGCCGGACAGGACGTGAAGTCCCCGGCCGCCACGCGCATCGTGGGCGGCTGGGCCATGCAGTTCCTGCTGTTCGCCCTGAGCGGCGCGGCGACGGCGTTGTTCTATGAACGCGACCACGGCATCTTCCAGCGCATCCTCGCCGGACCGGTGGGGCGCGCGCAGATTCTCTGGAGCAAGTTCTTCTACGGGGTCTGTATCGGCCTGCTGCAACTCATCGTGCTCTTCATCGGCGGCCGCCTTCTCTATGGCATCGATATCGAAAACCATTTCGGGATGCTCTTGCTCGTGTGCGCGTTCGCGGCGGCGGCCTGCACCTCGTTCGGCATGCTGATCGCCTCCGTCAGCTCGTCGCCCGAGGCGGCCAGCGGACTGGCCACCTTCGTGATCCTGTTGATGTGCGCGGTCGGTGGGGCGTGGTTCCCCGTGACATTCATGCCGGAGTTCATCCAGCAGGTCAGCAAGCTGACGATCGTTTACTGGGCGATGGAAGGCTTTGCCCAGGTTCTCTGGGCCAACGCCTCGCTGACGGAAATCCTGCCGACCCTCGGCATTCTGGGCGGGATCACGGCGGCGGTCATGGCCGTTGCCGTGTGGCGTTTCAACCGCGGGAATATCTTCGGCTGAAGCCGGGGGGTCACTCCGCCGAGGGTGGCGGGGAGGACGGGGTCGGAGGAATGTAGGGCTTCGGCGCTTCGCCTTGGCCGATCGTGCCCGCAGGACGCGGCGACGGCGGGGGCGGTGGTTCGGCCATGGCCTTGCGGACCTCCTGCTCGACGCCACTGGTGGCCTTCTTGAATTCGCGCATCGCGCGACCGAAGCCGCGGGCGAGATCCGGCAGGCGGTCGGCGCCGAACAACAGCAGGATCACGAACATGATCAGCATCAATTCGGGGCCGCCAATGCCTTCGATGAAGGCGGTGGGAAAATGCGATAGGCCGGGCATTGCTTAGGAAGGTGGGAGAAATCCCGGCAAAATCAACTGAGGGAAATCTCGACGTAGAACTTCTGCGTCTGACCCGGGGCAACGTGGTGCAGGCCGACCTTCGTCTCGGGCGCATTGGGCGGCCCCATCCAGGGTTCCACGCAATAGTAAGGCGATTTCTCGTCCTGCGTCCACGTCACGACCGCGAAGTCCTTGGCGCTGCTGCCGGCCATGCTGGTGCGGAAGAACAGGCGGTTGCCAGTCCCGGCTTCGGTGACGGCAAAGACCTCGCGCTTCAGGCCGGTGTGGATGAGGTCAACGAGTGCGGGGTTGTCGAGGGTCTCGCGAGCATTCACCCGCGGGCCGGGGACGAGCTGGCCCTTGTCGTCGCGCTGGAGGTGTTTGGTCGCAGTGGTCTCGAGCACGTAGTCGCGGCGGGTGCGGCCGGTGGTCCACGGCAGGGTGAAATAGAAATGGTGCCCGGCCGACCACGGGATGGGCGTCCGCCCGTGGTTGGTCAGCTGCAGCTCCACGAACAGCGCCAGCGGGTCGAAGCGGTAGCTGACGACGAACTCGTAGTCGTAGGGGTAGGCGGCCTTCGCGGCCTCGTCGGGCATGAACTGCGCGGAGAAGCCGCCCTCGTCGAGACGCGTGAGGTTGAACTTACCCTGCCGGGCGAGGCCGTGCATCGGCATCGGGCGGCGCACGTCGTCCTCGGCACGCCACTGGTGGATATCGCCGCGGTCATAGGTGCGGCCGTTGAACGGGAAGAGGATCGGATTGCCGCCGCGGACGCTGGCGATGTTGTCGAGGTTTTCGACCTCGGGCCAGTAGATGATGTCGCGCACGCTGCCGTCGCCGAGGGTGACGTTCCAGTTCATGAGCCGCGCGCCTTTTTCCGGCAGCGCCAGAAAGGACGAGGCGCCCACCTGCCACTTGAAGATCGTGTGCCCGAGATACGGGATGCGTTCCATGGCTTGTTGGTAAAACGAATTGCGCCGCGCGTTCCAACCCAAAGTCAGATAATTTATGCACAAGCCGGCGAGCCGGCCGGAAATAATTCAAGGAATTGTAAGTTGGCGACGCTTGCGTGGTGGCGTGCATACCGTAGGATGGCCCTGATGTTGAAGCGCGCCCTGATGCTTTTCCCCCTGCTGGCCGCGGCCTTGGTCGCCATCGCCGAGGAGGCCCCGGTTCCCGCTTCCGCGCCCAAGGCGGCGCTGGCGGCCCCCGAGCCGACCGCGGCGGGTTCCACGCGGGTTTATGTCATCCCAATCAAGGATGAGATCAGCACGCCGACCGTCTATATCCTTCGCCGGGGCCTGAAAGAGGCGATCGAGCGGAAGGCCGACTTGGTCGTGCTCGACATGGACACGCCCGGTGGCGCCCTCGACAAGACCTTCGAGATCATGGAGGCGCTCGACAAGTTTCCGGGTCGGAAACTCACCTTTGTGGATCGTGAAGCGATGTCGGCCGGGGCTTTCATCTCTGCCGCGACCGACGAAATCTGGTTTGCGCCCACCGCGGTCATCGGCGCGGCGGCTCCCGTGCTTTCCACCGGGGGCGACGTGGACAAGACCATGAAGCAGAAGATCGTCAGCTACCTGCGTGCCCGCATCCGGGCGACCTCCGAAGGCAAAGGTTATCGCGGACAGGCCGTCCAGGCGATGATCGACGAGGACTTTGAGCTCAAGATCGGGGACAAGGTGCTCAAACCCAAGGGCGAGCTGCTTTCCCTGACCGCCACCGAAGCACTGGAACTGTATGGCGAACCGCCGCAGCCGCTGCTGGGCGCGGGCAAGGCCGCGACGGTCGAAGAGCTGCTCACGAGCAAGTTCGGCGCGGGCAAATACACCGTGCAGAAGTTCCAGGTCACTTGGTCCGAGAAACTCGCCCAATACCTCAATGCCATCTCTCCGGTGCTTCTAGGGCTGGGCATGCTGGCGCTCTTTATCGAGTTCAAGACGCCCGGCTTCGGCATCTTCGGCATCGCAGGCATCACCCTGCTGGCGATCGTTTTCCTCGGCAACTACGTGGCGGGGTTCTCCGGGCACGAGCCGATCCTGCTGTTTGCGATCGGGCTCATTTTGGTGACGATTGAACTGATCTTTTTCCCGGGCATCGCCATCGTCGCCGTGAGCGGCCTGGCGCTGATGCTGGGCTCGCTTGTGTGGGCCATGGCCGATCTGTGGCCCGGTGAGCCGATCACCGTGGCGTGGTCGGGCGACGCCTTCGTGCGCCCGCTGCAGAATGTCGGCGTCGGCTTGGCGCTGGCTGTCCTTCTGGGCTTAGCGCTGCTGCGCTACCTGCCGAAAGGTTGGGTATGGGACAAAATGATTGTCCAAACGGCAGTGGTTGGAGCAGCACAAATTTCAGGCGCCGCGCCGGATGCCCGGGAGCAGATTCTTTCACTCGTGGGCCAGACGGGCGTGGCCGTCACCATGCTGCGGCCGAGCGGACAAGTGGAGATCGGCGGCCGGCGCTACGAGGCCAAGGTCGAGGTCGGGGGCATTGACACCGGCGAGGTGATCGTGGTCAGTGGGCGCACGGATTTTGGTCTCGTCGTCGAAAAGGCCAAGGTATGAACGCCATCATCATTCTGTTTCTCATCGGGGTGTTGCTCTTGGCCGGCGAGGTCTTTGTGCCCGGCGCAATCCTTGGCATCATCGGCGGGCTTTGCATGCTCGTGGGCTGCGTGCTGGCGTTCGCGAATTTTGGCCTGGCCGGCGGGCTCATCGCCACCGCCGTGGCCGTGGTGCTGCTGGGCCTGATGCTTTACATCGAGCTGATCTGGCTGCCCAAGACGCGCGTCGGCAAAAAGCTCATCGTCCAGTCCGCCGTCACCGCCACCAGTCAGCCGCCGGTGGCCGACCTCCAGGCGGTGGTGGGCAAGACCGCCGAGGCTATCACGCCGCTCGTGCCGAGCGGCTACGTGCTGGTCGAGGGCCGCCGTTACGAGGGATTCTCGCAATCCGGCCACGCGCCGAAGGGGGCCACGCTGCGGGTCACCGGCCTCGACAATTTCCGTCTGATTTTAACCAAAACCTGAAATTACCATGCCCTCCGTCATCATGCTTGTTCTGATCGGCGTCCCCGCGCTGATTGCGTTCTTCATCGTGTTTTCGTTCTTCAGCACCTGGCTGAAGGCCATGCTCAATGGCGCGCCCGTGGGCATGCTCAACCTTCTCGGCATGCGCCTCGGCGGCGTGCCCTACAGCTTGGTGGTTGATGCCCGCATCACGGCCGTGAAGGCCGGCATCGAACTGGCGACCGACAAGATTGCCGCGCACTTCCTCGCTGGCGGCAACGTGGTGCCAACCGTCCAAGCCATCGTCGCCGCGCAGAAGGCCGGCATCGAGCTCGATTGGGACCGTGCTTGCGCCATCGACCTTGCGACCAAGGGTTCGGGCAAGAGTGTAGTCGAGGCCGTGCGCACCTCGGTGGACCCGAAGGTCATCGACTGCCCCAACCCCGAGGGCGGCCGGACCACGATCGACGGTGTGGCCAAGGACGGCATCCAGGTGAAAGTGAAGGCGCGCGTGACCGTGCGCACCAACCTCGGCCGTTTCGTCGGCGGCGCCAAGGAGGAGACCATCATCGCCCGCGTCGGCGAAGGCATCGTCACCACCATCGGCTCGGCCGAGAGTTACAAGACCGTGTTGGAGAGCCCGGACAGCATTTCCAAGGTGGTGCTACAGCGCGGCCTCGATGTCGGCACGGCGTTTGAGATCCTTTCCATCGACATCGCCGACGTGGACGTCGGTGAGAACGTCGGCGCCAAGCTCCAGGAAGCGCAGGCCGAAGCCAACAAGAACATGGCCCAGGCGCAGGCGGAAATCCGCCGTGCGGCCGCCGTCGCGCTCGAGCAGGAAATGAAGGCCAAGGTGCAGGAAATGCAGGCCGAAGTCGTGCGGGCCCAGTCTGAGGTGCCGCGTGCCATGGCCGAGGCCTTCCGTCAGGGCAAGCTGGGCGTCATGGATTACTACAAGATGGAGAACATCCAGTCCGACACCGCCATGCGCGGCTCCATCGCGCATCCCGAGGGGAAGAAGTAATCTGGAATCGGCCCATCCCTCGAACCGTAGCTCGCCGCCATGAAATGGATCCAACCGCTCCTCGATAACATCTGGGCCGTGGTCATCATCGGCGGCGTCCTGCTGCAGTTGATCCAGGCCGTCACGAAGAAGAAGGGTGCGGACGAGGCGGCACCCGGGCAGTCGGAGCAGGCCCCGGAATACGAGTTCGAGGATCCTGACCTGGCGGAACGCACCCGCAAGATTCGCGAGGAAATCCAACGCAAGATCGCGCAGCGCCAGCGGGGCGGGGCCGAACCGGAAATGGCTCCCGCTCCGGAGCCCGCGACGATGGATACGGATACTCCACCTCCGTTTGTCCGGGAAGTGGTCGTGTCCGCTCCGCAGCCGCCACCGCTGGGGCGCAGCGGCACGCGGCTGGACGCACAGCGCCAGGCTGAAATTCTGGAGCAGCAGGCCGCGTGGCAGGAAAAGCTGAGCGAGGCCAAGCGCATGAAAGCTGCCGTCTCGAAGCGCACCGAGTTTGAGGAAGCGACGGCTGATCACAGTTCCGCGAAGCGGGCGGCCACCCGCTCAACGGTGGTTGGCGACCTGCGCAGTCCTGAGGCTCTGCGCCGGGCCTTCATCCTGCGCGAGGTGCTGGGACCGCCGGTGGCCCTGCGGCGTTAAGGAACTAGGCTCCAGTCAAATCCCGAGCAAGGACCACTCAGTCCAACGTGAACTGCCCGTAGGGGTCGTATTGCAGCTTGGGGATTTCGTATAGCCGACCGTTTATCTCCATCCTAAGCTTGGTCCGGTCTTCGACAGTTACCAACAAGGGCTCGGTCTTATTGATATTGATACTTTTACCTTCGGTCAAAGTGACGTTGTCGGCCAAAATCTCTCCGCCGGCTTTGGTGATAACTTTAATCCGAGTCTTAGCGGTGGCCGTGAATGTGACGACTTGGGCCGTTGACGGAGGCGTGGGTCGCGAAACTTGATCCGCGGTGGTGTTAGTCGCTGGCTGTTCGTTTTTGGTGGTCGGACGCGAGAAGAGCACGTTGATCAACAGGATGATCAGCACGATGGCGATGATGGCTCCGCCGCCCATCAGGCCGAATTTGATGAGCATCGCCTTGTCGTTGTCGCGGCTGCCCACTTTTTCGCCGGTCTCGCTGGACTCGGGTTTGCGCGGCTCGGCGCCGAAGTCCACGCGCGCGATCGGCTCGCGGTGCTCGCGGCGGGCGGGCTTGCTCTCGCGCCCGAGCGAGGCCTCGACCTCGCTCACAATGCGCTCGGCGTCCATCTCTAGGTAGCGGGCGTAGGTGCGCACAAAGCCGCGGATGTAGAGCGGCGGCAGGTCGATGTCGAAGGAGTTGGCCTCGAACTTCTGTAGGTAGTCGCCGCGGATCTTCGTGTGCTCGGCCGCCTCGCGGATTGAAAGGCCTTTCCGTTTCCGTGCCTCCTCGAGTCGTTCGCCGATGGTCTGCATGAGAATTGAGTTAGGAAAGGCGGCGGGTCATGTCACCACGAAACACGCGCGAGACGCGAAATTCGGCGTGAAAGTCGGGGCCGCTCACGGCTGGTAGGTGTCGAGATCCACGAGGATCTCGCGCGGCGAGGAACCGTTTTCGGGACCGACGATGCCCTTGTCTTCCATGAGGTCCATGATGCGCGCGGCGCGGTTGTAGCCGATGCGGAGCTTGCGCTGCAGGGTGGAGGTGGAGGCACGGCGGGAGGCCTTGATGACGTCGAAGGCCTGCATGAACAGTTCCTGGTCGTCGCCGAGGTCGCCGCCGCCGCCTTCGCTGTCCTCGTCGTCCTCCTTGGCAGCGCGGTCGATCTGCTGCTGGACGGACTGGGCGTATTGGGGCGGGCCGTTGCGCTTGAGGAACTCGACCAGCTCGACGACCTCGTCATCGGCCACGAAGGCGCCTTGGGCGCGCACGAGGCGCGAGCTGCCCGGGGGCGAAAAGAGCATGTCGCCGCGGCCGATGAGCGTGTCGGCACCCTTGGTGTCGAGGATGGTGCGGGAGTCCACCTGCGAGGCCACCTGGAAGGCAATGCGCGAGGGAAGGTTGGCCTTGATGACGCCGGTGATGACGTTCACCGACGGGCGCTGGGTAGCGATGATGAGGTGGATGCCGGCGGCGCGGGCCAGCTGGGCGAGGCGGGCGATGCTCGTCTCGATCTCCGCCGGGTTGACCATCATGAGGTCGGCGAGCTCGTCGATGATAGCGACAATGTAGGGCAGGCGGTCGGGAATCTCGATCTCGTCGGCGACGCCTTCCAATTCGGCCTGCTGCTCGGCGGGCGGGAACTCGGCGGCCTTGGGGTCCTTTTTGCGGTTGTTGAAGCCGGTGATGTTGCGGACGTTGACCTTGGCGAAAATCTGGTAGCGCTGCTCCATCTCGCTCAGCAGCCACTTGAGCGCGCCGGGCACCTTCTTCGGCTCGGTGACCACCGGGATGAGCATGTGCGGCAGGCTGTTGAAGATCTTCAGTTCGACGACCTTCGGGTCCTCCATGATC